>NZ_JAATJL010000001.1:1896897-2213047 GCF_011927905.1 Arthrobacter pigmenti
CCTGCAGCTGAGGCAGTTCCCAGAAAGGACATACCCCCCCCGCTCCGCACTGAGGAAAGATGGGTGACACGTGGCAGGGGAGGGGTTCCTGACTTACCCGCTGCGTGACGGCTGGCATCTCTTCCGGTGCTTGCTGGTCTATGAGGAGACGTGTCGGCTCGCCTTTCCTGCCGCCTACCTATGGCGACCGGGCCGGACGGGATGTGACTTGATAGGAACGTGGCGAACTCAGGCTCTTCAGTGCTTTGTCCGCCCGGCCCGGTCACCCGTGCTCGCCAAACGTCCCATCGACAGGAACGAGTACGCATGACGCTTGCAACGACCGAAACGACCAGCCGGCCGGTAACCACCATCACGATAGGCGTGGACACCCACTCACAGCTCCATCACGCTGCAGTCCTCGACCAGCACGGCATACTGCTCGGACATCGGCAGTTCACCACCGACATCGCCGGCTACCAGGAGCTTCTAGACTGGGCTGCCAGCTATGGAATCATCAACGCAGCAGGCGTTGAATGCACAGGCTCCTACGGAGCCGGCCTCACCAGGCACCTCCTGGCCGCTGGCACCGACGTCGTCGAGGTCAACCGTGGACACCGCCTCACCCGCAGCCGCTCAGGCAAAAATGACGTTATTGATGCCGAGGCTGCCGCTAGGAAAGTAATGTCGGGCGAATGTTCTTCACCGGCCAAGGACACTACCGGCGCCGTGGAAGCAATCCGCAACCTGCATCTGCTGCGGGACTCGGCTGTGAAATCACGTGCGGCCGCGCTCGTTCAGTTACGCGATGTTCTAGTCACGGCCCCTACTGGGATGCGCGGGCGGTTTGATGCCAAGACACTCGAAGGCAAGGCAACGCAGGCCCGCGCCCTGCGCCCGGACAGCAGCCGGCTGGATGAACCGGAGCACGCGGTGAAGTACACACTGCGGGAACTGGGCCGTCGTATCTTCAACCTCACCGCTGAGATCAACGCAACGGAGAAACACATCACCAAGCTCGTTGAAGTGGTCGCACCCACCACAATCGCCCTGCCCCAGGTCGGCCCCCACAGTGGCGCAGCTGCTTATCACGGCAGGGCAAAACATCGGCCGGTTCCCCAGCGAGGCAGCCTTCGCCAGGCTCTGCGGCGTCGCACCGATTCCAGTATCGTCCGGGAAAACCCATCGCATGCGCCTCCATAGAGGCGGCAACCGCCGCGCGAACCGGGCCATATACCTGGTCACCATCTGCCGGTTACGCTACGACCCCCGCTCCCAGGCCTACCGCGACCGCAAACGAGCACAAGGGCACTCTTCAGCAGACGCCATCCGTAGCCTCAAGCGCTTTATCACCCGCGAGCTCAACTACGCGCTGAAGCGGGACCTCAGTCCGGGTGATCCGGTCTCGTGTTGATGTGGTGGGGGACGCAGAGTCACATGTGCAGCATGCCGGGCTGCTCCCGGTAAGGCCGCGCGCTAGTCAGCATGCTTACCTTTCACTAGGCTGGATCTTGAGCGTTACGAAGCAAACGGACTGGAGGGTACTCATTCCAATACCAGCAGGAAGGGTGAGCATCACCGCGCAGGCGGTGATGCGGCTTGTGCTGTGTGTTTCGCTGTTGGTTGCGTTCACGACTTCTGCCGCTGCCGCACTGTGCCTGCAGACGGAGCAGCACACTCCTGGCGTCATGACCGGCAGCGGTATGGCCATGGATTCGTCGGCTCCTGGCAGCGGCAGCGAAGGAATGTTCATGTCGGCAGGATCTGAGGGGTCCTCGTCGACGCATGCGTGCTGTCACCAGCAGGCCAGCACTCCTGACCCGGTTACCCCGCCGCAACGCGCGGTGCCGACTGAACCAACGGCCGTGTTCTCCTTGGCAGTCATGCAGCTTCCTGCTGAGCACGGGCAACCACCGGGATTGTTCGATCCGGCGCTGGAAAAACGTGACCACCTCGCCCCGTCACTGACAGCCCTCTCGATCAGTCGCACATAAATCCTCCTCGCGCACGCATACCCCTTTTTCTTTGCGTGTCGCTTCCACTTGTTCACCCGGCCAACACTGGCTGGTTGTGTTTGCCGCGAGGCATCACTTACAGAACGAACAAATGCAGCTCGGCGTTTGATCGGCTGCACCCCAAATCGAGGAGAAACCAATGACACACCACGTGACGTCCATGCTTGACACCTACCCCAAGGACCTCGGAGGAATGGACAAGCAAAAGCTCGCCGAGTGCATCGAGGTGTGCTTCGAGTGCGCCCAGACCTGCACCGCCTGCGCGGACGCGTGCCTGAGCGAAGACATGGTCGCGGAACTGACCAAGTGCATCCGGACCAACCTGGACTGCGCTGATATCTGCGGAACCACCGGCAAGATCCTGTCCCGTCATACCGGGTACGACGCAAACCTCACCCGCGCGGTGCTGGAGGCCTGCCGCGTCGCGTGTAAGGCCTGCGGCGACGAGTGTGAAGAGCACGCCGGGATGCACGACCACTGCCGGATCTGTGCAGAGGCGTGCCGCCGTTGTGAGAAGGCCTGCGCGGAACTGCTGTCCTCACTCGGCTAGAGCCTTCCCTGCCTTTCGTTACTGGAAGGCAGGGAAACCTGTGGCCATCGCCGCGGAGAATCTTCGGTAGCCCTGGGCGCGCAGCACCGGCCTGGGGCGCCAGGCCGGTGCTGCTCGCTACTTACGAATCTGCAGTATTCAAGATCTGCGCTGGAGCATTAATGAACAAAAGGAGGAGTCCGGTGTCGAACACGGAAAACAAGCAGTCCCATGAGCAAGGCCAGGATGAGCAGAAGTCCCACCAGATGCGGAACATGTACCTGCGATTCGGGGCGATGATCCTGACCGCCATGGTGGTGATGTACTTCGTCATGTTCATCGGCTCCTATGAGTGGAGCCATGTGCGCTGGAGCGAGAGCCGCATGTTCATGGCGCTCACGATGGGTGGCACGATGGGGCTGATCATGCTGGCTTGGATGCTGAACATGTACAAGAACACGAAGGCGAATGTGGCCCTGGTAGTAGCCAGTCTTCTGCTGCTCGGCGGCGGGGCTTTCCTTGACCGCAGCCAGACCACCGTGCAGGACCAGGCTTTCATGAGCGCGATGATCCCGCACCATTCGCTAGCCATCACCCGGTCTGAGCGTTCCGAGCTGGCCGACGTGCGGGTCTGTCAGCTCGCGGTTGAAATCAGTGAGGCCCAGCGTCGGGAGATCTTCGAGATGGACTGGTTGATCGAGGACATCGAGCAGAACGGTATCGCCGCAACCGCCCAGGAAGCGGAAGACCGTCCGGTCCCCGAATATGAGGAGGCTGCAGAGCGCGAGTGCGCCGGAGGGTAAACTGCACAACGCACACCACCGGGGTGAATTCGGCGACTCTCCAGCAGCAGGTCAATCAGTAGCCCCTCCCGCGCCGCCGGCGGACCACATCTCAAGCGAGGGAAGCAGCAATCCTGACTTATACCCCCGGGGGGTATAAGTTTACGGGTACCGGAGCGGGAAGTCCGAGCCCATCAGTGGCCGCTTACTCCTTGAAGGTCCCTCAGGCGGCTGTGGGCGGCGTGAATGACCACCGGTTCCAGCCGCCGCTGATTCTCGAAAAACCAGTCCCCTTTTGTTTGGAGATCACCATGTGCGGAACTTCTTCTTCCGATCTGACCCTGACTGATAAGTTCGCTGCGGGTGCGCCTGCTGCGCACCTCAGGAAAGCGCGGCCCCGTCCGTTGTCGCAACCGCCGGCGGTGTTAGCGCCAGTTTCGCCGTGACCGGGCTGACGTGCGGGTCTTGCGCCTCCCGGGTTACCTCAGCCGTCGGCGCTCTTGATGAGGTCAAGGACGTCCAGATTGATTTCGTGTCGGGTGGGGCCTCAACGGTCACCGTCCTCAGCAGCCAGCCGGTTCCTTCCGCAGGGGTACGTTCCGCTGTGGAGCAGGGCAGGCTATCAACTCACTAACGCCTGACTTTTCCAGGTCCGGGACGTAAGCCCCGTGTGACCGAAGGAGAATTCCCATGAAACACCAGACGCACACCGGGCCCGTGACCGGTGATCACGACACCCACGGCCAGGCCATGCCCACGCAGGAACCGGCCTCCGCGTTGGACACCGACCAGCATGGGGGCCATGGCACCCACGCCGGGCACGCGGATGCTGACCATGAAGTGCATACGCACGGTCAGCATGCCGGGCATTCCACCGCGATGTTTAAGAACAGGTTTTGGATCAGCCTGGTCCTGACTGTCCCGGTGGTCCTGTTCAGCCACATGTTCGCCATGATCGTCGGCTATACACCGCCGGAGTTCCCCGGCTCCATGTGGGTCTCCCCGGTCCTGGGCACGGTCATCTTCATCTATGGCGGCGCCCCGTTCCTCAAGGGCGGCCTCACGGAGCTGAAGTCCCGGCAACCCGGGATGATGCTGCTGATCGCGATGGCTATCAGTGTCGCGTTCATCGCTTCCTGGATTACGACCTTGGGAGTCGGGAATTTCAACCTCGATTTTTGGTGGGAACTGGCCCTGCTGGTTGTCATCATGTTGCTGGGCCACTGGATGGAAATGCGGGCACTCGGATCCGCGGCCGGTGCCCTTGACGCGCTGGCAGCACTCCTGCCCGACGAGGCCGACAAGGTCACCGAGTCGGGCATCGAAACAGTCCCCATCAGCTCACTGGCTACGGGCGATGTTGTCCTCGTCCGCTCGGGTGCCCGGGTCCCGGTCGACGGGAACATCGTCGACGGCACTGCGGAGTTCGACGAATCCATGATCACCGGTGAATCACGTACCGTCTCGCGCACCATCGGAGAAACTGTGGTCGCCGGAACGGTCGCGACCGATAACGCGGTACGGGTGAAAGTCGCGGCTGTGGGCTCCGACACCACCCTGGCGGGTATTCAACGGCTGGTCGCAGAGGCGCAGGCCTCCTCATCGAAGGCGCAGGCCCTTGCGGACCGTGCGGCGGCCCTGTTGTTCTACTTCGCCCTGGGCGCGGGCATTCTCACCTTCATCGCCTGGCTGCTGCTGGGCAGCCCGGATGGCGCGGTGATCCGGACCGTCACGGTGCTGGTCATTGCCTGCCCGCATGCCCTCGGCCTGGCGATCCCGCTGGTGATTGCCATTTCCACCGAACGCGCAGCAAAGAGCGGGGTGTTGATCAAGAACCGTATGGCGCTTGAGCGGATGCGGACCATCGATGTGGTCCTGTTCGACAAGACCGGTACCCTCACCGAAGGCCGCCACGCCGTCACCGCGACCATCACAACCGGCGGTGTCAGCGATGCGGAGATGCTGGCCCTGGCTGCAGCGGTCGAATCCGATAGTGAGCACCCGGTCGCTCGGGCTATCGTCCACGCTGCCACCAACCATCAGGAAGCCAGTGCGTACGGGTACCGCGGTACCGGGTTTTCCTCCATGACCGGTCGCGGGGTCCGGGCAACCGTGAACGGCTCCAAGATCGCCGTCGGCGGCCCGAACCTGCTCAAAGAACTAAACCTGGAAACCCCGGCAGAAATGACCGGCACCATCCAGGAATGGGTGGGCCGCGGCGCCTCGGTGCTGCACGTGGTCCGCGACGGTGCGATCATCGGTGCCGTCCGTTTGGAGGACCGGGTTCGGGATGAGTCCCGGTCAGCGGTGAAAGCCCTGCAGGAGCGCGGGGTGAAAGTCGCAATGATCACCGGTGACGCACGCCAGGTCGCCGACGCCGTCGGCGCTGAGCTGGGTATCGACGAGGTCTTCGCCGATGTACTGCCGCAGGACAAGGACTCCAAGGTCGCCGAACTGCAATCCCGCGGGCTGAAGGTGGCGATGGTCGGCGACGGCGTGAACGACGCCCCCGCACTGGCCCGCTCCGAAGTCGGCATCGCTATCGGAGCCGGGACCGACGTCGCGATGGAATCCGCCGGCGTCGTGCTGGCAGGAAACGATCCGCGCTCGGTGCTGGCGATGATCGACCTGTCACGGGCCAGCTACCGCAAGATGATCCAGAACCTCGTCTGGGCCACCGGCTACAACGTCCTCGCCGTCCCGTTGGCAGCAGGCGTACTCGCGTTCGCCGGCTTCGTGCTCTCACCCGCAGCAGGAGCGGTGCTGATGAGCGTGTCCACCATCGTGGTCGCCCTCAACGCGCAGCTACTGCGCCGGATCGACCTCAGCCCGGAACGGATCACCGCCTAGGAACGTACCTACTATGGGACGGTCGGTGTCCTCCTCACAGAGGTGGGGAGGACACCGACCTTGATCGGGACGCTGAAAGCACCACGATGAACGGAAAGGCGCGGCGATGACCGGCAGGACCAGGACCAGGAACCTCCTGGCCCTGCCGCGCGCCGTCTTCACGATGCTGGGCCTGACCGCCGTCATCATCGGCATCCTTGCCATGCACATCTGGATGGGCGGCCACGGTCCCACCGCAACCCACGGATCACACCCCACCACCGGCCCCGTCATAGCGAGCCACCAGGCCATGGCCGCAGCTGATAATGGCACACATACCGGAACTGCAGCTGAAACCCACAAGGCGATACCGGCTGTCCATCCCGGCGGCACCGTGGACCTGGATCAGGGTTGTGTCGGTTCCTGCGGGGATGAAGGTATGGCCCTGGGTATGTGCATGCTGGCCCTTATCGTCGTGACCGTCCTGGCATTCCTGCTACCTGCGTACAGGGAAGTTTCCGGCACCGCAGTCCTGCGTGGTCCACCAACAATGAGCTTGCGGGCGCTATCGATTCCTGTTCCTTCACTGATCCGACTCTGTATCAGCCGTACCTGATCCGCGGCATGCCGCCACCACCTTGCCCGAGTGTATTGAGCGGGATGACGTGTGCGCGGCGATGAGGTGAGCCCCGAAAAGGACGGGCACACCAACAGAATTCCCCGACATCATTGAGAAGGATCAGATCAACCATGAAGCGTTACCTTTCCCGGCCAGCACTGAGCATCGCTGCGGTTATCACCCTTGCCGCATGCGGAGCTGACGCTGAAACCGCTGCACCAGTAGGGGACCCCACGGCCTCCACCCCGGCAGCGACGACAACCACCGCCGAACCCAGCACGGACGTTTCCGAGGAGCACAACGATGCTGATGTGATGTTCGCGCAGATGATGATCCCGCATCACCAGCAGGCGGTGGAAATGAGCGAAATCATCCTCGCCAAGGAAAACATCAACCCCGAAGTGACCGAACTGGCCACCCAAATCAAGGACGCCCAAGGCCCCGAGATTGAAACCATGACCGGTTGGCTCGAAGCTTGGGGCGAACCCGTTGGCGGCATGGAAAGTCACGACATGGGCTCCATGGGTGGCGGTATGGACGGCATGATGAGCGAGGACCAGATGGCCGGACTCGAAGCCGCCGAAGGCGAGGAAGCGGCCCGGATGTTCCTTGAATTCATGACCGAACACCACAACGGCGCTGTCGACATGGCACAGGAAGAGATCGACGACGGCGAAAACCCCGAAGCCATCGCCCTCGCCGAGACCATCGTGGAAACCCAGCAGGCAGAAATCCAGGAAATGGAAGAACTGCTAGCCGAACTCTAAAACCGGCACCAGTACTCCCAGGGAGGGCCAGGTAACTGGCCCTCCCGCCCCCCTCCTGGCTTCTACTTTCACCTCAAGGATTCCGACTATGTCCCGCCCATATCCTCACTTCACACACCCCGAAACCGTCAGGACGAAGGCCCTCGCTGCCGGAGCAGCCGGCGCACTTCTTCTGACCTCCTGCTCACCACCTGCGGCGCCGCCCACCGAAGCTCCCACCGCAACCAGTTACCCGAGCGGTCATATCCACGGTATGAGCGTCGACCCCGCCACCAACCAAGTGCTTCTGGCTACCCACGACGGCCTGTTCAACATCTCAACCTCACCAATCAGTAAGATCGGACCAACCATCGACCTGATGGGCTTCACCACCACAGCTAACGGTGACTTCTACGCCTCCGGGCACCCCGGACAAGGCACGGATCTGCCGGACCCAGTAGGACTCATCCGATCCACCGACGGTGGTCAAACCTGGCAACCCCTGTCCCGCCAAGGCGAATCCGACTTCCACGCCCTAGCCGCCACCGACTCCGGAATCGTGGGATACGACGGGCAACTGCGCACTAGTGAAGACGGCACATCCTGGGGGGCGGTGAACATGTCAGTGCCGGCGTTCAACCTTGCCGCAACACCGCGGGACAGTGTGGTTCTGGCGACCACCGAGGAGGGCCTGCAGCGTTCGACCGACGACGGCCGCACCTGGTCGGCCGTGCCCGGTGCACCCCTCCTAATGCTCACAGCACTCAGCGAAGGCAAGGCCACCGGCATCACACCCGAAGGTGTGGTGTACACCAGCGGCAATGCCGGGGTGACCTGGGTCGAACGCGGGGCCGTTCCCGGGGAACCAGCAGCAATCGCGGCTCATACGCTCGATGACACAACCCTGCGAATATGGGTTGCTACCGGAGACAGCGTCCAGGTCTCCAACGACAACGGCCAAACCTTCACCGACGCCAGATCAAACCACCTGAAATAAAGGCCACACGGAAGGGGAGTCAGGTGTGAAGCCCTCGTACCGTGACCGCCACCAAGCTCGAGACGGCACCCCGGGAGGAGAGCGATCCGGCGGAACTGAGGGCCTTGATGCAGTACCGGGCAAGATCTGTCGGATCCATCGCCAGGTCCGCGGCCTTCTCCTGCGCGTCTGCCCGGATCAGGTCTGCGATAAATGCCTCAAGGTGCTGATGCGCATGGTCGATATGGCTGCCCTGATGCAACACCGGGGTTGATGTGTCGTGGCCCGGCCTGTCATAGATCATCAGCGCATAGGCCTCAAGCACCGCCTGCAATTGTCGTCCCGTGCCAGCTGTCTCACGGCCTATCCCCTCGAGCCCAGCCAGATGCTCACGGACCTGCCGTTCGTGCCAGGCGGCCAGCAGCGATTCAACGTCAGGAAAATACTTATACAGCGTGGCCCGGGTAACCCCCGCATATCCGGCCACTCGGGTCATGGACACACCGGAAAATCCTGTCTCTGCGACAAGGGCTGCCACCGCGTCCAGGACGGCGGTCCGGACGGCATGACGGTGGCCCTCCACCGTTTCCGTCCAGAGCTTGGGCATACCACCAATGTACTGGCAACCACCCTCACCCACAGCGGTTTGCTATACACTCCGTATAGAAAAGCTGACATAGAAAGAGGTTCAACCCATGGATATTCACTCTGATCGAGGGCAGGAAAGCCACAGCCTACCCGGGCAGGAACGCCCCGGGATGCCCCGATGGGTGAAAGTAATCGCCCTCATAGCCCTGGCGGTGCTACTGGTGTTCGTGGTGGCGATGCTTCTCGGAGGAGAACACGGCCCCGGACTGCATTCATCGTTTCCTGTGACTCCGAGCGGTACGCCGGTGTATACAGGGGACACCTGGTCGTGATCATGCCGCCACGGCTACGCAAGGCCGCGCTAGTGGCACACGTCGCCTCCTCCGTCGGGTGGCTGGGCGCCGTGGCAGCATTCCTCGTCCTTGCCGTCACCGGCTACACCACCACGGATGAATGGACCATGCGGGCCGCCTACACGGTCATGGAGATCATCGGTTGGACAGCGCTCGTCCCCTTCAGCGCTCTCACACTGCTCACAGGTGTCCTCCAGGCGATCGGCACACCGTGGGGGCTCATCAAGCACTACTGGGTGCTCATCAAGCTACTGATCACCATCGCGGCCACAACGGTGCTCCTGCTGTACATGGAAACCCTAATTGTCCTTGCCGACGCTGTGACGCAGTCAACACCAGGCGGAACGGTCCCGGATCTCCTGCCAAACTTCTCGCCGGTCCTTCATTCCGCAGCTGCTCTGATCGTTCTGCTCGTCGCTCTCGGGCTTTCGATCTATAAACCCCGCGGGCTTACCGGCATTGGCGCCACCGGGTTCAGATCCGCACGGCAGCGACGATAGGGAGTAAGGCCCCGAGCAGGGACGATACGTCATATGAAGGACTCGATTTGTCTATAGGAACATCTCACCCGAACTGCGGCCGCACCAGGCTGTCGCTCGCCTGCTGGCAGTTTGCACTCGCTCGGGGTTGACACCCTCGAACCGGTTTCCCTGCCTCTTCTCCGGAGAGTCCGGCGCACCGTTACAACGCGCACAACTACTAAACGCACGACGACGAATCCTGGGCTTCCACTGGCCCTCATCAGCCGGGCGGTGCAAGAGTAGGGCATGGCCACCGAAGCTGATGCCCGACGGATCTGCCTTTCCCTACCCCGTGTGGTGGAGCGCCCGAGCTGGGGCCAGCCCGCCTGGTTCGCGAAGACCCTCATGGCCCGCATTTGGGAGCCGGGCGTCCTGACCGTGAAAACCGACGAGCGGGAGGCTCTTTCCGGCACTGATCCGGAAACGTTCTTCTGGACCCCGCATCACGAAAGGTCACCGCAGCTGGTGCTCATCCGGTTGGAACGGGTTGACGTTGAGGAACTCGGCGAGCTGCTGGAGGACTCCTTTCTGCATGCGGGCGGACGGACGGGCAACGCGTGACTGCACAGGAAGCGAATGCGCAATTCAAGGTGGTTGTCGTAGGCCAGGTTGCCCGCGACCTGGTCCTCCAAATCGAGCGAATGCCCGATGACGGCGGCTCGGTTCCGGTGCAGAAACGACAAGAGCTCCTGGGCGGCAAAGGCGCCAACCAGGGCGTGGCCTGTCGGCGGCTGGGCGCGGACGTGTCCCTCGTGGGAGTACTGGGCGATGACCAGGCGGGACACACCGTCCTGGCGCAGGTGGCGGCAGACGGGATGGACGTAAACGGCGTAGTGATCCGTGACGGTGCGCCGACCGCGTTGCTCCTCGACATCGTGCAGCCGGACGGGGTACGGCGACTCTTCGAAGACGTCGACTCCCGCGTGCTGCTTGAAGCCGGTGACGTCCGGGCCAGCGAAGACCTTCTGCGCTCGGCCAACGCCGTCCTAATCCAACTGCAGCAGCCGGCCGCGGCGGTAACGGCCGCCCTGGACGCCGCTGACCCGGACGCATTGGTTGTCACCGACGGCGCACCGCCGGACAACCAAACCCGCGAGCGTGTGCTGCGGCGCGCCGTCGTCGTACGCGCCGACGTCGAGGAAACCGAGGCGCTGGTGGGCTGGAAGCCGGCCGATCTAACCGAAACCATCGAAGCAGCCCAGAAGCTGCTCGAGGAAGGCCCGCGGGTGGTCGCCCTCGCGTCGCCTACCGGCGGGAATGTGGTGGCGTGGCCCGGCGGGCATGTGGTGCTGCCGTTCATCGAGGAAGAGCCGGTTGATCCGACCGGGGCCGGCGATGCCTTTGTCGCAGCGCTCACCGTCGGCCTGCTCCATGGCCAGGACCCGGAAACCGCGGCATGGTGGGCTGCGGTAGCCGCTGCGAGGGTGGTTGGCAAAGCCGGTGGAAGACCGGAGCTTGATCTGGACGAGATACGGCAAGCGGCCGCCAACGCCCGAAGGCGCTGACCTGTCCGGCGAGCGCAATGCCGGCCAGCGCTCCTCCCGCGCACCCTAAGTACGGTTAGCATTGTTCCGTGCCCAGGAACTCGAGCGACCCCCATCCGTGGCGGGTCAATGAATCGAGCTTCGACTGGAGCGGACCGGGTGTTGCGGAATCGGTGTTCGCTCTCGCAAACGGTTATATCGGCACCCGCGGCACCCTCGATGAAGTAGCGCCCAGCCAGAACCCTGGCACCTACATGTCCGGCGTCTTCGAGTTCCACCCTCTCTCCTACCCGGAGGACGGGTACGGGCATCCGGAGCGGGGCCAGGCGATCATCGGCGTTGCGGACGGAACACCGATCCACCTCGAGCTGGACGGCACGCCCTTCGATCTGCACGAAACGCCTCCCGAAACCCATGAGCGCACCCTGGACCTGCGCGCCGGCACGCTGCACCGGGAGACGGAATGGTTGACGCCGCTTGGGAAGCGCATGCGCCTAACATCCACGCGACTGGTTTCCCTCACCCAGCGTTCCATCACGGCAATCCGCTACGAGCTGGAGGCCGTGGACCAGCCCGTCCGGGCAACGCTCCGTTCCGAACTGGTGGTCAACCGGACGGCGCGGCAGGTCGATAACCCGGATCCTCGCGTCGGGGAGGCCCTTGACGCCCCCTTCGCGCGCAGCTTCCACCGGTCCTACGAAACCGGCGGGCTGCTGGTTCACCGCACGAAGGGCAGCGGCATCGGCGTCGCGGCGATGGTGGAGCACAGCATCGAGATGCCCGACGGCGGCAACGTCTCCACCTCCTGCGGCGAGGACCAGGTGGTCACGACGGTGGCGGTCGAACTGCCGCCGGGTGGACGCTTGTGCTTCACCAAATACCTCTCCCACGTGCGCTCGCCGGAGGATTCCGCGGAGTCGCTCGGCGCGCAGGCGCTGGCAGCGATGAAGGACGCACGAGAACGCGGTTGGGAAGGACTCCTCGAGGATCAGCGTGCATTCCTCAACCGTTTCTGGGACGACGCCGATGTAGAGATCGACGGTGGTCCCGAATTGCAGCTGGCAATCCGGTTCGATCTCTTCCACGTCCTTCAGGCCTCAGCCTCCCTGAGCGTGGCGCCGATTGGGGCGAAGGCCCTCACCGGACCGGGCTATAGCGGGCACGCCTTCTGGGACGTCGAAGGGTTTGTGCTGCCCACACTGACGCTGCTGTACCCCGAGGGCGCGGCACGGTTGCTGCGCTGGCGGACATCCACCCTGGACACCGCCCGCGAACGCGCCAAGGTGCTGGGTGTGAAGGGCGCCTCATTCGCCTGGCGGACCATCAACGGAGAGGAAGTTTCCGCGTACTGGCCGGCCAGCACTGCGGCCACCCACCTCAACGCCGGTATCGCCCGCGCCTACACGTCCTATGCAACCGCGACGGGGACGCCACTCACGGAGGTCGGCGGCGTGGACGTCCTGGTTGAGACGGCCCGGTTGTGGGAGTCCACGGCACACCAGTCCGACGACGGCCGCTACCACCTCCTCGGCGTTACCGGCCCCGACGAATACACCGGCGTCGTGGACGACAACGTATTCACCAACCTGATGGCCCAACGCAACCTTCGGGCGGCGGCGGATGCCTGCGACGGCTACCCGGACCAGGCCCGGCAATTGTCCGTGCAGCCGGACGAACCCGCGCGGTGGCGGTCGATCGCGGACGCCATGTACGTGCCCTGGGATCCCGTGAGGCAGGTACATCCGGCCAACGAGGGCTTCACCACCTACCGTGAATGGGACTTCGACCCGAACCCGCACGCCTACCCGGTGCAGGAGCACGCCCACTACGCGAAGATCTATCGACGCCAGGTGGTCAAACAGGCGGATCTCGTCCTTGCCCTGTGGTGGTGCTCGGAAGAATTCACCGACGAACAGACTGCCCGCAACCTCGAGTACTACGAGCAGCGAACGGTACGTGATTCCTCGCTCTCGGCGGCAGTGCAGTCAGTAGTGTGCACGCGGGTGGGCCACCTGGACCTCGCACTGGCCTACCTTCGTGAGGCCGCACGGACCGATCTCGCTGACTTGCAGGGCGACACGCACCGCGGCGTGCACCTCGCCTCGCTGGCCGGTGCGTGGCTGGCACTGGTCAGCGGCTTCGGCGGGCTGATCCTGGACGGCGAGGAACTCCGACTGGCTCCGCGGCTGCCCGCAACGCTGAACCGGATAGCGTTCCGCCTGATCTGGCGCGGGCGCCGCATCGGCGTCGAAGTAACCCGCTCGGGAAGCACCGTGCGGCTGCTCGATGGGGATGGGGGCGACGATGGCGGCCCCGTTCCCGTGTGGATCGACGGCAACCGGGTGGAACTGAGCCCAGAATGCCCCGCGTCTGCCCCGTTGATAATTCCGCAGCCGACGACGGCGCCTCCCCGCCAGCCGCCGGGCCGGGAACCGCGGGCCTAGCTCCCTTTCCACGTGAACTTTCGTGCACCTCCGGTGGGCTGCAAGCCGCCGAAGCCACCCGAGGTGCACGAATCTTCCCAAGGTTCGCCGGTTACGCTGGAGTCATGCCATTCCAACCGCGTGCCTTCCTGCGCGCCGCCGGCCCCGGCGCCCTGCTCATCGCAGCGCTGAGCGCCTGCTCCCCCATCGTCAACGTCAACGCGGCCGGTGACGCGGCGAACCCCGACTGTGCCGAGGTGATGATCGCGCTCCCACCGGACGTTGCAGGCTACGAGCTGAGGGAAACCAACAGCCAGGCGACCGCCGCGTGGGGCGATCCATCGAAGGTTGTGTTGCGCTGCGGTGTCGAGATCCCCGGCCCAACCACAGACGCCTGCGCGTCAGTGAACGACGTTGACTGGATCATCGCGGAGTCGACCGAGAGCGACATCTGGACCGCCACGACCTACGGCCGGAATCCGGCCGTCGAGGTACTGTTCAACCCCAACGAGGTGGCGTCCAGCACCGTCCTGGTCGACCTGGGCGGGCCGGTCTCCCAGATCGAGCAGACCGAAGAGTGCCTGAGCCTCAACGACACGGTGGAGTTGCCACCGGAAGGCTAGCGCCGCCGTCGTTATCTGAATGAAACCTGAATCATCCCAATCCGCCAGGGAACGTACTCCGAAGTCTAAATATGTGCGCCCAAGAGCTGGGCCTACACATTCCGATGAGGAGGAAACTCTGATGAAGAAGAAAGTAGCTCTTCTAGCCCCCGCCGTAGCCCTCGGGCTCACCACAATGGCGGGAGCGCCGGCCATGGCGGATCACGCGGCCGGTTCCTACTCCACAACCCTGAACCAGGTAAACAACAGTGGAGCATCCGGGACGGCGTGGATTGACGTCAACGGCACCGAAGCGACAGTAACGATCGAGACGTCGGGCCTTGCCGAAACGTTCATGGACAACCCCTACCCGCATGTGCAGCACATTCACATCGGTGCTCAGGGAACCTGCCCCACCATGGCGGATGACGCCAATGGCGACGGCATCGTGAGCACTCCTGAAGGCCAGCCGTCATACGGAATGATCGGCACCACGCTCTCGCTCGAAGGTAGCACCGGCCCTGAAGCAGGAACCGATGTGACAGTTGCTCCTTCCGGAAGCAGCTTCACCTACGAGCGCACGTTCGAGCTGAACCAGGAAACCCAGGATGCCCTGGCCAACGGCACTGGCGTAGTGGTTGTTCACGGTCTGGACCCGGCAAACCAGCCGGCCGCTGCGACCGAAACCATGAGCAGCCTGCCTGGCGCTGAGTCGTTGCCGCTTGCAGCAACGGCACCGGCACTGTGCGGACCTCTCGACATGCAGCCCGCCGGCGGCGCCGATACCGGTGTGACCGCTGCGGAGCCGGCTGCCGAAGAGTCCAACGGCATGGGTGTCGCCCTGCTCGGCGGCGGCCTCCTGGCTGCAGCCGGTGGCGCGTACGCTGTTCGCCGTCGTATGGTTGCCGACCGCTAAGGAACGGCACCTTCGTTCATGAGTAATTGTGCAAAGGACCGCCGCCTCCGCCTCGCAGCGGGGGCGGCGCTCCTCTTCCTGACCCTGACGTCCTGCGGAACGCCCGCGGCGGAGGAGCCCGGCACGGCCGGGAGTCCGCCGTCGTCGTCCGCGCCTTCATCCAGTGCGCCCTCCGCGCCTTCCCCGAGCGAGTCCGCCCCCGCCGCCGACGCACCGCCCGAGGTGGCGCTGGCCATGGACCCGTCCGCTCCGGTGAGCTTCTCCATCCCGTCCCTGGACCGGGAGGCGGAGATCATCGAGACCGGCCTGCGCGAGGACAACACGCTGGAAGTGCCGCCGGATAACGAGGGCGCACCCGCCAGTTGGTACAACGGCTCACCGACACCGGGCGAGACCGGACCTTCAGTACTGCTGGGCCACGTGAATTCGACCGCCGATGAGAGCGGCGTCTTCTACAACCTTGAGGCCCTTCAGGCGGGAGACCGGATCACGGTCGACCGGGAAGACGGCTCAACGGCCATCTTCGAGGTGTACAAGAGCGAGGTGTACCCGAAGAACGAATTCCCCACGAAGGCCGTCTACTTCCCGGTCGACGGGGCCGAGCTGCGGCTGATCACCTGTGACGGGTTCACGGCGGCCTCCGGCGAGTTCGAGGACAACCTCGTGGTGTACGCGAAGCTGGTCGAAACGGCCTAGCGTTTCTTTCCGGGTTGGTGCTGGGTCGGAAGTAGAGTGGTGCGCGATGAAAGCCACCGATTCCACCCCTGTTTCCGGCACCCAGTACACCCTGCAGCACGGGCCATACACGGCCTCGATCGCCAGCGTCGGGGCCTCCGTGCGCTACCTGCGCCATAATGATCGCGACCTCGTGGTCCCCTACGACGCCCATGAGATCCGGCCCTCGTTCCGCGGTGCCGTCCTGGTTCCGTGGCCCAACCGGATTGTCGACGGCAAGTACTCGTTCAACGGCAAGGACTTCGAGCTCGCGCTGACCGAGCCGAAGCGCAGCCACGCCCTGCATGGTCTGCTCGGGTGGATTGACTGGACGCTGGTCGAACAGACCGACGCCTCGGTTCGGCTCGGAGCGGTTGTTGTTCCGCAGAAGGGGTACCCGTTCCGACTCGAGGTCGAAGTGCTTTACATGCTCGACGACGACGGCCTCTCCACCACCATCACCGCCGTCAACCCCGGGCCTTCCGCCGCGCCGTACGGTGCGTCCGCCCATCCGTACCTGGTGGCGGGCGACGGACTGGTTGACGACTGGACGCTGCAGGTACCGGCGTCGAAAGTCCTGCAGGTGACCGAAGACCGGCTGATCCCGACAACGCTGACCGACGTGGCGTCGTCGTCGGATCTGGACTTCCGGGAGCCTCGGGTGATCGGCTCTACCTTTGCGGACCACGCCTACACGGGCGTCCAGTACGACGACGACGGCGCCGCCACCGTTTCCGTGCGGGCCGCAGACGGGCGCGGGGCGGCAATCACGTTCGACTCGGCCTGCCCATGGATGCAGATCCACACGGCCGACAAGCCGAACCCGGCCGTTTCGCGGCTTGGCCTGGCCGCTGAACCGATGACGTGCCCGCCGGACGCCTTCAACTCGGGAACGGACCTGATCGTGCTGGAGCCGGGCGACACCCATTCGGTGAGCTGGCGGATCCACGCTCTCTAGGCCGCTCGGCCGCTGGAGCGCTGACCGAATGCGCGGCTTCGAGCGAAGTCCGCGCTGGGGGGATCATTCAGTTGCCGACGTCGCGCCGTCGCAGCCCCGCAACGGCGATGAGGATGAGCGCAGCCGAGCTCAGATACAGCAGGGTGAGCCCTCCGGCGTCGAAACCGTTGCTCAACGGAGCTTCTCCGTAGGCCCAGCGATACGGCGAGAGTGCGTGGAGCCACTGCAGGTCAACACTCTGGTTCCCCAGGGCATTGAACATATAGCCGATGCCCGCAACAGCGGTGCCGGAAAGCAGGGCCACTGTCCTACTACGAACCAGTGCACCCGCGGCCAATGAGGCGAGCCCAATGAGCAGCCCTAGACCGCCCAGGGCCGTGACACCGGCGAAGATGGCACTGGTCTGGAGCCCCAACTGCGAAGGCCCGTTGAGGATGAGGAGGATCACCAGCAGCAACGTGCACAGAATGGCCAGCCGAGTGAAGAGTGCCAGAGCTCCCTCGAGTATCACCTGTGTCCTGGTTACCGCATGCGCGAGGGTGAGTTCGAGGGCGCCGCGTTCTTCCTCTCCAGCCACTGCTGCGGTACCCCACCCAATGACGGCGATGCTGAGCAGCACGAATCCCAGTAGGCCCAACACAGTGGACTGGACATAGCCCGCCCCCGTTGAAAGGTTCTGGAACCCCAACGCCGAGATCATTTCCTCCGGCATGCTCTCGATCATTTGCTGGAGTTGCGCTCCACCACCCATCGTTGGATAAAGGGGCAGATACAGCAGACAGACTCCCGCTAAACCTGTACCCCAGCCCAGCAGGGCTGGAACCGAGTCACGTAAGGTGCGGCGAAACAGGGGGAGAATCTCAGTGCGCATGACTGGCTGCTCCTTCCAGGTCGTTTTCGTAGAAGCTCAGGACGGCCCGCTCCAGGTCGGGTTCCTCGATGACGAGGTCCACGATCGTGAGGCGCGCAAGCGCTTTGATGAACTGGTCGGGGGTGCTCTCCAGGGTGCCTTCGACAACCACTCGTGATCCGCTTTCTTCTTCGAGGGTACGAACATTTCCCAGCCCCGCCTCGTACGTGATGCGGCTGCGGTCTCCTTCCAGGTCGTCGGATTGCATGACGAAGCGAACCTTGCGGGCCGCTTCGCTGCGCAAAGCGGAAACGGATCTGGAGTTGACGATGTGACCGTCCTTGAGGATTATGACGAAGTCCGCGGCCTGCTGAATTTCGGAGATCACATGAGAGGAGAGAAAAACGGTCTGGCCTTCGTCTTTAGCGTCCCGGACAAGCGCAAGGAATTCCTGCTGGACCAGCGGATCCAACCCGGACGTTGGTTCGTCCAGCACCAGCAGGTCTGGGCGGTGCATGAACGCCTGGATCAGGCCAAGCTTCTGCCGGTTGCCCTTGGACAAGGTGCGGATCCTGCGGGTTGGATCAAACCCGAGCCGCTCAGCCAATGCTTCAACCGTTCCTGCCTGTACCCGACCGGAGAGACGCGCGTAGTGCGTGAGCAGGTCCTTTCCAGTGGCACGTCCATCCAGTCGAAGCTCCCCCGGCAAATAGCCGATCCTGCTCCGCAACGCTGTGCCGCCAACACGTGGATCCTGCCCAAGTACTCGGGCATAACCGCTCGTGGGACGGATAAGGTCCAACAGCAATCGCATGGTGGTGGTTTTTCCGGCTCCGTTGGGTCCGATAACTCCCATGACACTGCCCGCGGGAACGTCGAAAGTGATACCCGCCAGTGCGGTCTTTCCCCGGTACCTCTTGGTCAGTTCATTCGTGCTGATTGCACTGCTCATGACCGTTCCTTCTCCTCGTTTGTCTCCGCTTGCAGTCCCTGCCGGGCCGCGTTGAGCATGGTTTCGTCCCTGTACAGCCCGTAAGTCTGCATTTCCAGGACAGGGAGGGTCATTCGCGCCATGACTTCGGGGGTGAGTTCAGTGGCTCCGAGCTTCCGGGCAACATGGCCTTCGAGAACCACTGACATCAGCCCTTGCGCTGTCAGAACAACAGACAGCACGTGCGGGTCGCTGCTCGGATTCATCTGACCCGACTTCACACCTTCATCGACCATGGCGCGGGTGGCATCGACGAAGCGATCAAACAGATGCGCACCGGCCTGTCCCCCGTCGGTCAGCATCCTCCCCAGATAGATGAAGAGCGGACGATACGAAACGATCCGTGCCAACGATTCGCGGATACCGCGACTAAGATCCTGTTCATCGAGCAGCTGCGGCTTGGTTTCCATCACCATCTCCACCAGATAGTCATCGCAGGCCTCCCGCAATGCCTCCTTCGAACCGAAATGGTGAATTACGAGACCCGGGGATACACCAGCCTCCGACGCGACGGCCCGAACACTCGTCCGAGCAAACCCGTCCGCGCCAAACCTACGTATCGCGGCATTGCGGATCTTTGCCGGGGTATTCAGGTCCTCATCGACTAAACGCATAGTCAGTATGCTAAACGTTTGTTCAACGCGGTACAAGAGTTCAACGCGCTACAAGAAGAGACCTGGCCGGCTTGTTCAACCCGGCTCAGTGTCGGCTAGCCCCGGGCCCCGGGTGCCTCAGACTCGCTCGCCTTCGACAGCGTGAATATTCCGTAGCGCATCGCACCCGTACGGTAGGCAAGGATCAGGCGGGGGATGCTCAGGGCAAAGACGCGATTGCGTGCACTCAGGGCAAGGCGGCGGGTTTCGCGATCGACGATCAGGGCTTTCATAAGGCGTCGGGCACAGATCATCCAGGTGCGCGCAACGCGGTCGCTGACATCCTCATAGTCGACGACCGCAAATCCCGCGGCCTTGGCCATCGCCTCGTACTCCTCGCGCGTACCCATCGAGGGCAAGCGCCCCTCGCGGCAGATCGGCTCGAGGAGGTGGCGCACTTTCCTATCGCTCGCACCTGTTTCGGCGAGCCATGCGCAAACGACGAAGCGTCCGCCGGGTGCCAATACGCGATGCGCCTCGGCGAAGAACCCGGGCTTGTCTACCATGTGTTCGCTCGACTCAATCGCCCAGGCGGCGTCGGCCGAGGCGTGGGGGAGCCCGTTGGTGAGCCAGTCAAGGAGATGGATGTCCACGCCGGGTACCGGATGCGTGGCCGCGTACTGGGCCTGCTCGGCGGACAGGGTGAAGCCGGTGACGCGGACCCCGCGAGTTGCCGCCAACTGCCTGGCGGTTGAGCCATAGCCGCAGCCGACATCGACGCACGCTTCTCCGGACGTAAGCTGCAGCCGGTCGCCTACTGTGTCAGCCAGCGCCTCAACGGCCTCGGCAGGCGTCTCGCGGCCCGTCTCCCATAGCCCGTGATGGACATGATCACCCCACACTTGACGATAAACCGGATCGAGTTCGTCGTAATGGTCAGCGACCGCCGCGGCGTTCTGGGAGACATCGGGGACGATCACGCAATCACACTACAACGCTGATCTGTGCGATCAGAAGGTCTCGACTCAATCCGTGGTGGCACGCGGCCGTCAAACACCTAAACACGTTGTGTGAGCCGACTCTCAGTGCTAACCTGTAATCGATTACTGTAATCGATTACAAATCCGTCAGGTTCCCTCAACGACGATCGGACCGCCCATGTCAGTTCTCCGCAAGTCCACGGTTGCCCTGGTAGCCCAGCGTGCCGGTGTGTCTGTCGCGTCGGTAAGCCGGGTGCTGAACAACTTGCCGGCATCGGAATCGATCGCGGCAAAAGTCCGCAAGGCGGCCGAAGAACTCGGGTACGTTCCAGATGCCATGGCCCGCTCACTCAAGGTTGGCCGCACAGAGCAGATCGCCCTGGCTGTCGCGGATGTCGGCAACCCGGTTTATGTGACCATGATGCACGCCGTCAGCGAGGTGGTGCGGGAAGCTGGCTTCCGGCTCGTCCTCTCCTCGACTGGCAACGACCCCAACGATGTGGTGGAACTCCTCGACAACCTGGAACGGGGGTATGCCGACGGCGTTATCCTCAGTCCCCTGCGCATCACCGACGAGATCATCGCACGCCTGACCTCCACGAGACTGCCGGTGGTGGTCATCGGATCCCTACCGCAGGGGGTTCTCCTTGACAACGTGCGCGCGGACTCCCGCACCGGCGTCGACATCGCTGTGGCACGCCTGAAAGCTACCGGCCGGAAACACATCGCCTTTGTGAACGGCCCCGTAGATACGGTGCCGGGATCGGCCCGGCTCACAGGTTATCTCGCCGCGATGGAATCGCGAGGGCTGCCAACCACGGCCGACATGCAGGTCGAGGCATCGGACTTCACCTACGCAGCCGGACTGGAAGCGGCGCAGGTGCTCACGGCGCAGGCAACGCCGGACGCCATTCTCTGCGCCAATGACCTTCTCGCCGTTGCCGTCATGAAGGTGATCACTTCCAAAGGGCTGCGTGTGCCGGAGGACGTGGCCATTGTCGGCATGGACAACACCGACCTCGCTGACCACGCCAATCCGTCCATTACGAGTGTGGACCTGGGGTCGGCCGAACGCGCCCGGGAAGCCGCACGGCTGCTACTGGCGCGCATCGAGGATCCATCCCGTCCCTCCGAAACCACCGTGGTGTCCCCGTGGCTGGCGGAGAGGGAGTCAACCGCTGAAGGAGCATCACGCGGGAAGAATGTCAAGGCCAGGAAGCCGGAGCTTGAGGAAGGTGTGTCATGAGCACAAACATGGCATCGGTTTCGGCCCCACCGGAACGCCCCATCAAGCGCCGCAAGACCCGCAAATCGGGTGGCCGCGACGCTTGGATTTTGGTCCTGCCGACCCTCCTGCCCGTGGTGCTGTTCAGCATCTACCCGCTCGCGCAAGGCGTTCTGCTGGGTTTCACCGATGCGCGTGCGGGGCTGAACGTCGAACCGACCTTCAACGGACTTGAGAACTATCAGGAGCTATTCGGATACGACCTCTTCTGGGAATCCTTCCAAATCGGGTTGATCTGGGCGTTTTCCGTCACCATCCTCCAGTTCTTCGCCTCACTTGGCCTGGCGCTGCTACTGAACATGGATCTGCGACTGCGTTGGCTCGCCCGCACTCTTGTCCTCATTCCTTGGGCCATCCCGCCGGTAATCGTTGCCATCATGTGGCGCCTCATGCTGGACCCTTCCTTCGGCCCTGTAAATCAGGCTCTCGGTGCGGTGGGACTCCCGGATAACATCAACTGGCTTGGCGACTTCTCAACGGCACTACCCGCCGTCATCGTGGTGGGCGTATGGTCCGGAATGCCGCAAACCACCATTACCCTTCTGGCCGGTATCCAATCGGTCCAGGCGGAGCTTCATGAGGCCGCAGCGATAGATGGCGCCGGCTCATGGGGCCGTTTCATCCACGTGACCCTGCCAGCCCTGAAACCCATCATCATCGCGATAACCACCCTGGACCTGATCTGGAATTTCAATTCCTTTGCCCTGGTATTCGTGCTGACAGCCGGCGGCCCGGGCGGCCAGACCATGCTTCCCATGCTCTTCGCCTATAACGAGGCGTTCCGCTACGGCGAGTTCGGGCTGGCCTCTGCAATGGGCAACGTCATGGTGGTGGTCATCGCCATCTTCCTGGTGGTCTATTTGCGGGCGCAGACACGGGAACGGAAGTGAAATCATGAGCACACAGACAGCCCCCCGAAACGGCCTGAGCCAGAAGCAGCGTCGGATGATCTCGCGTCCCCTGCAATACCTGGTCCTCGCGGGTTACCTGGTGTTCCTCGCCTTCCCGTTGCTATTCCTGCTCAGCACCTCGTTCAAGACCTCGCGTGAGTTGAATTCCCCGGTGCCGCAACTGCTACCAGAGTCACTGGAGTTCACCAACTACGTTTCGGCGATCCAGACGGCCGACCTGCTCACCGCTGGCCGCAACAGCCTGATCGTGGCACTCGCTACGACGGTCATCGTCACGCTGCTTTCTCTTCCTGCGGCCTACGCGCTGGCCCGCTTCAAGACGAAGCTCCGCGGACTTGCGACGGGCTGGATTCTATTGAGCCAGGTCTTCCCCTTCATCCTGATCATCATTCCGCTGTACATCATCCTGCAGCAGATCGGCCTGATCGATTCGCTGGTCGGACTCGTGGTGGTCTACGCGGTATGGTCCCTCCCATTTGCGCTGTGGATGCTCCGTGGGTATGTCGCCGGCATCCCGGTGGATCTTGAGGAGGCAGGCGCAGTCGACGGCGCCTCCCGCCCGCGTATTCTTCGAACCATCGTGCTTCCCCTCCTGGCGCCGGGCCTGGTGGCCACCAGCCTCTTCACGTTCATCTCCTCCTGGAACGAGTTCTTCTTCGCCTTGGTACTCATCC
Source organism: Arthrobacter pigmenti (assembly GCF_011927905.1). Lineage (NCBI taxonomy): Bacteria > Bacillati > Actinomycetota > Actinomycetes > Micrococcales > Micrococcaceae > Arthrobacter > Arthrobacter pigmenti. Next base: position 1,920,216 of record NZ_JAATJL010000001.1, read on the forward strand.
AGGATCCAGACCTCCAAACCCTCCCATTGACACTCGCGCGTTTCATCGGCGCGGAAGGGCAGGTCCAGCTTGGCCAGCTCGCAGCGGCGTCCCTTTTGGCCACGATTCCGAGCCTGGTTTTCTTCGCAATCATCCAGCGGAGGCTGACCTCCGGCCTGCTGAGCGGCGCGGTCAAGGGCTAAGCGCCACCAAAGAACCAACACCACCACAGAAACACCGAATAGGAGAACATCATGAGAAAGACAGTTCCATCCACCCTCGGCGCCGTAGCCGTGGTGGGCCTGCTGTCCGGCTGTGCCTTCGGGGGCGGCTCCACAGAGGGCGGCGGCGATGCACCGGCGGACGGGCCCGTCGCCCTCACCTTCCAAAGCCTGGCATTTCAGGGTCCAACCGTTGAAGCGACGGAGGAAATCGTCGCCTCCTGGAACGAGGCGAACCCCGACATCCAGGTCGAACTCCGACAAGGCAGTTGGGATAACGTCCAGGCGCAGCTCGTCACACAGTTCGAAGGCGGCACCGCTCCGGACATCATCCACTTCGAATCCGCCGGCATGGCCGGCTTCGCCGAGCAGGGCTACCTGGCCGACCTTGAGCCCTACATCGGCGAGGACCTCAGGAGCAGTGTCTCCGAGGACCTGTGGTCCACTGTGACGTCGGAGGAAGCCGGCACTTATGCCGTCCCAACCCTCCTGCAGTCCTACGTGGTCTTCGCGAACAACGACGCCTTCGAGGCCGCGGGTGTTCCCCTTCCCGACGGTGAGACACTGCCGTGGGACGACTTCCAGCAGGTTGCGTCCGACCTCACAGGAGACGGCACGTTCGGCGTTGGGTGGGGACTTCGGCAGCCGACGGCCACCATCATGAACATGGCTCCGATGTTCGGCGGCGAATTCTTCCAGGTCGACGGCGAGAACGTCACCATCGAGGTCGGCGAGGAGGAACTCGCTGCTCCCCAACGTATCCATCAGATGGCCTTCGAGGATGGGTCGATTGACCCGGTGTCCCTGACCCAGAGCGGTTCCGATGTACTTCCCGGCTTTTATGGCGGAACGTACGCCATGTATGTGGGCGGCAACTTCATAGCCCAACAGCTCATCGAATCCGCGCCCGAAGGCTTCAACTGGTCGATTCTTCCCCCACTTGAGGGAACGGTTTCAGCAGAGCAGGTTGCGAACCCCCAGACCATGTCGGTTGCTGCGGAAAGCGAGAGTCCAGAGGCGGCTGCCCAGTTCATCGAGTACTTCATGGCACAGGAGAACCTTGCCCAACTGGCACAGGGTGACTGGCTGATCCCCGCAACCAGTACCGCACGCGAGCTGGTTGCGGAGCAGACCGACGGCGAGAACGGATGGGCGGCAACCCTTGCCACCGGCGAGCTTCTCACCTCCGCGCCATTCCAGCAGGTGACGAGCTACAACCAGTGGAAGGACCAGTACGCAACACCGATCTTCCAGCAATACTTCGCCGATTCGATCAGTTACGAGGAGTTGCAGACGCAGCTGTCGGAGGGATGGGAATCTGCCGGCGGATGAGGTGACAACTCCACACTTCGACGAATCATCGAATCACTACACGCAGGAGATGGGCATGGATCTGCTGGAAAGCAAGGCTGTGGGAGCGCTGGCTGGTGCCGCCGTGGGCGACGCCCTAGGCGGTGCCGCGGAAGGAAACACTCCGGAGGCCATCCAGGAGCGCTACGGCGGCTACATCACGGGGATCGTTCCACCGTTCCTCGCCGACTGGCGCAATGCTCGGCCAATCGCGCCCTATCACAAGGGTGACGGCCACATCACCGATGACACCCTGATGACAACGGCGCTGGTCGACGTATACGCCACTGTTCGAGATCATCTGGACGCCCACGCCATAGCTGAACACCTGGTTCCTCTGCTCATCGGGGAGAAGCGGTGGATTCCTGAACTGGAATCCGAGGCGCTGCTTCTCCACCGGGTCTTCCTCGCGGAGAAATGGCTCGTGGCCCGCTTGCATTATGGCCACATCGATCCCCGAGAGGCTGGGGTTGGCAACATCGTCAACTGTGGGGCGACGATGTACGCGGCACCCATTGGGATAGCAAATGCCGGGTCTCCTGAGGCTGCCTATGCTGAGGCAATTGACGCCGCAGGCGCTCACCAATCCAGCTATGGAAGGGAAGCCGCGGGCGTGTTCGCGGCTACTGTGGCGGAGGCAATGCGCCCAGGTTCCACCGCAGACTCGGTGATTGATGTCGCCCTGCAGGTTGCTAAAGATGGGACGCGGGAGGCGATTGCCGCCGTCGTCGACCGTGCCCGCACTGTCGACGGCTGGGAGGACGCGATCCACGCACTCCGCGACGCTGTCCGGCCGTTCGACACGGTCGGTGAGAACTATCGTTCGCCGGCACGGGACGCGAGGATTCCCAGCCGAACCAAGTCGATCGAGGAGTTGCCGGTGGCGCTGGGCATGCTGATCGCCGCGGACGGCGGGTACCGCGAAGCTGTGCTCGGTGCCGTCAACTACGGGAGGGACTCCGATTCGATTGCGGTCATGGCCGGCTCGCTTGCTGGTGCGCTTACCGGACGGGACGGTGTGCCCGCGGAGTGGCGTGAGGCCGTTGCGACGGCGAGCAGGTTCGACATCGAAGCCAGCGGCTTTACGATGGCGGCAGTCGCCAGGGAGATCTGGGGCAAGGACGAGGCTCGGCAGGCAGCGCGCCGGGCTGCGCTCACCGATCTCGGTGTGCAGCAGGAACCTGCTGGAGTGATGCGGTGACCTTCCGCTTGACCTGGACACAGCCAGAGGATCTCGTTCCGCACGGGCTACGGGCGGCTGAAGACGAAGGACGGCACACTTCCCGAATCCGCGAACGCTGGCTGGCTGCGGGTGGCTCCGTGGAGCCGCCAGTATCGGGCGCCTCCGATGCCCCCGCATCCGCCAACCTGCGATCGCTGGCCCGGGATTTGCTTGACGAGTTGGACACCCTGCCCGTGTCTGGGCACCTTTCCGACACGGAGCCGGAGATTCCAGTCCTCGCCAGCCCGGTCGCAGCAGCGAGCACGACGGCGGTGCGCGACCGGGTGCGCGGAGCCTGGCTTGGCCGGGCGGCCGGGTGTCTGCTCGGCAAACCTGTGGAGAAGATTCCCCGCGAGGGCATCCGACGTATTGCGCAGTCCACCGGAAACTGGCCGATCAGCTCCTACTTCACCGCTTGCGGACTGGATCCCGCGGTTGGCGAGCAGTATCCGTGGAACCGGCGGAGCCGGGGCACCAGCCTGCTGGAAAACATTGCCGGAATGCCCGAGGACGATGACCTCAACTTCCCCCTCATCGCCCTCACCATTCTTGAACAACACGGGACCGGTTTCACCACCGACCACGTTGCGAAGGCGTGGCTGGACAACCTTCCAGGCGGCAGGGTCTTCACCGCTGAGCGGATCGCCTACCGGAACCTCCTGGACGGCTACGCTCCGCTGGACGCAGGAGGGCACCGGAACCCGTTCCGGGAATGGATCGGTGCGCAGATCCGCGCGGACGTATACGGCTGGGTTCTGCCCGGACGACCCGAAGAAGCAGCAGAATTGGCGCGGCAGGATGCAATGCTCAGCCATCGCCGTAGCGGAGTCTATGGGGCCATGTTCGTGGCGGCTGCGGCATCAGCCTCGCTCACCGCAGACGGCGTCGACGACGTCCTGGTCGCCGGGCTCTCCGTAGTGCCCCCGCAAAGCCGGTACCGTCACGCCATCGAGGTGGGAGCTGAGCTCGGCAGGAGCGGTCAGGACACCGAAACAGCCCTCGACGCGCTACACAGCGAGTTTGGCCACTTCCACTGGGTCCACTCCCTGAACAATTCGGCACTGCTCGCGTTCGCTCTTACCCGGAGCTCACGCTCCCACACGGAAGGAGACTTCGCCCAGGCAATCACGACCGCTGTCACCGGCGGTTGGGACACGGACTCAACAGCTGCCACTGTTGGGTCGCTCTGTGGAGGCCTGCTCGGCGCGGAGGCGCTGCCCTCCAGCTGGACTAATCCCCTACAGGACAGGCTTGCATCCAGTGTCCCGGGCTTCGATGGAATTTCGTTCGATGAGCTAACTGACAGGACCGTGCGCCTGCAAGAGAAATTCGGCATGAAAAGTGAGGACGGAGCGGAGTGAGCGTCGTCGTCGTAGGAAGCGCCAACCTGGATTTCGTGTACCACGTTGACCGCATTCCCGCACCAGGGGAAACCTTATTGGCAGCGCGTTCAGCGCAGTACCCGGGCGGGAAAGGCAATAACCAGGCGATCGCGGCAGCCAGGGCGGGCGCCCAAACATCCTTCATCGGTTCCCTCGGCAATGACGCCAGCGCGGCAATTCTGAGGCGTGAGCTGAAACTTGCGACCGTCAAGGCTCATCTTCGGACGCAGGACGGCCCTACCGGCACCGCCCTCGTCACGCTGGATGGCGCCGGTACCAACACCATCATCGTGAATGCGGGGGCTAACGGTGATTTCGCCGACCTGACGTCGGCTGAACTGGATGCCATTCGGATTGCTGACGTGTTGCTGATGCAACTGGAAATCCCGATGGAGACCGTACTGGACGCTGCACGGGCGGGTCATGAGGCCGGCTGTACCGTGATCCTCAATGCCGCCCCGGTCCGGGAGCTTCCGGCGCAGCTATTGCCGGAACTGGACGTGCTGATCGTCAACGAACATGAGGCACTGATCCTGGCCGGCCTCGCCGACACAACCGTCAGGTCCGCCCCAAACCACGCTGCGCTTGAACTCCTGCGGAGTGTGCCGGCCGTCGTTGTAACTCTTGGTGAAAATGGGCTTCTGGTTGCACGCCGGGGCGCCGAAACCGTGCACTTACCAGCGTTTGCCGCACGCGCCATCGACACCACTGGAGCTGGTGACACCTTCTGCGGTGCTTTTGCGGCAGCTCTTTCCGAGGGAACCGACGTCCTACACGCAGCGCGATTCGCTGCCTGCGCAGCTGCCTTATCCGTGCAAAGGGAAGGCGCAGTGCCTTCCATACCTGACCGAGCAGAGATTGAGAGCCATCTTCATCGCCATGAATCAACTGACTGATCCTGACGAAGCCGCCACCAATTCCTTCGATCCGTTGGTGGCGCGGCCGATTGATTTGCCCACTCAGCTTCCCCTGGGCGGACCAATCGATCCGGCGATCGGCGACATCGCCAAGATCTTCGCGGCTCCGGATGACCCGGCAGAGTGGCCACAGTGGCGGGCCGCGCTGATGCAGTGGCGAGTTGAAGCCCGTGAGCGGCTGCACTATCAGGGAGGTCGTTACGACGACGACCGGTTGCGCTGGGCGGCCCACTGCTACAACGTGGCGTTGGCGTGGTTGTGGGATGAACGGCTCTTCGATCACAGCACTCAGCGGTTCACTGTGCAGTCTTACCTGGAAGGGTGTTCTACATACGGTCGAGTCAACGGCGTTGTGCTCTGGCACGCCTACCCGGTAATCGGGATCGACGACCGAAACCAGTTCGACTTCTACCGCCTTGTTCCCGGCGTGCAGGAAGTCGTCTCCGAGTTCCAAGCTGCAGGTGTGCGGGTATTCATAAACTACAACCCGTGGGACACCGGCACCCGCCGTGCGGACGGCGATGACCCTGCGGAACTGGCTGCGCTGGTTGAGGAGTTGGGGGTGGACGGTGTCTTCCTCGACACCATGAAGGAAGGCGGCACCGAACTGATCGCCGCACTTGCCGAGAAGGGGCAGGTACTTGAGGGAGAATCGCGGATTCAATTGAGCCGGGTCGAGGACCACCAGCTGAGCTGGGCGCAGTGGTTCGCCGATTCGGCTGCCCCTGGAGTGCTGCGCGCCCACTGGTACGAACAGCGCCACATGATGCACTCGACCCGCCGGTGGAACCGGGACCACAGTGCCGAGCTGCAGACCAGTTTCATGAACGGCACAGGCATGCTGATATGGGATACCGTCTTTGGCGTCTGGGTTGGATGGAACCAGCGCGATCGGGCCACCTTGCGGGCAATGTCGCGGATTCAGAAGGTTCTTGGCCCGGTGTTTTCGGAGGGCGAGTGGACGCCGCTGGTCGATGCAGTTCCGGAAGCCATTGCCGCTGGCGTGTATGTTTCGCGGTTCGAACGCGGGCGGGAGGTGCTCTGGACAGTCATCAACCGGGCGCAGGCGCCTTACTCCGGCCAGGTACTCACCGCGGATGCCTTGGAGGACCGGAGGGTGGTTGATCTGCTCGGCCGGGGTTCCACGGAGGCCGGGATCGTGACCATCCCTGCCCGCGGCATCGCGGCACTTTACGCGCACGACGGCGCCGCTCCTGACTGGCTCGACTCCTTTCTCTCGTATGCGGAGACCAACGCAGGCGACCTCACCGCTGACGACGCATTCGAGCAATTACCCCAGCGCCGGGTTGATCCTCCAGCCTCCGGCAACCCGCCGTCGTCGGACGCTGTGGCCCTGACTGAGGGCATCCACAAGCTCACGGTCGAGTACCGACGGCGCGAGACCGGCCTGTACTTCGACGCACCATACGTGGAGGAATGGAAGCCTCTGCCTCCCCGGCTGCACGACGACCGGCAGGAAACCTTCAGCGTCACCATCGGCCGTGTGGCGGTTGCCGCCACTGAGGTAACGCGTGCGGAATTCGCCCGGTTCGTAACCGAGACCGGGTATCAGCCCTTACATCAAAATCGCTTCATGGATTGGGATGACCAGCACGACGACGCTCCCGCGACCTATGTTGGGCTCACCGACGCCCGCGCGTACGCACGGTGGGCCGGCGCACGGCTCCCAACCGAGCACGAGTGGCAACTGGCATCCACGGAAAGCAGTTTCGCCCGGCTGAAGCCGTGGGTCTGGAACTGGACCGAAAGCGAGCATACGGACACTGTGACGAGGTTCGTCATCCTCAAGGGCGGCAGCGACTACGCGCCGGAGGGTTCGGACTGGTATTTCGACGGCGGCCGACGGTCGGGGGCATTCTCGGCGAAGTTACTGCTTGCCGGTGCAGGGATGGAACGCAGCCCATTCATCGGCTTCCGACTTGCCTGGGATGGTCCGCGATGAGCCGTTCCCCTGCCGGACCGCTGACGGACATCCGGGTGCTGGATGTCTCCACTCTGTTCGCCGGTCCGCTGGCGGCAACGTTCCTGGGGGACTTCGGAGCCGACGTCATCAAGGTGGAACATCCCACCAAGCCGGACGCGGCCCGAGGACACGGTCCCGCCAGGGAGGGTGTGAACCTCTGGTGGAAAACGCTGGGACGGAACAAGCGTGCGGTGACGCTGAACCTCGGGACGGACCAGGGTGCTGAGCTACTGCTGAGGCTCGTAGCCGAAGCGGACGTTCTGATCGAGAACTTTCGGCCAGGGACGCTGGAACGGTGGAATCTGGCTCCCGAGCGGCTGCATGAAGTAAATCCTCGTCTGGTCATCGCCCGTGTGACCGCGTTCGGCCAGTTCGGACCGTATGCTGCCCGGCCGGGGTTCGGCTCACTTGCCGAGGCAATGAGCGGTTTCGCGGCTCTGACCGGGGAATCGGACGGACCGCCGACGCTGCCTCCATTCGGACTGGCCGACGGAATCGCCGCCCTTGCCACGAGCTACGCGGTGATGGTGGGGCTTCACAATGCGTCCCGGTCCGGTGAGGGCCAGGTGGTCGATATGGCGATCATCGAGCCGATCCTCATGCTGCTGGGCGGGCAGATCACAGCCTATGACCAATTAGGGCACATCCAACCGCGGGTGGGTAACCGTTCGGTCAACAATGCGCCGCGAAACGTGTACCGCACCGGGGACGGCGAATGGGTTGCCGTTTCCACCAGTTCGCAGTCCATCGCCGAGCGGGTGTTACATCTGGTGGGCCGAAGCGACCTCACCGAACAATCCTGGTTCGGATCAGGCCACACCCGTGCCCAGCATGCGGATGAGCTCGACGACGCCGTCGCCTCCTGGATCGGCCAGCGTCCCACCGCGGTGGTATTGGCCGAGTTTGAACGCGCGCATGCGGCCGTTGCGCCCGTGTATGACGTCCAAGGGGTAATGACCGACCCACAGTATGCCGCGCTCGGGACCGTTCAGCGTGTTGAGGATGATCAGTTGGGTGAGATCAAGATGCAGAACGTTCTCTTCCGGATGAGCGGGACGCCGGGCAGCATCCGGTGGCCTGGCCGCTCTCACGGTCAGGACACCGACGCCGTACTCAAGGAAATCGGCGTTACCGCTGAACAGCTGGCGGCACTGCGGGAACGAGGTGTTGTGTGACTTTGTTGACCGCGCTTTATGTTCCGGGGAACCGTCCCGATCGGTTCGGTAAAGCGGTGGGCGCCGGCGCGGACATGGTCATCCTTGATCTGGAGGACTCTGTGCCCCGGGCAGACAAGACTTCGGCGAGGGCCGCCGTCGTGCGGTGGCTCGAAAGCCGCCATCCAACGGACCGCGACCCTGTGTTCCAGATTCGGATCAATCCTGGTGACGCCGCTGATCTTGAGGCTGTTGCGGACTTGCCTCCAACCGTGGAACTGCGCCTACCCAAGGCCACCCAGCCCGATGACATGGACGCTATTCGTGGGCGAGCAGTCACCGCGTTACTGGAGAATGCGCTCGGCGTGGAGAATGCATTCGCGATTGCAAGGCACCCGGCGGTGACGCGGGTGGCACTGGGAGAATCCGATCTCGCGAGCGAGCTGGGAAGCGACAGCGACGCGGTGCTCGATTTCGCCCGCCTTCGGTTGGTTTTCGCTGCTAGGGCGGCCGGGATTGAAGCGCCGATGATGTCGGTGTATCCGCGGATACAGGATGCGGAAGGGCTGCTGCGGGACACCGTTCACGGGCTCACGCTCGGAATGGTGGGGCGAACGGCCGTGCATCCAACGCAGTTGGCTATCATTCGTGAGGCCCACCGTCCTTCCACAGACGAGCTGAGCTGGGCTGAGTCGGTCCAGATTGCGATGGCGACCGACGGGGTGAGAACCCTGCCGGACGGTTCGATGGTCGATCCGGCGATGATCGGCCGTGCCGAACAGATCCTGGTACGGCATCGGGCAATCCCGCCGGAGGACTCCTAGCACAATGCCTGCGGGGCTCGAAACCTAAGTCAGCGACTGCAGCTTCTGCTTCAATCCGTTGAGCGCAGGATCCCGCAGGGAGTTGAACGCCGGTTTCAGGAACGGCTGCAAAATCTTTGCCGGTCCCTTCACAGCGAACTCCGCCGTGTACGTCACTTCGCAGCCCGTCCCGTCGGGCTTGACATCGATCGAGTCGAACGCCGTGACGCTCTTGTTCTCGCCACGGAGCTTGATGTGGTTGCCCTCGAGCTCGATAACCTCGTACTCGATCGGGTTCCGCTTGCCCCTGAACTCGGCCTCAGCGTGGTATCGGTGCCCCACTGCGACCGGGCCCTGGGAACGTTTCTCCACCACGGGCGTACCCGGATCCCATTCGCTCGTGTGCTCGAATTGCGAGAGGTAGGCGAAAGCGCGCTCGGGTGACAGGTCGGACTTCACTGAACCACTTACCGTAATCATTTAGTCAGCCTACTGATCATCACGCGCGAGCGCACCCATCGATGGTCAGGGAGTCGGGGCTGTTCCCGTGGATCCGCGCACAATGAACTCCGGGCGGAACATGGTGGACGCAGGGCCGTCGTCGTCGGCCACTCCCTGAATCGCAGCGGCGACGATCGCCCGCTCATCCCACCCGAAGGTGCTCAACTGCGGGCTCACGAGCGGCGCAAGTTCGCTGTCGTCGAATCCCAGGATCGACACGTCACCCGGAATGGAAATGCCGAGCGACTGCGCAGCGCTGTAAGCGCCAAAGGCAAGGGAATCGCCCAGGCAGAGCAGCGCCGTCGGACGCCGGGAACGGGTCAGAAGAGCAGATGCTGCCTCCGATGCCCCGGCCACCGAAGACCTCGAGGATTCCACCGCCACACTGAGCCCCATTTCCGCACCGAGCTTCTCAACCAGCAGCTGGGCCGGCCTGCCCGGCGTGGAAGGCAGCGACGGCACCAGCAGCCCAATCAAGCGATGCCCGGCCTCCGCGAGATGCCCAAGCGCGGTTCCGATTCCGTACTCGTTGTCGAACAGCACACACCTGGCATCCGGCCGCAGCGTGAGCGCGTCACCGATCGAGATCAGGCGAATGCGTTCCGGAACCTCCACCCAGTACTCGGCTGACGGGTCCACCGGAAGCACGATAGCGGCGTCCAGCCGCTGTGCAGCCAGCGAGGCGAGGACTTCGCTTTCACGCTTCGGCGAGGTGTCGACGTCGATAATTGCCGAGAACATGCCGCGCTCGTGCAGCGCCTGGGACAGCATCATCGCGAGTCCCTGCCGCCACAGATCACCCAGGGAGCCGAGGATCGCCACGTTCCCCGTACGGCCGCCCGCAAGTGCGCGGGCAACCGGGTCCGCGGACCAGCCCAGCTCATCTGCGATGGCACGAACGCGCGCAACTGTCTTCTCCGAGCCGCGCAGACCGCGCAGTGCGTAGGACGTGGCCGCCTTCGACAGGCCTGCGGCCTGGGCGACATCGCGGAGGGTGGGCCGCTTGGGCTCCGTCATCGGGAAGTCACGAGCCGTACCTAGCGGAGGCCGGTCTTGCGCTCGAGGGCGAGAGCAATCAGCTCATCGATCAGCTCCGTGTAAGTCAGCCCCGACTTCGCCCACATTTGCGGGTACATGCTGATCGGGGTGAAGCCGGGCATGGTGTTGATCTCGTTGATGATCAGCTCGCCCGCCGGCGTGTAGAAGAAGTCCACGCGCGAAAGGCCCTCCGTTCCGAGGGCATCGAACGCCCGGGCAGCGAGTTCACGAACCCGCTCGGTCACATCCGGGGGCAGGTCCGCAGGGCAGCTCAGCTCGGCAGCGGACCCGTCCACATACTTGGCCTCGAAGTCATACCACTCATGCTCCCCCGGCTGCACGGCAATCTCGCCCGGGAGACTGGTACGCGGGTCATTGGTGCTGCGGCCCTGCAGGACTGCCACTTCAATCTCCCGGCCAACAATCCCGGCCTCGACAATGACCTTTGGATCGAACTCGCGCGCAGCCTCCACGGCGGTCTCCAGCTCCGCCGGGGAGGTTGCGCGCGTTATACCCATCGAGGAGCCGGCACGCGCAGGCTTCACGAACACCGGGAAGCCGAGCCGCGAGGCCCGCTCCAGGCTTACCGACCGGTCACGAGACCACTCGCGGTCGGTAATCACCTCGTAGGGACCGACAGTCAGCCCCGCCGAGGCAAACACCACCTTCATGTAGTGCTTGTCCATTCCGACGGCGGACGCGAGCACACCCGCGCCAACGTACCGCACATCGGCCATCTCCAGCATGCCCTGCAGCGTGCCGTCCTCACCGAACGGACCGTGCAGCAACGGCAGAACAACGTCGACCTCACCCAGGCTCCGCGGCATCCGGTCGGACGAGGTGGCCACGAGTTCCTGCGCCTGGCCCTCACCGGTTGCCGTTGCGAGCACCACCGACTCGGGTGAGGCGGGCACCTCCGGCAGCACCGAGGAGCGCAGCGACCACTGCGCCGGATCCGAGGAAACCAGCGACCACTGGCCGTTCTTCGCGATACCGACGGGGACGACGTCGTACTTGTTCCTGTCGATCGCGTCGAGGACGCCAGCGGCCGTCACACAACTGACCGAATGCTCGCTCGAGCGCCCGCCGAACAGCACGAGGACACGGGGCTTGCCAGAAGAAGTCACAGTTCGCCTTCGGATTTCAGTTCGCGGGCCAGCAGGCGCGGGCCGAGATCGTGTACCGACAGGTTGCCCTGCAGCACGGCAACAACACTAGCGGTGATCGGCATATCGACGCGCAGTTGACGCGCGAGGTCCAATACGGCCTGCGCGGACTTGATGCCCTCGGCGGTCTGGTTCATATGGGCGGTGACTTCATCGAGCGTGAGGCCCTGGCCGAGCAGGCGGCCGGCCGTATGGTTCCGTGACAGCGAGGACGAGCAGGTGGCGATCAGGTCCCCCATACCGGCGAGCCCCGCCATTGTCTCCGCCTCCGCGCCAAGAGCCACTGCAAGGCGGGTGGTTTCGGCGAGCCCGCGCGTGATGACAGAGGCCTTGGTATTGTCGCCCATCTGCTTGCCCTCGCAGATACCCACAGCCAGCGCGATCACATTCTTCACGATCCCACCGATTTCCACCCCCACCACGTCCGTGTTGGTGTAGGGCCGGAAGTACGACGCCGTGCAGGCAGCCGCGATCCACGTCGCCACCTCGGGGTCCGGACACGCCACCACAGACGCCGTGGGCTCCTGCCGCGCGATCTCCATGGCGAGGTTCGGACCGGAAACCACCGCGATGCGCTCCGCAGGCAGACCCAATTCACCGGCAAGCACCTGGCTCATGCGGTCATCGGTGCCCACCTCAAGGCCCTTCATGAGGGAAACGACGACGGCGTCAGGCGAGATCAGCGGCTTCCACCCACCCAGCTGGGACCGCAGCGACTGGGCGGGAACTGCGATCACCACGAGCTCAACGTCCGCCAGCACGGCCGCGACATCCGTGGAGCACGTGATGTTGCCGGGCAGAACCGTCTCGGCCAGATACTGGCTGTTGGTGTGGTGGGTGTTGACTTCCTCAGCGATGTCCTCGCGGCGCGCCCACAACCGTACCTGCGTACCGTGCCGCTTCCCGGCGTCGGCAAGCACTTTGGCGAACGTGGTCCCCCAACTGCCGGCCCCCAGGACGGCGACGACGGCGGGAGGCCGACGCGTCACTGAGCCTCACCCTGAGGGGTCTCGAAGTTTCGCCCGGTCCGCTTCTGTTTCTTCGCGGCCGGATCCCAGCGCTCGGTGGGCGGGGTCTTCCCGCGCAGCTCGGCAACAAGCGCCGTCAAATCTTCCATGATGCGTTCCGTTGCCGCATCCAGCGTACTCCGCGTAATTGGGCCGCCCTGGAACTCCGAGAGGTCCACAGGCTTGCCCACCAGCACGCGGGAGGTCTTGCGCGGGAACAGGTAGAGCCGCTTGGCGTAGCGCGGGAAAACCTCGTGCGCTCCCCAGTGGGCAATCGGGACCACAGGCGCGCCGGTCTGGAGGGCCAGGCGGGCGGCGCCGGTCCGGCCCTTCATCGGCCACATGTCCGGATCCCGCGTCAGCGTCCCTTCCGGGTAGATGATGATCCCGCCACCGGCCTCGATTGCCTCTTTGGCGATATCGAGGGAGCGGTTGGCTCCCGCCGTGGTGCGCTCAACCGGTACCTGCAGGGTGGCGCGCAGTGCCGCCCCGACCACGGGAACCTTGAACAGGGACGCCTTGGCGAGGAAGTGCGGAAGGACCTTGTTGTTGTAGAGGAAGTGGCCTACCACCACGGGATCGATCTCGGTGACGTGGTTTGGGCACACGATGAACCCCGTGCTGCGCGGCAGGTTCTCGGCACCCTTCCATTCCTTGGACATCATGGCGTTCATGAGCGGCCGAAGAATGGTGGCGAGCACCGCGAACGTCGCGCGCGAGGAGAAAGGTTCCTTCATACTGGTTGGTCCACCGCCGCGGCTAGCGGCCGGTCCCGGAGGTGGCGTTCTGTGCGGCGTCGTCGATCTGCGCGACATCGAAATCCGCGCCAAGGCCCTCGAGCTTGTCCTGGAAGCGCTCGTACCCGCGGTTGATCAGCTCAATACCGGTCACCCGCGAGGTTCCGTTTGCTGCCAGCGCCGCGATGAGGTGGCTGAAGCCGCCCCGGAGGTCCGGCACATCGATGTCGGTTCCGCGCAGCTGCACCGGGCCGGAAATGACGGCCGAGTGCAGGAAGTTCCGCTGTCCGAACCGGCACGGCACGCTGCCGAGGCATTCGCGGTGCACCTGGATGTTGGCACCCATGCGGACCAGGGCATCGGTGAAGCCGAACCGGTTCTCATACACGGTCTCGTGGACGATCGAAACGCCCTCGGCCTGCGTCAGCGCGACCACGAGAGGCTGCTGCCAGTCCGTCATGAAGCCGGGGTGGACGTCCGTCTCGAGGACGAGCGGCGAGAGCTTGCCGCCCGGGTGGTAGAAGCGGATGCCGTCGTCGTTCACGTCAAACGCCCCGCCGATCTTGCGGTAAGTATTCAGGAACGCGGTGAGGTCCAGCTGGCGGGCGCCCTCAACGTAGATGTCCCCCCGGGTGACCAGTGCGGCCGAGGCCCAGGAAGCTGTCTCGTTTCGGTCCGAAATGGCCTTGTGATTGAAGCCGGCAAGTTCCTTGACGCCCTCGATCCGGATGGTGCGGTCAGTCTGCACGGCGATGATGGCGCCCATCTTCTGCAGCACGGCAATGAGATCCATGATCTCCGGCTCGACGGCGGCGCCCCTCAGCTCGGTGATGCCCTCGGCGCGCGTTGCGGTCAGCAGGACCTGCTCCGTGGCACCCACGCTCGGGTACGGCAGCTCGAGCTTGGCGCCGTGCAGTCCCTTCGGGGCGGAGATGGAGATGCCACCGGGCCGCTTGTCGACAACGGCACCGAAGTTCCGCAACACCTGCAGGTGGTAGTCGATGGGGCGGTCACCGATCTTGCAGCCGCCGAGGTCCGGGATGAACGCTTCGCCGATGCTGTGCATGAGGGGGCCACAGAAAAGAATGGGAATGCGCGAATCCCCGGCGTGCGCGTCGATGTCCTTCGAGGCCGCCATCTTGGCGTTCGCGGGATCCATGGTGAGATCCCCGGTCACCTCATCCTTGGTCACCTCAACGCCATGCAGCTTCAGCAAGCTGGTTACGACGTCTACATCCTTGATCTCCGGTACGTTCCGAAGCACCGACGGCGCGTTGCCCAGCAGGGCCGCGACCATTGCTTTCGGCACCAGGTTCTTGGCGCCGCGGACGGTCACCTTGCCTGCGAGAGGGACACCACCACGGATTGTCAGAACGCTACCCATGAACACCTAATTTCCTTCAACGTGTAAGCCCCAACAGCAGATAAGACTCCTGCTAAGCATAGGAGCTACTGTTACCAGACTGAAATACCGACGGGTCCCCGGATGGGATCGTGTTGCACCGTGTTGTGCCCGTCTGGGAGTTCAAACGGCCTGGTTACGCGGAGAATTCCGGATGCGCGGGTGATCTTCCTTGCATCCGGAAATTCGGCTAGGTGCGGGCGGGCAGGGTGGTCGGCTTGAAACTCGGCCGCTCTGCTTCAAACGCCGTGATGGATTCCTCGTGGCGCAGGGTCAGCCCGATGTCATCAAGGCCCTCCAGAAGGCGCCAGCGCGTGTAGTCGTCAATCTGGAACGGGGCGACGATGGAGCCGCAGGTCACGAGGCGGGCCTCAAGGTCCACGGTGATCTCGGTTCCCGGGTGGTTCTCGAGCTCTTTCCAGATCAGCTCAATGTCGTCCTGCGCGAGCTGGGCCGCGACCAGGCCCTGCTTGCCGGAGTTTCCGCGGAAGATGTCAGCGAACCGAGAGGACAGGACAGCCCGGAAGCCGAAATCCTTCAAAGCCCAGACTGCGTGCTCGCGGGAGGAGCCGGTGCCGAAGTCCGGGCCGGCAACAAGTACCGATCCAC
Source organism: Arthrobacter pigmenti (assembly GCF_011927905.1). NCBI lineage: Bacteria > Bacillati > Actinomycetota > Actinomycetes > Micrococcales > Micrococcaceae > Arthrobacter > Arthrobacter pigmenti. The sequence goes on from NZ_JAATJL010000001.1 coordinate 1,935,688, forward strand.
GGTTGAACGGCTCGGTGTTCAGGATGAAGTTTTCATCCTTGCGCCAGGCCGCGAACAGTGCGTCCTCGAAACCGGTGCGGGTGATCCGCTTCAGGTAGACGGCGGGGATGATTTGGTCGGTATCCACGTTGCTTTGCCGCAGTGGAACGCCGATCCCGGTGTGCGTGGTGATCTTTTCCATTTTTGCTCCTCTTACCCGTTCAGGCGGCGTGGCTGGCTGAGTCCTCGGCGCGCAGCGCAGCGCCGGGTGGTACGGGCTCGAGGTCACTGGGCGAACTCAGGGTGCCGCGCACCGCCGTCGCAGCCGCCACAACGGGCGAGACGAGGTGCGTGCGCCCGCCCTTGCCCTGCCTGCCCTCGAAGTTGCGGTTCGACGTCGATGCGCACCGCTCCCCCGGCGCCAGCTGGTCCGGATTCATTCCCAGGCACATCGAGCAGCCGGCAAAACGCCATTCCGCGCCGAAGTCCTTGAACACCTTGTCGAGCCCCTCGGCCTCGGCTTCGAGCCGGACGCGAGCGGATCCCGGGACCACCATCATGCGGATATTCGGGTCTTTCTGACGGCCTCGAATGATGTCCGCGGCCAGTCGCAGGTCTTCCACCCGGCTGTTGGTGCAGGAACCGAGGAATACGGTGTCCACCCGGATGTTCTTCATGGGCGTTCCGGCTTCGAGGGCCATGTACTCGAGGGCCCGCTTGCAGGCCGCTTTCTCGTTCTCGTCAGCGAAATCATCGGGTGAAGGCACGGACTGGCTGAGCGAGACGCCCTGGCCAGGGTTGGTGCCCCACGTGACAAAGGGCTCAAGTTCATTGGCGTCGAGGAACACCTCGGCGTCGAACACGGCGTCGTCGTCGGTCCGCAGGGTGCGCCAGTTCTCAACGGCGGCATCCCAGTCAGCCCCCTCCGGGGCGTGCGGGCGGCCCTTGAGGAACTCGAACGTAGTCTCATCCGGGGCAACCATGCCGGCGCGTGCCCCGGCCTCGATCGACATGTTGCAGATGGTCATGCGTGCGTCCATGGACAGGGAGCGGATCGCTGAACCGCGGTACTCCAGGACGTAGCCCTGACCGCCGCCGGTGCCGATCTTCGCGATGACGGCGAGGATGATGTCCTTCGACGTTACACCGGGCTTCAGCGTGCCCTCGACGTTGATGGCCATGGTCTTGAACGGATTGAGCGAGAGCGTCTGGGTGGCCATGACGTGCTCAACCTCGGAGGTGCCGATACCCATTGCCAGGGCACCGAACGCGCCGTGGGTAGAGGTGTGGGAGTCACCGCAGACAACCGTGAGGCCGGGCTGGGTGAGGCCGAGCTGCGGACCGATGATGTGCACAATGCCCTGCTGCGCGTCGCCCAGCGAGTGCAGCCGGATACCGAATTCCTTGCAGTTCGAACGCAGCGTCTCGATCTGCGTTCGGCTGGTCAGGTCCGCGATCGGCTTGTCGATGTCGATGGTGGGCGTGTTGTGGTCCTCGGTGGCGATTGTCAGGTCAGGACGGCGCACCGGCCGTCCTGCCAGCCGCAGGCCCTCGAAGGCCTGGGGGGACGTGACCTCGTGGACGAGGTGAAGGTCGATGTAGAGCAGGTCCGGCTGCGCCTGGCCACCTACAACCTCGCCCTTGCGCACAATATGCGATTCCCAGACTTTTTCTGCGAGCGTCTTGCCCATGGCCGGTTCCTCCGCGTGCCTTTGATCAGATCTTCCATTAACTGAAGCAGCCGCACGGCTTGGTGCGCCACCCCGACTACTTGCGTCTCAGATACTGAGACGGCAATATCAACCTATGGACAATTCTAGTGGCGTTGGCGTGATTGATAAAGCGGCTCTTGTGCTGGACGCACTTGAGGCGGGGCCAACAACCCTCGCGCAGCTGGTGGTTTCCACCGGCCTCGCCCGCCCAACGGTTCACCGGCTCGCGCTTGCCCTGGTGCACCACCGCCTGGTCAGCCGTGACATCCAGGGGCGGTTTGTGCTCGGCAGCCGCCTCGTTGAGCTTGCCTCCGCGGCCGGTGAGGACCGCCTGATCGCCTCCGCCGGGCCCATCCTCCTCCAACTGCGCGACGCCACCGGCGAAAGCGCCCAGCTCTACCGACGCCAGGGCGATGCCCGCGTCTGCGTCGCTTCCGCTGAACGGCCCATCGGGTTGCGGGACACCATTCCCGTCGGCACCCAGCTGTCCATGAAGGCAGGCTCAGCTGCCCAGTGCCTGCTCGCCTGGGAAGACCATGACCGGCTGCTCCAGGGTCTGCAGAATGCCCGGTATACGCCGACAGTTCTGGCAGGAGTACGACGGCGGGGCTGGGCTCAGAGCCTCGGTGAACGCGAGGCGGGGGTTGCCTCGGTCTCGGCGCCCGTCCGCGGCCCGTCCGGGCGAGTGATCGCCGCCGTCTCAATATCCGGACCGATCGAACGCCTCACCCGCCAGCCCGGCCGGATCCACGCCGAGGTGGTGGTGAACGCCGCACTGCAGCTGACCAACGCCGTCGGGAAATCAGCGGAGTAGACCGGGGGAACTTTCGTGCAGCTGTGGTGACATTCCAGCGCCTGAAGTCACCAGAGCCGCACGAAAGTTCCGGGTTTAGAGTGGGCTTCATGAGCGATTACGCGGTGTTCCTCCGGGGCGTGAACGTTGGCGGGGTCACCATCAAGTCAGCGGACCTCAGGCAGACAATGGCAGGGCTACCCGTCACGAATGTCAAGACCCTCCTGGCCTCCGGCAACGTGGTCTGCAGCAGCGATTTGGGCCTGGCTGAGCTGAAATCCGCTGCCGAGCAGGCGCTGCGGACGCGCTTCGGCTATGAGGCCTGGGTGGTGGTGCTCGATGCCGACGCGATCGCCCGCATCGTTGCCGAGTGCCCCTTCCCGGCTGACGACCCGACCACCCACACCTACATCACGCTCTTCTCGGACCCCGCCGTTCTCACAGAGCTGGTCACCTTCGCGGGCTCCATCAACGAACCGGTGCACGCGCTGGGCACCGTCGCCGCCGCATGGCAGTCTCCCAAGGGCCAGACGCTCGAAAGCCCCCTGAACGCCTTTACCAATAAGGCCCGCTTCAAAAGCGCAACCACCACGCGAAACATCCGGACCATGCAGAAAGTCCTCGCTGCGTTCAAGCGCTGACTACCGGTGCTTCGCTGCTTCCTCCACGGCACGGGTAAATGCGTTGTAGCGTTCAACTTCGGCCGCGACAGGCGCCACCGCCACCGCGTCGGAGGTCCCGCTGATCGAGGCGACCAGCCGCCGTCGTACGCGTTTACCGCGCCGCTGCGCACCGAGGCGGGCCAGCGCCGCGCACAGAATGCCCAGGGCGATTCCCGCCGCCACTCCCCCGAGCGCCAGCAGCGTGGGCACCGGAATCCCCTCGACCCGGGGCGAGGGTGGAACCGGGAGCTGCAGGAATCCAAGGCCCGCCAGCACGCCCAACCAGCCGATCCCAACCACCATCGCGGCCAGGAACAGCCACTGGAGCACACCGGCTACCGGCCACCACCACGCGCGGGATCCGGAAGTGAAGTCCGTCTTCGCTACGGCGTCATCGAGGCTGTCAATGAGTTCCGGCTCGGAGCTCCTCGCGGCGTCCCGGATCGCCGTCCGCCAAGGTTCCACCGCACCGTTGGAGCTTTCCTCGCCGAAGTGCCGCAGGGCGCGGTCGACCGCTGCGCGTTGTGCAGGTCCGGGTTCCGGCAGCGAGGTCCTGCCGATGAATGACTGCACATCGCTGTGGCGGAGGTTCAGCCGCCGCAGCGGATCCGCGCGAAGCCGCCCCAGCCACCGGGTGACCGGCCAGCCGGTCACTGCGTGGGCATCCCGGCGATAAGAGCGCACGACGGCGTCGATCACCGCGTCGGCGCCGGCAGCCCCTGCGAGCCGATCGGCAAGGGCAGTCCGCACAGTCTTCGAAGGGGCCGGCAGCTCGGCGCCGGTGAATTCCTGAAGCGAGGCAACGGCTACGTCGGCGTCCGCGGAGAGCCGCCCGGTCGCAGCCTCCTTCTTCCGCACGATCGCGCGGACATCCTCCGCGATTGTTTGCAGTCCGTGTCCGGTGACGGCAGACACAGGGTGCACTGTCACGGCGCCCAGCCCCTCAGCGGCAAGGATCTGCCTCAGCGAACCGGTCACCTGGTCAAGCTCGTCCTCCGCCAGCCGGTCCGCCTGGTTAAGGGCAACGAGCGTCACCGCCCCATGGGTAGCCAGCGGATCTAGGAAGTCGTGATGCAGTGCAGCGTCGGCGTACTTTTGTGGATCGGCGATCCAGAGCAGGACGTCCACCTGACCTGCCAGCCGCTCGACAATCGCGCGGTGACCGCGTTCCGTTGAGTCGAAGTCCGGGAGGTCCAGGAGGATCAGCCCGCCGTCGGCATCCGCGCGGCTGCCGTTCACCCCGGGAAGGAGGTGTGCGCCGTCGGGCATGACATGACGGTTCTGCACCTCAAGCCAGTCCAGGAGGTCCGAGCTGCCGTCCTCACCCCAGATCACGGCGAGCGGTTCGGCTGTGGTGGGGCGTCGCGCAGCCACCCGCGCGAGGTCAGTGCCGGTGAGCGCGTTGAGCAGCGACGATTTCCCGCTTCCAGTGGGCCCGAACAGCCCGACGACCGTGTGCCCCGAGGAAAGAGACCGCCGCGTGCTCGCCCTGTCGAGCACTCCATACAGTTGCTGCAGCTCGTCTGCTTCGATGCGTCCAACAGCGAGTTCACGAGCAGTGTTCAGCGACTCCAGGCGCGTTGCCAGGCGTGCGTGCCGCTGCGATTCCAACCGCTCACCGCGATGCCGGCTCACCGCTCACCCTCCCGGTTGCCGCCGTTCCCGTGGTTATAACCCAGAGACGCATCACCGGCCAGGTCTTCGGCGACGGTGCGCCGCTCGGACAGGGTCGCCGCGAGCGCGCGGAGGTCGGCAGGCAGGGGTTCACCGGAGACTATTCCGAGGAGGTCAGTGAAACGCTCACGCTCCGCCGTCAACAGCTTCTCGCAGCGCTTGTGCAGCTGGTCCCGCGCAGTCCTGGTCAGGCGCCGCACGGCATCCTCACCGAAGATGGCTTCCAGCAGTTTCTGCCCGACGACGGCGGAACCGCCGGCAATCAGCACCTCGCCCCCCGTGAGGCCCGCCGTGGACGTGAATACCACAATCATGAGCGCCACCGCCACGCCGTTGACCCCGAAAGACAGCATCCGTGCGGCGAACCGCTTGTTCGCTCCCTCGGATCGGACAAGTTCCAACAGGTCCTTCTGCCAGGCACGGATCTCGCGTGCAACCTTGTCGGTGAAATCCGGTGACATCGACTCCGCGCCGTCCGACAGCAGCGCCCGACCGGCAGCTTCGGCCCGCCAGAGACGGTCTGTCTGATCCGCGGCCTTCGCTGCTTCCTCGACGATGACAGTCTGCAGTCCGCTCTCGATGGCCGTCTCGACGGAGACCGCCCTCGGCGGCTTGCCGCTCAGGTAACCGCCGATCCGGTCCCGGATCCGTCCCACGCGCGATTCCAGACCGCGCATGAATTCGCCCGTACCCACGAAATCCTGCCAGCGGGCCAGCACCTCACCGCGTAACAGAGTGCCGTCCTTCATGGATTCGAGCACTGCCGCGAGGGCGCCGTCGTACGCTTTTCTGGCGGTTTGCCGCAACCGTACCGCGGCCTCTTCCTGATCATCGAGTGCGCCGGCGAGGCCGTCGACCCGGCGACCAAGCGCCCGCACAGCCCCCTCGAGCGTCCGACGTGCGATTTCCCTGCGCCCCTCGGCATCAGCGGCAATCGCCTGCAACCACCGCCGCAGCGGGTCGATCGATTCGGCGGGAAGCATTCCGAGCGGATCCAGACGCTCCTCCAAGATCACGAAGATCGGCGCATGGCCAAGCTGCTCGGCCGCCAGCAGTGTATGGAGGTCCTCACGCACCTCCTCCTCGACGCCGTGCGGCACCCGGTCCAGTACGACGGCGAGCAGGATGTCCCGTTGCGATGCCTCCCGCAGCAGCTCCCACGGAACGGCGTCGGCGTAGCGGTTGGCTGTGGTCACAAACAGCCACAGATCCGCAGCGGCGAGCAACTGGGATGCGAGGCGCCGGTTCTCATCCGCGATCGAGTCAATGTCCGGCGCATCGAGCAGGGCAAGGCCCAGCGGAACCATCGCGTCTGGCTGGAGCCGCAGTTGGGCCGCGCTTCCGGCGTCGTGATCCGTGCCCACGCGGGAGGCCGGAACCGGGTCCGCCTCAGGATGAACGACGACGGCACGTTGCCTGGACAGCGTCGGCAGCACCCGGTCATCAGCGAACCAGTGTCCTTCGGCGGGATGGTGAAGGAGGATGGGCTGCCGCGTGGTGGGCCGGATTGCCCCGGAGCGGGTGACTGGGTGGCCAACCAGGGCGTTCACGAGTGTTGACTTGCCGGCACCCGTGGAGCCACCGACCACCGCGAGCAGGGGCGCATCAAGGCTCTGCACGCGGGGCAGTATGTAGTCATCCAACTGCGCCACGGCGGCAGCGGTCTCCCGCCGGGCACCAGCGGAGCCGGGAAATTGAAGTGGAAAGGTGACGCTGTCCAGGATTTCCCGGAGGCGACCGAGCAGGACGGGAAGCCCCGCGGCATCGGATTCCGGCGGCGAGACAGTCATGATCCCATCATGCCAGCAACTGAAGCGTTGTCCCCTGGAGCCGGCGCCTCGGGCATGTGGGAGATGAGGCCGGGCGAAAGGCGATTTAGACGGGCGTCACTCGGACGCCCTCATGAGCCCGCTCTGGGGTTTTCGCCAATCACCGTTCGTGCTGTAGCCGTTAACTTCGGAATCCGGCGGCGAGACAGTCATGGTCCCATCATGCCAGCAACTGAAGCGTTGTCCCCTGGAGCCGGCGCCTCGGGTATGTGGGAGATGAGGCCGGGCGAAAGGCGATTTAGACGGGCGTCACTCGGACGCCCTCATGAGCCCGCTCTAGGGTTTTCGCCAATCACCGTTCGTGCTGTAGCCGTTAACTGTATTTCGACCGGTGATCCACCGGGCAAGGAAGAAACGCCAATAGCCACTCGCGCTCCAAGTATTTGCGAGCCCAGACGGTCTCGAAGATACTCCGAAGCAGCGTCCGCAACTTGAGAATGTGATTCGAAACCTTCAACGCAGGCAAGATATACCGTCGTCTGGACCACGCGAAGGATTGTCCTACGGCCTTCCGGCGACGCTTCGATCGCGTCCACGGCATTCTTCGAGGCGATTCGAGCCGCTGCCTTGGCCTCTTCCATGTCTACTCCGCCGCCAATTAGACCTTTGTACTGAAGAACTCCACTTTCTCTGGCGGTCATACCAGCAGAGTAAACCAGATCTGCATGACTACTGGAGGGCTCGTAGAGTCCCTGGGCGGGCGGCGGGACCATGGGATCATTCATTTCACAAAATCCTTTTCGGTTAGTTCAGACTGGACCAATTTGCTCCGGCGCGATGAACTCCTCGGGAGGGCTTTCAGGAGCTCCCCTGCCGGTGCGGTCCACAATCAGTTGATAGTGCTCAGGTCGGCGGTGCTCGTCAAAATTAAAAATGTGTTCTTTGAGATAGTCACCAAGACTCAGATCGATCACAGCGTTGATTACCTCGTCCTCTTGCGTATGCGCCTTGGCTACAACTTCTCCAGTTGGCGCTACTATGGCAGATCCACCAATCAGACGGTATCCATCCTCAGAACCGCTCTTAGCTGCCGCAGCGACCCATACTGAATTCTGATAGGCGCCAGCTTGAATGGAAAGCAGGTTGTGAAACATTTTAAGATGGGGTTCCTCGACCGCATTTTGGTTCATTGCAGGGGTGTTGTAGCCGAAAAGAATCAGGTCGGCACTCTGTAGAGCCATGACGCGATAGGTTTCCGCCCAACGACGATCGTTGCACAAGCCCATTCCTATCTTTGCACCCATTAGCTCCGAAACACCGAACCCGAGGTCACCGACCTGAAAGTACCGCTTCTCTAAATGTTGAAATTCTCGGTCCTGCCGATACTCACTGTGTCCGGGGAGGTGGATCTTTCTGTATTTGCCAATGATCGAACCAGCCTTGTTGACGATGATGGAAGAGTTGAATCGCCTCCCCTCGGCGGTCAGCTCGGCATAACCGAGGTAAAATCCAATGCCATGCTTGCGAGCGGCCTCGAACAGCGGGGCCACCCTTTCGTTGGGCATCTCGCTTTCGAAATACTTATCCATCTCAGCTATTTCCGGAACCCAGTATCTGGGAAAAAATGTTGTAAGGGCTAGTTCCGGGTAAAGCACAAAATCGCAGCTACGGGCCTTCGCCTCTTCCATCATTTCGATAAGCCTGCTAACCACCGTGTCCTTCTCATCAGCGAGGTTAACTGGTCCCATCTGCGCGACCGCCAGATTGATCGATCTATTTGGGCGTATCATTCTTGTTCCTTTCCCACCAGGTGCTAAAAAAACAACTGCACAAGGTCGACAACTTCCGGGTCGCCCTGATCTGCGTCGTCGATTACTGGCACCAGGCGCCACTTGTCGAACGCCGTACAAGGATGCGAAAGCCCGAGTCTGACCACCGAACCGATGGGAAGGCTCTCGCCTTTCATGAATCCGTGCTGGTCATTCAATTTCAGGATTTGGTTGGATGAGATGTCCGCAACTGGTCCCTCACGGTGCTTATTCAGCAGGACTTGCGGATTCGGCATATCGAAGTCATGAGGCAAATCCCGTTTGCCGGCATCGAAAATGCATAGATCCTTCTCCGGGTTGGACAGAATCCGTGTCCAACCGTGTATCGCTGCTTTGAGAGTCTGGGTAGCGCCGGGTTGCTCGAGAGGAGAGATCTCGGCATAGTGTCCGCTGTCGTGTGTGAGATAGGCGCCAGAGCGCAGCAGTACTGTCGTTGGTGTGCCGAAGTCCCCCGATGGATCGGCCTCCGGCGCGCAATGCGCAGCGACGAGATCGAAGAATGCGCTGCCTCCGACGGTGAGAAGCGCGGAAGACCGGTATAAGCCTTCCTCGTTCAGACGTCTGTGCAAGCCGCAAAGTGCCTCCAGGTAGGCGCTGACCCGAGCCAAGCCGGCCGGGGTGCGATCACGGGACAGAACGCCTTCGTAGCCGCCCACTCCGGCTAATTGCAGCCCGGGAGCTTTATCGATTGCAAGCGCCAGTTCATAGGCCGCTGCTGTTGTGCGCGCTCCGGTTCGGCCTTCCGAGGCGCCTAGCTCGACGATGACATTCAGCGGGCGATCAGTGTGCGCGGCGCTGAAGACCGTCGACATCAGTTCGAGCTGCTCTATCTGATCGGCCCAGCAGTAAAAGTCAAAGCTGGCATCGCGGAGGAACTCACCGGCTACCCACTCCAGGCCGACTGGATCGATGAGCTGGTTGGCCATCAAAATGCGGTTGATCCCGACGGATCGGGCAAATTGCACCTGCCAGATGGTTGCCAGGGTAATGCCCCAAGCGCCGGCCTTCAGCTGTTCCTTCCACAGTTGCGGAGCCATAGTGGTCTTTCCGTGCGGTGCAAGCTGCACCCCTGACTCCTTGCACCAAAACATCATCGACTTAAGATTGTGGTCAAGTGCCTTCCGGTCAAGCGTCAATACTGGGGTTTGAAAACTTGACAGTCTAGGGCGGGTCTTCAGGAATTCCTCTGCTGTCATGTCCCAGGCCTGGGGCGGGAAGGACTTGAATGCCGGCCCAAGCAGAATATTGTTTTGATCATTCACTGGATGTTTCCTTCGGCGTTGCTGGGGGTCATGTCGAGGTCGAGAGCACTTGGCCAGCCCCCGCAGACATCGACGTGTAATCCCTAAGCGCGAATCGCCCTCCCACGAGAACGTGGGCGACCCCTTCGCTCAGTTGCCACGGTTGGTCATAGGTCGACTTGTCGACGATCGATGTCGGGTCGAAAACGGTGAGGTCTGCGACAAGCCCGACGCTGATGCGCCCGCGATCGTGAAGACCCCCGCGGGATGCCGGAAGCGACGTCATTTTGCGCACCGCCTCTTCTAGAGACAGCACGCCTCGTTCTCGTACGTAGTGACCCAGGACTCTCGTGAAGGTGCCGAAGCTGCGCGGATGAGGTTTCCCGTCGCCGTCCGGCGTCATGATCCAGCCGTCGCTGGCTACCGACACGTGGGGGTCGCGCAGCGCGGCCTCCACATCAGAATCGGCCATCGCATGGTTGATGATCGCGACTGCGGCGTCATGGTCAGCCAGTACGTTTATGGCCGCCTCATGCGCGCTGGTGTCATATCGACCTGCGATTTCAGTTAGCGAGTGCCCAATCCACTCAGAGTATTTCCCCGGTGGCAGGTCGGCTAGAACAATCCCGGCCGGGTCGATTTCACCGTCAAACCTTATTGCGAGTTCGGCGCTAATCCGTTGCCGCTGGTCCTGGTTCGCAAGACGCTGCAGCAAGCCGTGGCTGCCCCCGTCGAGGGCCCATCCCGGTAGGCGCGAGCTGAGCGACGTGCTGGATGCTGTGTAAGGGTAGACGTCGGCCGTAACATCGATGCCGTCTGCGCGGGCATCAGACATCATCTGCAGCGCCTCTTCGACCTTGCCGTGATTGCGTGGACCCATGGCTTTGATGTGGGAAACCTCGAGCCGGACTCCGGTCAATCGCGCGACAGCAATAGCCTCCGCCACGGACTCAAGCAGGCTGTCGGTTTCATTTCGCATGTGGGTTGAGTACAGCAACCCGCATTCTGCCGCAACGCGCGCAAGAGCTTCGACTTCGGCGGTGGCCGCGAACGAACCGGGAGCGTAAATCAGTCCAGTTGAGAAACCGTGAACGCCCGCTCCAGCAGCTTGGCGCAGCAAATCGCACATCCGCTCCAACTCCTCCGGGTTAGGGGCGCGATCAGCATTTAACTTCGCTGCGATTCTCAGTGCTCCGTGTCCAACTTGGAGGGCCGCATTGACTGCTGGACTGCTGCGCTGCAGGACCTCCGTGAAGCCGGCGGCATCAGTCCATGACCAGTCGAGCTCGGGCCGTAAAAATGAGGTGGCAGCCTGAATAGCGGCTAGATCGCTCACTGGAAACGGCGACGTTCCGCAGTTACCTGTCAGCAGTGTCGTTACCCCCTGCGTGAGCTGGGTAATTGCCTCCGGACTGGAAGCAAGAGAAAAGTCTGCATGTGAGTGCAGATCAATGAAGCCTGGACAGAGAACCTGTCCCTGCACGTCAATGGTCTCAGCTCCCGTCAGGGCAGCAGATCCACCAATCTGAGGATGAATTTCCGCGATCAGTCCATTTCGGATGCCGACAGATCCGGCCATGGGCGCCCCACCCGTGCCGTCGAGGATATGCGCATTATTGATTGCAATGTCGAAGCGGGTCTCGGACATTGTTGCCTCCTATCGCGTTTGGAAGAACAGGATGGCGCCGTACATGATGCATGCAGGCACTAGCAACATCCATCCGGTGATCAGCATGTTCTTGAGGTTTGTAGACCGGGCTAGGCCCATCACTCCGATCATGTTGGCGTTGGGAAAGGGCCCGTAGGTATCGGCTTTTGAGGCGAACAGCAAAATCACGACCCATGAGGCTGCGGTAATACCGAGGGTTGCGCCGATGCCGCCGAAGACTTCGTCCAGCAGTACAACCTGCGCCGCCGTCGCACCCGGCACACCGACCCAGCCCAGCAGGGCAATAAGAATGGCAAAGACGAATGGGGAACTATTGGACAAGGCGCCGCCGTAGTTCTCCAGGATGACGTCAAATGGTGCAAGTAGATCGATCACCAGGAACAGGGCAGCGAGTAACCAGAACAGCATGAAGATGCTGATCAATTTGGTTGCTCCGCGGTACATGAAATTTACAGTGTCAGCGATCGAGAGACGGGCTGCAATAGCAGTCACGATTCCGATAGTGGGCAATGCCAGCAAAGGAAAGCTCGTTCCGGCAGCAGTCAGCACAGCGTAGCCAACACTTACCAGTAGCACGAGCGCGAATACGATGGTTGTTCGTCCTGCATGGGCCGGAAGCACGACTTCTTCGCCGCCGAACTCGTCAGCATCATAGTAGTCGTCCTTATTCGCAGTGCGATTTTGGATCCAGCGCACGATGAACGGGCCAAGGGCCAGGGAAAGCAGCGCGAGCGGGCCGCCTCCGAACAACACGTACTGAAGGTAAGTCACATCTGCGGCTCCCATGATGACTACGTTTGAACCCGCGAAAGGAGCCATAGCCAGGCCGGCACCGCCACCGATAAAGAGCATGGAAGCCGTCGCCGACTTGGTGAATCCGAGCCGGGCGGTAATCGGCAGCAAGATGGGTGCGGCGATGGCGATCGCACCGGCGAGAGTGCCGAGGCTTGCAACCAGGATTCCGCACGCGAGCATGACTCCGAAGGTAACGGCCATCATGTTGCGTTCACCGACGGCGCGCATCACGCCTTTTACGATCGTGCTCGCAACTCCAGTTTCTTTGAGTATTTCGCCGACGCCGGCACCGAGCATGATGATCAAGCCGATGGTGGTGATGAATTCGCCGAGGGAATCGCCCAGCAGGGCACCCACTTCGACGGGAGCGGGCTGCAGGATCAGCAGACCCGAGAGAAGCGCGATGACCGTGGCCACAACGATGTCCATACTCAGCAATGCCAGAACCGCGTACAGCGCGATGGGGAGTAGCCCCCATAGCGACGGTGTGGAGGTTGTGAATCCAACGATCAGGGCAGTGATAAGCCCGACCGCTGACAAGATCGCAAGTAGCCGGTTGCGGCCCGGCGAAAGCTTCACTTCATAGGCATTTCCCTCCTGCAGTTTGTTGGTGGTCGATTCATCGTGAAGCATGGCGGCCTCTTTCGTATTGGGAATGAGCAAGTAGTTAGTGCAGATTTGAGGTGAAACGTCTGTGTCTGCCGAAACGATCTGGTGAGAATGCGGCTTCATGCAGGCTCGGTGCTGCCTCGAGGATCCCCTGGGCGATAAGTTCACCGGTTACTGGAGCGAGCACGAGCCCCCACATTCCGTGGCCCGCGGCCACGACGAGATTTGGTCGCGTGGTGCTGCGGCCCAGAGATGGAACTCCATCGGCCGTGCAGGGTCGCTGGCCGGCCCATGTCTGCAGAGTCCTTCGGAATTTCAGTTCCGGCAGGCCCCGGTGGCCAGCGTCGCGGATCGCTTGAATCCGGCGCGCGCTCATAGCCTCCGGATCGCTGCCGAGTTCCAAGGTTCCGCAGAGTCGAAGGCGGTCCGAGTACGGAGTTGCGACGACCTTCAACTCTTTAAACGAGAGAGGAATTTGCGGGCTCGGACCATCCGGTGCCAGGTCGACGACGTAGCCCTTCGCGCCGGCCATTGGCATTCTGATTCCGACTCCCCTGCACAGCTTCTCGGATCCCAGCCCCGCCGCTACAACGTATGTGTCAGCGGTGAATCGTCCGTTGTTGGTGTCTGCCGCAGCTATACGTCCGCCGGCAAGTGGAAGCTGGTGGACCTGTGTGTTCCAGAAAACTCGGGCACCGAACTGTTCTGCTGCTTCCAACGTGGCTCGAACGAAGTCTTGGCTTCCGCATTGAGCCTCCTGGGGCCTGTAAATGGCTCCGGCCACTTCACCAAGCATCGGTTCGAGCTTGCGTGCTTGCACAGCAGAAAGAATTTCTTCGGTTGCAGGGCTGGCTGGTCGGGAGCGCAGTACGCCAGTGGTTTGGTGAAAATGCTTCTCCGTGAGAAAGACATCCAGGGATCCGCTCTTGCGAAAGCCGGTGGGCAAGCCTGCCATGGCGTACTCTTCGTGCAGCTGCAGACTACGTGTCGCCAGTTCCCTCATCCGAGCAGTCAGCGCCTGGACGCGCCGCGGACTAGCCGAGGCAACCAAGCGCGCGAACCACGGGACAAGCCGGGGTGTCGGGCGCACGTAGAACGGACTGCCAGGCGAAAACATGTAACGTATCCCAGCCGCGACGTTCGCTGGCGTGGCCAGCGGCTCTACGTGACTCGGAGCGAGCAGCCCCGCGTTGGCGTACGAACATCCGTTGCCGATGTTTTTTCCCCCGTCGAGCACGATGACTGAAGCGCCACGCTTTGAGAGCTCATAGGCGATGCTGGCACCGACTGCCCCAGCCCCGATGATGACGACGTCGGCGCTGTTGCCGGCGCATGTGTTCATTACATTCCTCGTTCCGTGCGACATGACTGAAAGCGCTTCGAGTTGATGTGTTCCAACTCACACTCCGACGTTAGATCGATCGGACGCTCGCACAGATCCGCCTTGAAGGATGATTTTTGCTGCCATCCTGGCCAGATCGGCCTTAATGTACGCTGAGTGCGCGATAGTAGAGCCCGGTAATCACGAGCTTGACTGTTTCAGCGGACGTGAACAATGACGTCGAGAGAGGACGGGCGTGGCAGGGCGAATTAGAATATTGCTCGTTGAGGATCACCCCGTGGTTCGTCTCGGGCTCCGAACCGCCATCTGCGCGCAACCAGACATGGAGGTCGTTGCTGAAGCAGATTCGGCCGAACAAGCGCTGGCCAAGCAGAAAGAGCACGTTCCTCAGTTGGTCATCATTCCGCTACGACTCGGAGGGGAACTTAGAGGCATCGAACTTTGCCGAGAGGTGAAGAGCGTTCCCGATGCACCGTTTGTGCTTGTTTACACGTCTTATAACTCCAAGGAAGACTCTTCTTCGTCTTACCTCTCGGGAGCTGATAGTTATCTGCACAAGGGCGAAGACACTGGACGTTTGCTGGATAGCATCAGGGCAACAAGTACCGGTCGCAGGGTCTGGCGGCTCGGAACCGAAGCGAGTGACCAGATGGCAAGATTGGAGCAGGCTGTCGAAAACTCTCATCTCACACGGAGGGAACGCGAGGTGCTCGGATTTATGTTGCAACGGTTCACCAACGCGCAGATCGCAGATGAGTTGTTCGTCGAACTGCCGACAGTGAAAACACACGTAAGCAATATTTTGCACAAGTTAGGTCTGCGCAGCAGGCAGGAGTTGTTCTGAAGCCACGGCGCTCCACCTGTACGAAAACCTCGCGGCCCCTACTGGACAAAAAGCACGCGAGCCCGAGCTGGATAGCTCCCGAGTTGGATAGCTGCAGAGCGACGTTCCCGCCGCTTAACGTTAAAAACGTTCCGCCCCAACCGCAGTGGTTGAGGCGGAACTTTTGTGACCCCAGCGGGATTCGAACCCGCGTTACCGCCGTGAGAGGGCAGCGTACTAGGCCGCTATACGATGGGGCCAGTACTTTGTGTTTGCCGGTTTCCCGCCAAACGAGCTAGATAATTCTTTCACATCCGACGCTGTGCGCCAAACTGAAACCGACCAAATTTATCCGAACCATCTACCTACACGGTCCGCATAAACTGTGCTGATTTGCAGCGCTGGGGTACCAGGACTCGAACCTAGAATGTTGGTACCAGAAACCAGTGTGTTGCCAATTACACCATACCCCAATGGCACTTTTCGGAGGTTTTCCCGTGCTTTGCAGCAGGCCAATCCCGTCCGCGCCGAGATAAAACTTTACCGGATTTCCTGCAAGAACTGCAAAACGTGCGCAAGCGAGGTGATGCGCCGCCCCTTGAACTCTTCAACACCGGTGTGCAACCCCCGGTCCAGCCAGATCCCCACGAGCCCGGCCGCATCCGCACCCTCTGCATCGATGGCGGGATTGTCCCCGACGTAGAGCGTTCCGGACGGGCTTGTGCCGAGCCTGCGGGCGCCTTCGAGGTAGATGGCTGGATCCGGCTTCGCGACGCCAACCGCGTCAATTCCAACAAGCGCCGCCACCCGCTCCAGCCCGGCCTTGTCCAGCTTGGCGCGCTGATAGTCGTGCACGTTGTTACTGACGGCGCCGTAGGGGATGCCTGCCTCGTCCAGCGCGTCCAGGAGGGGGACGACGTCGTCGTACGGTTTAAAATGCAGCGGCAGGATCGCCTCGTAGGCGGTATTCCACCGGTGTGCTGATTCGCCTTCCAACGGTTCGGTGACGAAGGACGCCTGGGCATGCCGGGCCCGTCGGACGCGCTGCTCGGTGAAGCTGAGTTCTCCAGCGAGGTACTGGTTGTAGTAGCCGTGCGGATCCCGGGTGTAGAGCCGCTTGTACTCGGCCCACTCGGCAACGCTTAGATGCGCGAGGGTTTCCGCACCGATATGGTGCAGGGTGCGGCCCATGGCGGTTTCGAGGTCCACGAGGGTGTCATCGATGTCGAACAGGACGCCCTCGACCGCGTGCATGTCACTCACTACGGAGCGCCCGGACCCGTGCAAGCGACGAGTCCTTGCCGAGGATCACCATGGACTCAAACAGGGGCGGTGAGATCTTCCGGCCCGAGACCGCGGTCCGCACGGGACCGAAGGCCACGCGGGGCTTCATTCCGAGCTCTTCGACGAGAGCATGACGCAGCGCGGCCTGGATGTTCTCTGCCGTCCACTCCTCCACAGCTTCGAGGGCCTTGAGTGCAGCCTCCAACACCTCCGCGTAGTTGGCGGGCAGACCCTTCCGGGCGTCCTCGGCAACGGTGATCTCTGCATCGGACCTGAACAGGAAACCGAGCATCTCCGGCGCCTCGCCGAGCAGCGTGATGCGTTCCTGGATAAGCGGCGCAGCGTCGGTGAGGATCTGCAGTTCGCTGGTGCCGAGCGTCTGCCCAAGCAATCCCGCCGACTGGAGGTACGGAACCAACCGCATCCTGAAATCTTCCGGATCCAGCAGACGCACGTGGGAACCGTTGATCGCCTCAGCCTTCTTCACGTCGAAGCGCGCGGGATTGGCCAGCACATCATGGATGTCGAACTTCTCGACGAGTTCATCGACAGTGAAAATGTCTTCATCCGCACTCAGTGACCAGCCCAGGAGCGAGAGGTAGTTCAGCAGCCCCTCACGGATGAATCCGCGTTCCCGATGCAGGAAAAGGTTTGACTCGGGATCACGTTTGGACAGCTTCTTGTTGCCCTGTCCCATCACGTACGGTAGGTGCCCGAACAAGGGCATGTACCGGGCCACCCCAATGTCAATCAGCGCGCGGTACAGGGCCACCTGCCTGGGGGTCGAGGAGAGCAGATCCTCGCCGCGCAGCACATGCGTGATGCCCATGAGGGCGTCGTCCACCGGATTCACCAGCGTGTACAGCGGTGCACCGTTTGCCCGCACGACGGCGAAATCCGGAACACTGCCGGCGGCGAAGGTGATCTCCCCGCGGACGAGGTCATTGAAGGTGATGTCCTCATCCGGCATGCGGAGGCGGAGCACGGGCTGGCGTCCCTCGGCAGCGTAGGACGCCTTCTGCTCATCAGTGAGGTTGCGATCGAAATTGTCGTAGCCAAGCTTTACGTCACGGCCTGAGGCACGATGCCGCTCCTCCACCTCATCCGGTGTGGAGTAGGACTCATACAGGTGACCTGCCGCCACCAGCTTGGCGATGACGTCCTGATAGATCTCGCCGCGCTGGGACTGCCGGTAAGGACCGTGCGGTCCGCCTACCTCGACGCCTTCGTCCCAGTCGATGCCAAGCCACTTCAGCCCATCGAGCAACTGCTGGTAGCTCTCTTCACTGTCCCGGGCGGCGTCAGTATCCTCGATCCGGAAAACCATGGTTCCGCCGGTGTGCCGGGCATAGGCCCAGTTGAAGAGCGCAGTGCGGATGAGACCAACGTGCGGCACGCCGGTCGGCGACGGGCAGAAGCGCACCCGAACCGGGGTTTCGGCAGTGACGGTGGGGAGATCGGCAAGAGGGAGATCAGCAGTAGTCATGATGGATCCCAGTCTACTGTCCAGCCGTCAGCGCCCATCCGCCGAACGCAACCGCCGCCACGGCCGCGCCCACCACCGTCGTCGTTCGAAGTGAGGTGTGTGGGCGGAAATAACGCAGTCCGAAGGCCGCTATAGCCCCGAACCCCGCAGCCGCCAGCGCGGACACGAGGACCTGCGGTCCATCGAGGATGCGCACGGAACGGGCTGCAACCAGCAATCCTCCGCATACTGCCGCAGCGAGGAGCCATTCACGACGACGGCGCCAACCACGCCGTGGTGGGAGGAGCCGTGAGCGCACCACGTTGCAGCTCAGCGCCGCGCGGGGTTGGACAGGCGGCCGATCCCTTCGATCTCAACCTCGTATCGCTGGCCGTCGCTGATCAGCCCCACGCCAGCCGGCGTACCGGTCAGGATGAGGTCACCCGGCAGAAGGGTGAAGGCCTGGGAGACATAAGCCACGAGTTCACGGACGCCCCAGATCATCTGGTCCGTGGAGCCGTCCTGCCGCAGTTCACCGTCGAGCCAGCCGCGCACCGCGAGATTCTCCGTGTCGAGTTCCGTCTCGATCCACGGGCCGATCGGGCAGGAGGTGTCAAAGCCCTTGGCGCGCGCCCACTGGTTGTCCGCCTTCTGGATGTCGCGGGCAGTGAGGTCATTGGCGCAGGTGTAACCGAACACGACATCGTCAACCCGCTCCAGCGGAACGTCCTTGCAGATTCGGCCGATGACCACAGCCAGTTCCGACTCATAGGAAATCTCCTCCGAGAACGATGGGAGAACAATCGGGTCACCCGGCCCGATCACCGACGTATTCGGTTTAAGGAACATCAACGGTGCCGGCGGGACCTCATTACCCAGCTCCCTGGCGTGCTCTGCGTAGTTCCGCCCGATGCCGATGACCTTGCTGCGGGGAATAACGGGGGCAAGCAGCCGGACATCCTCCAGCTTGTGCCGTACGCCAGTGGCCTGGATGCCGCCGTAGAAAGGATCGCCGCTGATGACAGCGAGTTCCTCTTCCCCGTCGGGTCCCTCCACCACACCGAACGCAGGGTCATCATTGAGAACAAACCGGGCTATACGCATTTCCCTAGGCTAGTACACGGCCGGCAACCGCATGCGGAAACACGAAGGGCCGCCCGGAAGCGCACCTGCGTTTCCGGACGGCCCTGGTGGTGACTGAAGACTGGTTAGTTCGGCCAGTTATCGATCATGATGCTGTAGGTGGTTCCGCCGCCCGTCGGGGCATACGTGGCCGGAGCCTTACCTTCCTTTGCGACGGCGGCCGAGCCGCCTCCGACGACAAGTGCAGCGGTGACTAGCAGTACTGCCGAGAGCTTCTTCATAGCAGATTCCCCATTTCTCTAGGAGTGCGCAGGATCACATTCGCTGCGGTTGACTCAGTATACGATTCAATAGGAAAAAGCAACACCCCTTAGTATCTCGGCTTTTCACACTGTTTAGTGGGTCGCTTTCCGCATAAACTCGGGGAAGTTGCGCATGTCGCGTGATCATCGCCGGATTGAAGGCGTGTCAGGAATGATGGAGGGACCATAGTGGCAGCAGCACGGCGGTCGGGTGATCTGGTGATGCATGAGCTGCGCGCCCGCGAAGCCTGGAGCCAGCGGGATTACAGTGCGGCACGCAACATCGCCGGCATCGCTGTCACACTTGCGGACGAGGCGGAGGACCATCACGCGTGGTGGAATATGACTTTCCTGCAAGCCGAGTGCTTCAGGGAGGAAGGCAACCTCGAAGCCGCACTTTCGACCGCTCGCGAACTTGGAAAACTCGGTATCACTTCCGAGTCCGATGCCTTGGGGGCACGCGTCCACACCCTCACGGCAATTTGTCTCCAGGGTCTAGGGCATTTGGATGCAGCTGTACAGGCTGCGGAAGCCGCGGTCCAACGCGCCGCCCGGGTGAATGGTGCCCCGGAGCTGCAGATCGATGCGCACCGAGCACTGATCGCCGCGCAGGCGGAAAGCGACCGGCTTGACGACGCCTGGACCACCTGCCTGGGCCTCTCCACCCTCATTACCTCGGCCATTCACGCCCAGACGGCGGGTAAGGCGTACTGGGTGATCGGCAACGTCGCGTTCATGAGGCATCAGGTGGACGACGGCACCCGTTTCCACCGCATGGCAGCCGAACAACTGTCGCCGAACAATGATCTTGAACTGTGGGCCCACTTCAACCGGGCTTCGGCGGCCCTGCGCCTCACCGCCGGGGTGGTGGATGCAGAAACACTCGAATGCATCGAGCGTGCGGAGGTCGCAAGCAGCATTGTTGGCGGAACAGAACGGGATCAGCTGCAGCTATCGCTTGCGCGGGCACACTGGCTCCTGCTGACCGGGCAGTTGAACGCAGCCATCGAGCGGCTCCGACCGATCTGCGCGGAAGGCTCAGTTCTCTCCAAGCAGACCGAGGGAGAAGCGAACCTCCTTCTCGGCCAGGCGCTGGTCGCGCGGGACGAGGAACTGGAAGCCCTCGCACACTTCGAAACCAGCGAACAGTGCTTCGAGCACGCCGGAGCCCACGACCGCGCGGCGCACGTGCGCGAAATCGTCGCAGGCATGCGGGCCTGAATCCGCAGGGGAAACGCCGTTAAAGAAGCTGACCGTGGAGAACAGGGTTTCTGTCCTCCACGGTCAGCTGATGGTTTACAAAGCCGTACCGATTAGTCCGGCCAGTTACCTACATTGGTGGAGTAGGTGTCTGGCCAGTTGCCGACCTTCGTGGTCGTGCTGCCGTCCGGCCAATTGCCGACCTTCGTGGTCGTGCTGCCGTCCGGCCAATTGCCCACCTTCGCGGCCTGAGCAGCCGTGCCGCCCCCAACCAGAAGCAGCGCAGTCAGCAACAGTGTTGCGGAGACTCTCTTCATGCTTGTTCCCTTAGTCATCTCGATGGACGCGGAAGACCGATTGCCTTCAACGTTGCACAGCCCCCTCAGTATATGGATCGCTCTCAAGTAACCCGGTACGCAAAGTCTCATCTTTTCCGCAGTTTTTTACGGCCGTTATGGAATCGGAGGGATTTTGCCCTCATTCTTATGTCGTTTGGATGCCCGAAGCTGACAGAATAAGTCCGGGGGCAACCACAAAAGCACCATCGAAGTGAGGGCCATGAATCAAGTCCAGGAACCCGGCGAGCACGTTTTCCTCGAACTTCGCGCCCGCGATGCCTGGTCCCAGCGCGACTACCAGTCGGCCCGCAGGATTGCGCGGGAGGCACAGGACGCCGCCGAGGCGGGCGGCGATGACAGCGCACGCTGGAATATGGCTTTCCTCCAGGCGGAGTGCCTGAAGAGAGATGGTGCTTTCCAGGATGCTCAGTTACTGGCTGAATCACTGCGGGAAGATTCGCTGACTCTGCGTTATCCTGATCTCGCCGCCCGCGTTTCTACCTTCCTCGCCGGAACGCTGCAGGGACAGGGCCATCTCGCCGAGGCGGCCCAGGAAGCTCGGCACGCAGTCGAGATGGCGAGCAGCGCCGCGGATTCCGCCGAACTTCACATTGGAGCCCAGCACGCGCTCATCGCTGCTCTCGCTGAAAGCGATCAAATCGACGACGCCTGGAGCGAATGCCTGCGACTAGCGGAACTCATCACCCCCGAAACCACCGCACAGACCGCTGGGAAAGCGTTCTGGGTGATTGGAAACGTCGCGTACCTTCGACGGGACTCCCAGAACGGGACGCTCTATCACCGGAAGGCTGCCGACAATCTATCTCCCTCCAACGACCTCGACCTATGGGCGCGATTCAACCGCGCGTCAGCGGCACTGCGTCTCGCCGGCGGCGTCGTCGAGCCCGAGACGCTTGAGTGCATCGAGCGGGCCGAGATGGCGGCGTCGATTGTGGGTGGAAGTGAGCGTGACAAGCTTGAACTGTCCCTGACACGCGCCCACTGGCTGTTCCTTACGGGGCAGTACGATGCCGCCGTCGAACGCCTTCGCCCAATCTGCCAAACGTCGGAACTGCTCGCCAGCCAGACGGCAGCCGAGGCGTACATGCTGCTGGGGCAGGCTCTGGCCCGCTCCGGCGATTCGCTCGAAGGGCTGTTCCAGCTGGAGAAGAGCCAGGAACTGTTTCGACAGTCAGGATCGCCGGACCGCGAGGCACACGTAGGGAATCTTATCGAGGACCTTCACCGCTCCGCAGACCTCTAACCGGAGAGGCTCACTGAAGTTCGTCGAGCAGTTCCTTCACCTCTTCGCTGGAGAACTTCCGCCACGGTGAGGAGTCGGAAGCCTGCAATGCGGCCTCCGGGCTGTCGCTGCGGTTCCACCACTTCGCCTCGAAGACATGGCCGTCGAAGAGGATCCGGTCGCCCTTCTCGTAGACCTTCTCTGCGTCCCAGCCCGGGTAGGTCTCAGGCGGGGCAGTCACCACCGGAAGGGGTTTCTCCCCCGGCAGCACCGGGCCGATCAGCGTCCAGGGAGTCTCCGCGGCCTGCAGAACCGGGTTGTCCGGAACGTCACCGCTGGTCCAGTACTTCGCCGCGTACACCTTCCCGCGCCACACCACCCGGTCCTCGGCAACGTAGGTGGCTTCCTCCGACCAGATGGGATACGGGCTGGTTTCCGGGTCATCAACGATCAGCTCCGGCGTCGCTTCCGGAGTTGTCGGCACCGAGTTCAGCGTTGCAGCGCGCCCCTCGAACCCCGCACCCAGCAGTTCGGCGAACAGCACGCCATCCTGCTCAATTCCGCTGCAGCTGTCCGAGACCAGTGAGACATCACCGTAGTTGTCGCTGCACGTGGCATCCCGGTTCAGGGACCACATGGACATGCGACCGACTCCGGTCTCAACGGCAAAAGCGTTGAAGGCAGCAGCGGCCTCCAGGTCGAAGACCTCCGCCGGAACGTCGTTCTGACCGATCATCGGTGTCAGGCCGATCTTCTTCCAGAGGGTCTGCGGACCGAGGCTGGTGCCTGCACGGTCGTAGAGCACGCCAAGCTGGGAGTGGGTGGCACGGGCCGCAGCGATGGAGGCATCGAGCTGGGACACGCCGGCTTCCCGGCTTCCGCCATAGTCCATGGTCATGATGTTGACGCCCGCAAGGTCCACGCCGTCGTCGAGCATCGCGGTCACTGCATCGGTGCCCCCGACGGTCAAGCCCGACGGCGCAACCGGAAGCGTCAACCACACGTTCAGGGGTTCGCCGTCGGCACGGCGCTCCTCCTGGAGCAGCGCTACGGCCTCGGCCCGGCGCGCGGCGGCCTCGGCGTCGGCAAGGTCCTCACCCTCGATGTCCAGGTCGATCGTGGTCAGGTCATAGCGCTCGACGACAGTCCGGTAGGCGGCGGCCAGCTGCCGGACATCGGTGCAGGTCCGGGCGAGCTCGTCATTGAGCAGTCCCCCGAATGACACTGCAACCTCACCTCCATCCTGGGTAAGGCGAGCGATCCGGCGATCAAGGTCCAGTTCAGTCTGTGCTTCGTCGAGAGAATAGGCGGCACCCCAGGATGGCGTGCAGCCCTCCTGCGGATCAGCCACGATGAATGACAGCACAACACTTCTGCCCTGCTCGGAGACAGGCTGCTCGAACGGGTACAGCGGCGTGGCGGTCGCATCGACGTAACCGGCGAACCAGGACCCGCCGCCGGCGGCAGCACGGACATCCTCGAAACGGTTCCACCCCACAACGGTGGACACAACCAGTGCACCGGTGATGGCAGCGACTATGGAAAGCCGGACCGGCGAAAGCCGGCGGCCGGGAAAACGTTTGGACATGGGTCCCCCAGGTACGAGACCGTTCGGATTCCGAACGGTGTGCCGTATCGTAACGCCCCTGATGACCCGGCACAAAATGGTGGTACTGTTTCGTCCGTCACACGCTGCAGCGCCGGGCCGTCACCTTGGTGCATTCACGTGAGACACGCCGTTCGAGCAGGACCGTCACCTGACCTGATTCGGCAATCACACACATCAGGGCCATCCGATGGGGAGGTCCTTCGAGCAGGTGGGGGGCGGATGCAACAGAATGTTTCCGTAACTGCTTCCGTGGATGCCGTTTCGGCGGAGTCCACCGGAGGAACGCGGCGTCGTCAGTGGGGATCGGAGAAGCGCTCGGAGCCGCTCTCCATAGTGCATCCCCAACCCTCGCGCCGAAAGATCGCGCTCGGCCGGTTGGGCATTGCGGTCACCGTGCTCGGGTGGACCGCCTACGTCATTTCCACCGTCCTGCGGGAGCTCTCCGAGAACCCTTCGGGTGACTTCAGGTTCCAGCTTGAAGCGGTGTTCTACCTGGTGGTCGTCACCTTCCTGACCTTCTCAGCCCTCATGTACCTCCTCGCGCGGCAGGGTGCGCTCTACCGCTTCCGGGACCACCGCAGGGTGCCGCGCGGCGAGCTGGACCGCCACTTCGCGGATTACACCCACGGCATCACCGTATTGGTGCCCTCCTACGCGGAAGAGCCCGCCGTTGTCAGGGCGACGCTGTGGTCTGCGGCGCTTCAGGAATTCCCCGACCTTCGGGTGACGCTCCTGCTTGACGATCCCCCGCACCCCACGGATCCGCTGATCCGGGCCCGGCTGGAGGCCACCCGCGCGCTGGCCGGTGATATCGAGCGTCAACTGCTCGAACCCGCTATGCGGTTCGAAGCCGCGCTGGCCGGCTTCCGTGAACGCCTCCAGACAGAGTCAACGCACGACGACGAACTCCCGCGCCTGATTGCTGAGTACGAAGCCGCAGCGGGCTGGCTGGAAACCATGGCCGAGAACGAGGCGGTGGCTGACCACGTCGATGAATTCTTCGTTGACCTGGTGCTGATGGGCCTCGCCCGCGAATTGCGCCTGAGCATTCTTGCCCTCAACGCCGCACTTGCGCAGGGGTCATCACCGGATTCGGACCGGATGACCGAGCTCTACGTGCGGCTTCAGCGGATCTTCACGGTGCGGGTGGATACCTTCGAGCGCAAGCTGTACGCGTCACTCTCGCACGAAGCCAACAAGGCGATGAACCTGAACGCGTACATCTCCCTCATGGGTGGCCGGTGGCGCAAGGAAAAGGCTGCTAACGGCGTCGTTCTCCGGCCTGCAACCGAGCCGCACGTCGACGACCTCGACATCCCGGACTCAACCTACCTGTTGACGCTCGACGCCGACTCCCTGCTCCTGCGCGACTACTGCCTTCGTCTTGTCCACCTTCTCGAGACACCCGGCAACGAGCGCGTCGCCGTCACCCAGACCCCGTACTCGTCCTTCCGCGGCGCGCCAACGCGGATCGAACGGGTGGCAGGGGCAACAACCGACATACAGCACATCCTTCATCAGGGAATGAGCTACTACGGCGCCACCTTCTGGGTTGGCGCCAACGCCGTCATCCGGAAGCGGGCAATCGAGGACATCGTCGAGGTGGAAAACGTTGGCGGCTTCGACATCAAGACCTATATCCAGGACCGGACCGTCATCGAGGACACCGAGTCGAGCGTGGACCTGGGTGCGCACGGATGGACGCTCGTCAACTACCCGGAGCGGCTCAGCTACAGCGCCACGCCGCCTGACTTCGGCTCGCTCGTGGTTCAACGGCGACGGTGGGCCAACGGCGGGCTGCTGATCCTGCCGAAACTGTGGAACCAGTTACGTGAACGAAGGCACCGGCGCGAACGGATCCTCTTCCGCGAAGTACTGCTGCGCGTCAACTACATGGCCTCCATCGCATGGGCGAGCTTCGGTCTGCTCTTCCTGCTCGCTTACCCCTACGACAGCCGCCTGCTCAGCCCACTGGTGTTCGTCGCCGCACTCCCCTACTTCCTCGCCATGGGCAGCGACCTGCGCGACTGCGGTCACCGCTTCAGCGACATCTTCCGCATCTACGGCTTCAACATCGTGCTCCTGCCCGTGAACCTCGCCGGAGTTCTCAAATCCATCCAGCAGGCGTTCACCGGGGAAAAAATCCCGTTCGTGCGCACGCCGAAGGTGAAGGACCGCACGGCTGCTCCCGCGCTCTACGTGGTGGTTCCATTCCTCATCGTCGCCTTCTCGCTGTTCACCGTCTGGCGCGATGTAGTGAGTGAAAATTGGGTCAACGCCGGTTTTGCGGCCCTGAACGCACTGCTCGCTTTCTACGCCATCCGCGCGTACATCGGCCTGAAGAACTCGCTTGTTGACACCGTGCTGGGCGTCCTGAACTGGCTGTACGTGGAGCCCAGGAAGCCCCGCCCGGAGATATCACCGGTGGTCCAGAAAGCCCCGGAGGAAGCTGATTGGGAAGCAATTCTCTACCACGGTGACCGGAGACTGAACCGCGACATGCGCGGAAGCAACGACCGCCGTCGTCGTATTTCTGTACGTTAGTTCCGTAGGACCAAACCGCGTCATACCCCCGGCGCACCAGGAAGGAAGGCGGACGGCCACCATGAATGCAGTCTCGCTGGAACACATTGAAAGTCCGGAAACGCCGGAGGAGCCCACCGGTAGCGACACGGATCCCATCACCCGGCTGGTCCTGCCGGAGGGCCAGCATATTTCGGGGGAGCTGGCGGAGGAATTCGCCCAGCGTGCGCGCGATGAAGCGGGCACTACGCTCCGGCCGGTTCTCCTGGTGATCAGCGGCGTCCTCAATTTCAGCAGAGAGGCCAGGGCGGTGTTCAGCAGCTCACGGTCCTCCTCGGCGATCGCCGTCCTGGGAGCCACGTCGGTGGACCGTGTCCTGGCCAACTTCCTCCTCGGCGGGGGGCCACCCCCCTGCCCCACCCGATACTTCTCCGACGAGGGCGCCGCCGTCGCGTGGCTGCTGGAGCACACGGATGACTCCTGAGGAAGGCGACCCGCGGCTGGCGATGCTGGTGGACGGCATAGTCCGGCTCTCCCGCGGGGACCTCAGCAGCCGGATGGAAACCTCACCGGCGCGGGACGACGTCGACGCCGTCATCACCGGTGTGAACCTGCTCGCCGAAGAGCTTGAACTGGTGTACCGCCAGTTCGAGAAGCGCGTGGAGAACCGCACAGCCATGCTGCACCAGGCGCACCTGGACATGAAGCGCATGGCGATGACGGATTCGCTGACCGGGCTCTCCAACCGCGTGGACCTGGTGGAGAAGATTGACCTCGCTCTCAGCGAGCATAAGGAGGGCGCTGCTCCCCCGGCCCTGCTGCTGCTGGACCTCGACTCGTTCAAGAACGTCAATGACCGCTTCGGACACGACGCCGGCGACGACGTTCTGCGTGAAGTCGCCGAACGGCTGCGCGGAGTGGTGCGAGCCACGGACACCGTTGCCCGGCTGGGCGGTGACGAGTTCGCCATCCTGGTCTCCGAAGCCACCATGGAGATTGCGCTGGGAGTCGCGAACCGCACCCTCGACGTCCTCGCCAAGAGCATCGACGTCGAAGAATTCAGCGTGTACTCCCGCGCCAGCATCGGCCTACGCCTGGCCAGCGCGGACCACACCGCCGAATCGCTGCTGCACGAGGCGGATACTGCGATGTACGCGGCGAAGAACGAGGGCCGCAGCACCATCAGGACCTTCGAGCCCGTGATGCTCTACGACAGGCAGCTGCGCACCCTGATGGCGGCCGAACTCCGCGACGCGATTGGTTCCGACCAGTTGTGCGTGCACTACCAGCCGGTCGTGAACCTACAGGACGGCGCCATCAACGGCGTCGAGGTCCTGGTGCGCTGGGAGCACCCAACCCGGGGAATGATCGCCCCGGACTCGTTCATACCCCTCGCCGAGGAAATCGGAGCCATTTCCGACCTTGACCGTTGGGTCATGGCCACGGCATTGCAGCAGTACGCCATCTGGCGTGCGGCCCTCGCCCTGCCGGAGCACTTCCAGATACGGGTGAACATCTCGGCCATCGAGCTGCGCCAGCTGGACATGGTGGATTTCGTGCGCGGCCTGCTGAAGCGGATGGCAGTTCCGCCCGAGTCCCTGGTCATCGAGATCACTGAGTCCGCCCTGGTGAGCGGAGGCGAAGTTGAGACGTACTCACTCCTCAGCCTCAAACAATTGGGCGTGTGCATCGAGATCGACGACTTCGGGACGGGCTACTCCTCCATCAGCTACCTTCGGCGCCTGCCGGTGGACATGGTGAAGGTGGACCGCTCCATCCTCCGCGAACCGGCCACAGGCTCCTGGCAACCGGACTTCGTGGCGGCTGTCTTTCAGCTGATCCGCGCAGCCGGGCTTGGCGCAGTGTTCGAAGGCATCGAAACCCGGGACCAGGCGGAATTCCTGCGCACACTGGGCAACGTCAGCGGGCAGGGATACTTCTTCAGCAAGCCGCTCCCCGAACCCGACATCACCGAACTGTTGCGTGCCGGCGGCTACCTCAGCACCAACCTGTCTGATCAGTACACCTAGCCCCTCACGCGCAAACCCGGCCTTCCCTTTCGGGAGAGGCCGGGCTTGTGTGCGTATCCGTTGTGCTAGACGAGGCGCGTCAGCCAACCATGCGGGTCTTCCACCGCGCCGGTCTGGATTCCCAGGAGCTGCTCGCGGATGGACATCGTGACCTCACCCGCGGAGGGATCGGGGGCGCTGATGACGTCGTCGCCGTCCTTCAGCTCACCAATGGGGGTGATGACTGCGGCGGTGCCGCACGCGAAAACCTCGGTGATCTCGCCGCTGCCAACGCCGTCCCGCCACTCATCGAGGGTGATGGTGCGTTCCTGGACGTTCAGTCCGCGGTCCTGTGCCAGCTGGATGATCGAGGAACGGGTGATGCCCTCGAGGATGGTTCCGCTCAATGACGGGGTAACCAGCGATCCGTCCTTGAACACGAAGAAGACGTTCATGCCGCCGAGTTCCTCGACGGCGTTGTTGTTGAACTGGTCCAGGAAGAGGACCTGCTTGCAGCCGTGTGCTTCTGCCTCGAGCTGGGCAGCGAGCGACGCCGCGTAGTTGCCGCCGCACTTCGCCGCACCCGTTCCGCCCCGGCCGGCACGCGCGTAGTTCCGTGAGACCCAGATGGAGACCGGAGCCAGTTCCCCGCCGAAGTAGTTTGCAGCCGGCGAGGCGATGACGCGGTAGGAAACCTCGCGGGCGGGCCGAACGCCGAGGAAGGCTTCCGTGGCGATCATGAAGGGGCGCAGGTAGAGGCTCTCACCGTCCCGGGTGGGAACCCATTCCTTGTCTGCGGCGACCAGCTGGCGGAGTGATTCAAGGAAGATCTCCTCCGGCAGCTGCGGGAGTGCCAACCGCGCGGCGGAGCGGTTAAGACGCGCCGCGTTGGCCTCCGGACGGAAGGTCCAGATCGAGTCATCCGCATGGCGGTATGCCTTCATGCCCTCGAAGATTTCCTGGCCGTAGTGCAACACTGCAGCTGCGGGATCCATGGCGATGGGGCCGTACGCCTCGAGCCGCGCATTACCCCAGCCGCCCTCACCCGAATCATCAACCGTGAAGTCCACCACGACGGTGTGGTCGGTGAAGTGGTTACCGAACCCCGGGTTTGCGAGAATCGCTTCGCGCTCCGCCTCCGTTCGAGGGCTGGCGGACGGGTGCTGGGCGAATTCCAGCTGGGTAGCTGTCATGGTTCCTCCACGCTGTCGGACAAAAATGTCGCTAGTCAGTTAATGCTTCCTAACCAGCTTAGGACACAGCGGCGGCAATAGCATCGCCAATCTCCGCGGTGGTTCGCGGCGTCGCTGACCGGGCAGCGACGTCGTTCTCCACCGCCTGCTCGATCTTCGCCGCCTGCTCGGCAAAGCCCATGTGATGCAGGAGGAGCGCCGCGGAGAGGATCGCGGCGGTCGGGTCTGCCTTCTGCTGCCCCGCTATGTCGGGGGCGGAGCCATGGACCGGCTCGAACATCGACGGCGCCGTGCGGTCCATGTTGATGTTGCCGGATGCCGCGAGCCCGATGCCGCCGGTCACTGCCGCAGCGAGGTCCGTGATGATGTCCCCGAACAGGTTGTCGGTGACGATCACGTCGAAGCGGGCAGGATCGGTGGCGAGGAAGATCATTGCGGCATCCACGTGCAGGTAGTCGTGGGTCACCTCCGGGAATTCGGCTGCAACGGCCTCGACGGTGCGCTTCCAGAGGTGGCCGGCATAGACCAGGACATTGTGCTTATGTACCAGCGTGAGCTTCTTGCGGGGACGCTCACTCGCGCGCCGGAAGGCATCGCGGACCACCCGTTCCACGCCGTGGGCGGTGTTGATGGAGACCTCGGTTGCGATCTCGTGCGGGGTACCCGTCCGCAGCGATCCTCCGTTGCCGACGTACGGTCCTTCGGTGCCCTCACGGACAACGATGAAGTCGATCTCGCCGGGATTGCCCAGCGGACTTGCCACTCCCTGGTAAAGCCTGGAAGGGCGCAGATTCACATAATGGTCAAGACTGAAGCGCAACTTGAGCAGCATTTCGCGCTCGATCAGTCCCGAGGGAATACGGGTGTCCCCAGGAGCCGCTCCGACTGCCCCGAAAAGAATGGCGTCATGGGCGCGCAGCTTCTCCAGCGTTTGGGCGGTAAGGGTCTCCCCCGTTGCCAGCCAGTGCTCCGCGCCAAGCTTGTACTCGGTCAGGTCCAGCTCGGCGTCGGCCGAAGCGGTGGCGCTCCGCAGCACCTTCACTGCTTCGGCGATCACCTCCGGACCAATGCCGTCGCCGGGGATAACTGCCACGTTGATACTCGATGAAGTCATGGGAATAGCGTAGGCAATCTTTCCGCATGATGGACAACCCGGTCCCACTTGTTGAGACAGGGTTGGGAAGGCACAACTCCACCCATGGACCGATGCTGAAGCCACGCGTGCGCCCTAGAGTTGGAAGCCATGGACACGCATCACCGGATAGCCTCCTGGCTGCGGGAAAGACAGGGCACCGTCGATCTCTCGCTCGCCGTTATCGCTTTCGTGGTGCTCGCGCTGCCCTACGTCCTGCTGTTCAGTCCTGTTGAGTTCGCGATCTCCACGGCCCTGGTGATACCGCTTGCCTGGAGGCGAAGCCGGACGGTGGCTGCGGCGTCGGTGGTTGCTGCCGTTTCGCTGGGTCAGCTGATCATCAATCACCCTCCGGTGCCGGCACAGCTCAGCGTCCTCGTCATGGTGTACGCCCTGGCTGCATACGCTCCGCGTTGGGCCGGCCTCGGTGGATTGGGACTGGCAGCCTTCGGCATGGTCGCCGGGATCACGCAATTCGGGTTCAACCAGACCCTCACCGGCTTCGCAGACCTGCCGCTGTACGCGCTCTACATGTTCTTTGCTCTCGCGGTGGTGCTGCTGTGCTGGACTTTTGGCGACCTGGCACGGAACCGCCGGCTCACCATTCAGGCACTCCAGGACCGCGCACGGCGCCTGGAGGTCGAGCGGCAGCAGGAACGGGACCTCGCCGCGGCGGATGAACGCAACCACATCGCCCGCGAGATGCACGACATCGTGGCGCATTCCCTGTCCGTCATGATTGCCCAGGCCGACGGCGCACGTTACGCCGGAGCCGCGGATCCCGCCGTCGCGACCTTCACGCTCGGCACCATTGCGGAGACCGGGCGGGCGTCGCTCCGTGAGATGCGCCGGCTGCTGGGCGTCCTACGGAACGACGACGACGCCCCCATCCGTCCCCTGCCCACCCTCGCGGACGTCCCTGAGCTGGTTGCAACCGTTCGCCGGGCCGGGCTGGACATCTCGGTCGCTTCCGAAGGAACACCGCGCAGGCCGCTTCCCGCCGGCGCTGAACTCACTGGGTACCGGGTGGTGCAGGAATCGCTTACCAACGTGCTCAAACATGCCGGACCGAAGGCCTCCGCATCGGCCCAGCTCGCCTGGACTGCGAGAGGCCTGGAAATCACCGTCGACGACGACGGCCGCGGCGCCGCCTCGGACAGCACCACCGCGGGTGCAGGGCAGGGAATTAAGGGCATGGCCGAGCGCCTGAAACTCTACGATGGAAGCCTGGCGGCCGCGCCCCTGAACGGCGGCGGCTTCCGGGTCCACGCTGTTATTCCCTACACGGAGGCCTGAATGAGTAGCCCGAATTCCCCCGCGCCCATCCGAGTGGGCCTCGTTGACGACCAGCAACTGGTCCGCAGCGGTTTTTCGATGCTCATCAACTCCCAGCCGGATCTGGAAGTCCGGTGCCAGGCCGGAACCGGCACAGAAGCGGTGGCCATGCTTGCTGCCACACCGGCCGACGTCGTACTCATGGATGTCCGGATGCCCGGAATGGACGGCATCGAGGCAACCCGGCGCATTCTTGAACAGGCGCAGGGTGCCGGTCCACGCATCATCGTGCTCACCACCTTCGACCTCGACGAGTACGCCCTTGCCGCCATCCAGGCCGGCGCCAGCGGTTTCCTGCTCAAGGATGCGCCGCCCGAAGAACTGCTGGAGGCCATCCGGACCGTGCACCGGGGAGACGCGGTCATTGCACCCTCGACCACCCGCAGGCTGCTGGACCATGTGGCTCCCCTGCTGCGGCAGCCGTCCGCCACCAATGAGGCGGCGACCACCGCCGTCGGAACCCTGACGGCACGCGAGCGCGAGGTGTTCACGCTGATTGCGCAGGGTCGCTCGAACACCGAGATTGCCGGCGACCTGTTCCTCTCGGAGGCGACCGTGAAGACCCACGTGGGGCACATCCTCGCCAAACTCGGCGCGAGGGACCGGGTGCAGGCGGTGGTCATGGCCTACGAGGCCGGCGTCGTTCGCCCCTGACCCATACCAAATCTCATCCCGCGGTAGGAGATCCCGGCCCTCAAGAACCTCCCGCCGGGCGATCCGCTGCCCCTGGGCACTTGCGTAGCGTTGAAGCCATGACATCGCATTCTTCAACGGCCGCCGCGCCATCAAGTCCCACACCAGTTTCTTCAGCAGCGGTCGCTGCCGTCTCCCTGAACAAGTCCTACGGCCGGGGCAACACCACCGTCCAGGCCCTCAGCGACGTCACGGTCAGCTTCCCGGCCGGACGTTTCACTGCCATCATGGGCCCGTCCGGCTCGGGAAAGTCCACGCTCATGCACTGCCTCGCCGGACTGGATACCGCCGACTCCGGAAGCATCTCGATCGGCGGCACCGACATCACGGGACTGCCCGACGCCGACCTGACGCGGCTCCGGCGCGACCGCGTGGGCTTCGTTTTCCAATCCTTCAACCTCATCCCCACCCTCACAGCGGAGCAGAACATCACGCTGCCCGTTGCGCTGGCGGGCGGATCGGTCGACCGGGAATGGCTGACCCAGATCTGCACCATCCTCGGGCTCACAGACCGGCTCACCCACCGGCCGCACGAACTCTCCGGCGGTCAGCAGCAGCGCGTCGCCGTTGCCCGCGCCCTGCTCACCCGACCGGACGTCATCTTCGGCGACGAGCCCACCGGCAACCTGGACTCACGCTCCGGCGCCGAGGTGCTCTCCCTGCTGCGCCGCAGCAGCTCCGAGATGGGACAGAGCATCATCATGGTCACCCATGACCCGGTGGCGGCCTCCTACGCAGACGGCGTAATCCTCATGCAGGATGGCCGGCTGGTCGGCGAACTCGACCGCAGCACCCCCGAAGCCATCCTCGCCGCCCTCTCGCAGCTGGGAGCCTGACCGTGTTGATTGTTGCCCTCTCCCAGGTCGCGAGGCACGCCCGCCGGTATATCGCCGTCGGGCTTGCCGTGATGCTCGGCGTCGGTTTCCTCGCCGCCACCCTGATGGTCGGCGGGACGACGACGGCCACCCTCCAGAACAGCATCGGCACCGAATACGCCAACGCGGACCTGGTGGTCTCCTCCGAGAACGGCGGCCCGCTCCCCGCAGACGCTGCAGATCGCGTTGCCTCGATTTCCGGCGTCGACACCGTTCACGCTGATACGCAAGGCGCCGTTGTGCTTTCGGTGTCCGATACAACGAACATCGCCACCCTCGCCACGCTCGCCCCCGACGCGTTGGAGACCCTCGCTCTGACGGAGGGTGCACTGCCGGAGACCGATGGTGAAATCCTCATCGACTCGGAATCGGCCGGGCAGCTTGGCCTGTCCGTCGGTGATACCGCCACGGCGGCTTCCCTCGGCGCGGGAACGCCCGAGGAGAGCATCGCCTCGGGCGGAACGGAACTCGCCGTCGTCGGCATCACCGAACCTTCCGACCACCCGTTCGCCTCCGGAATGATCCAGCTGCACGCGGTCGATTCCCAGGTGGCCGCCCTTGCGCCGGACGCCTCCGCTGCGCGGCTGCAGCTCCTCCTCACGGACTCGGCGGATACCGCCGGGGTCAGCGAGGCGATCGTACAAACCCTGAACGACGACGGCGTCCCCGCCACGGCGCTGACCGCCGCCGACCAGACAACCCAGGATGTTGCCGCACTGTCCGGCGGGCAGGACCAGCTGACCATCGTGCTGCTGGCCTTCGCCGTGGTCGCGGTGATCGTGACGGCCCTGGTCATCTCCAACACCTTCTCGGTGTTGGTCGCCCAGCGAACGCGCGAGCTGGCGCTGCTGCGCTGCATCGGTGCCGGCCGCGGCCAGATCCGACGTTCTGTGCTGCTCGAGGCCGCGATCGTCGGACTCGTCTCCTCGGCGCTGGGAGTGCTGCTCGCCACGGGCGTCATGTGGACGCTCGTCCAGCTTGCCCGCACCGTGCCGGGCAGCGAGTTTGCAACCCTGGCGGTGCCGCCGTCGGCCGTTATCGCGGGAATGGTCGTGGGTGTCCTGATGACCGTCGCCGCGGCTCTGGTTCCCGCGCGGGCGGCCACCGCCGTCGCACCGCTCGCCGCGCTTCGCCCCGTTGACTACGCTGGAATCGGTACCCGCCGCGGGCGGGTCCGGCTGGGGATCGGGGTTGCGCTGGTGGTTGGCGGCAGTCTCCTCCTTGCCGTCGGCGCCATCCAGGCGAACCTGTTGATCGCACTACCGGGCGGCGCGCTCTCCTTCCTCGGGCTGCTCCTGTGCGCCGGGCTGTTTGT
The DNA here is from genome assembly GCF_011927905.1 of Arthrobacter pigmenti. NCBI lineage: Bacteria > Bacillati > Actinomycetota > Actinomycetes > Micrococcales > Micrococcaceae > Arthrobacter > Arthrobacter pigmenti. Next base: position 1,970,184 of record NZ_JAATJL010000001.1, read on the forward strand.
CCCGGCACTCGTCACCTGGGTGGGGCGGCTGGCGAAACCTCTCGGCGTGCCGGGAACGCTCGCCGCCGTCAACGCGGTTCGCAACCCCGCCCGGACCACGGCGACCGCCACCGCACTCATCGTCGGGGTCACGCTGGTCAGCATGATGATGGCGGGCGCGCAAACCTCCCGCACCGCCTTCGATGATGCGCTGGCCCAGAATTACCCGGTTGACATGGCCGTCCAGCTCGAAGGCGGGGACCCTGCTGAGGCCGTGACCTCGCTGCTGGCTATCGACGGGATCGAGGCAGTAGCCCAACCCACCCCCGTCGCGGTTACGGGCGAAGAAGCGGGATCGCAGGTGGTCTACACCCTCTCAGAGGAGGACGCGGCTGCAGTACTGCGCTCCGAAACCGCCTACCCACACGAGGACGCCGTTGTCATGCCCGATGGCACGGACCTGACGCAACTCACGGTTCAGGGTTCCTTCACCGAGCAGACGCTGCCCGTCGCAGTGGCTGAGAGCCGGACCATCGTTCCGTTGATCAGCGAAGCCACGGCGGAGAACCTGGGGATCATGGACAAGGCCGAAACCTCCGGAAGCATCCTCTGGCTCAAGGTTGACGACTCGCTTGGATCCGGCGACATCACCTCACTGCGCACGGAGATTGTGGACACCCTCAGCCTGCCCGAGTACCTCGTCTCCGGCGCCGCGCTGGAGCGGGCGACGTTCAACCAGATCATCGATGTGTTGCTCCTCGTCGTTACTGCGCTGCTGGCCGTTGCCGTACTGATCGCCCTGATCGGGGTGGCCAACACGCTTTCACTGTCAGTGCTGGAACGGACCCGGGAATCGGCACTGCTGCGTGCGCTCGGGCTCACCAGGGGCCAGCTGCGCGGAATGCTGGCCGTCGAGGCGGTCCTCATCGCCGGTGTGGCCGCCCTGCTCGGAGTCGGGCTCGGGATGCTCTACGGCTGGTTGGGCGCGCAGTCGGCACTGGGACTGATAGCCGCCGTCACGCCGTCGTTCCCCTGGCTGCAACTGCTCGGAGTGCTGGCAGTCGCCGTCGTTGCCGGGCTCGTTGCCTCGGTGATGCCGGCCCGACGGGCCGCACGGCTCTCCCCCGTGCAGGGATTGGCCACAGACGGCTGACCTGCAAGGATAGCAACACGCCCCATCCGGGTCGTGTTGCTATCAGGAGGATCGTTGGCCGGATTGGACCGCGCGGAGAAGCAGCAGTTGCTCAGCTATTTGGAAGATCACCTCCTCGGTGCAACCGGCGGAGTTCGCCTTTTCGAGGCAGCGAGCAAGACGTGGCAGGGCACCGCGCACGGACGCACCCTTGCCCGGCTACGCGACGAGATTGACGGCGAGCGGACCACGCTGCTGCGGTCCCTCCGAGCGCAGGGCCACCGCCCGAACCCGGCGAAAATGACGTTTGCCTACCTCAGCGCAGCTGCTGCCCGCCTGAACCCGCTCAATGTTCGCAGGACGGGCGACGGACCGGGTGCGCAACTTGAACTGGAAGCGCTGCAGAGCCTGGTCCGCGGCAAGGAAGCCCTGTGGGAAACGCTCCTGGTGCTGCTCGACGCCGGCTGGTCCTTCCCCGGCTATGACCGTGAAAGCCTCGGCCGCATGGCCCGGCGCGCACGCGAGCAGCAGCAGGAGGTCGCAGCGATCATGACGGCGACGGCGGCCGAACGCTTCCGCCGGTAGCTTCCCGCTTACGTATCAGGACACGCCGCTTCGACCGCGCTTTAGCGGCGTGTCCCTGACCGGTCGATTCAGCTCTGCTCAGGTTCCTCGTACTTGGGGAACACCGGTTCCGGCGCCGGGAGGGCGACGCCCGGCACAAGCGGGGTGCCGAGCGCGCCGAAGCTGCGGCCGCCGTCGTCGTCCGTGGTTCCCTGACCGAGCGCCGTCAGGAGCTTCGCTGCGCCGTCGGGCATCACCGGCTGAACGAGGATGGACACGATCCGCAGGATCTCAAGCGTCACGTAGAGCACCGTGTTCATACGGTCCAGATCCGTCTTCCGCAGGACCCACGGCTGCTGTTCGGCGAAGTAGGCGTTGGTGTCACCCAGCACCGTCCAGATCGCTTCGAGTGCGCGGGAAAGCTCCTGCTTCTCATACGCTGCCCGGCAGGCAGGCAGGAGCTGGTTCGCGGCCTCGAGAATTCGCTGGTCGGCCTCGGATAACGACGACGGCGCGGGCACCAGTCCGTCGCAGTTTTTCGCCACCATGGACAGCGAGCGCTGCGCCAGGTTTCCCAGGTTGTTGGCAAGGTCCGAGTTCATCCGCGTGACAATGGCCTCGTGGCTGTAGGAGCCGTCCGCCCCGAAGGGAACTTCGCGCAGCAGGAAGAAGCGGATCTGGTCCCGTCCGTACTGCTCCATCCAGTCCTTGGGTGCGATCACGTTGCCCAGCGACTTGGACATCTTGACGCCCTTGTTGTGCAGGAAGCCGTGGATCATGATGCGCTTGGGCAGCTCGATGCCGGCGGACATCAGGAACGCGGGCCAGTAGATGGCGTGGAAACGGGAGATGTCCTTGCCAATTACATGGACGTCCGCCGGCCAGTACTTCCGGAACTGCTCCGACTCCGTATCCGGGTAGCCGACGCCGGTGAGGTAGTTGGTCAGCGCGTCCACCCACACATACATCACGTGCTTGGGGTCGCCGGGGACCGGAACGCCCCAATCGAAGGTGGTGCGGCTGATCGAGAGGTCCTCCAGACCACGCTTGACGAAGCTGATGACCTCGTTGAAGCGGGACTGTGGCGCGCCGAATTCCGGCTGGTCCGCGTAGAGCGCGAGCAGCCGGTCCTGGTAATTGGAGAGGCGGAAGAAGTAGCTCTCCTCCTCGGTCCAGGTGACCTCGGTGTCCGTCTCCTTCGAGTAGCGGATGCCGTCCTCGCGGACTTCGGTTTCATCGTCCGTGTAGTACGCTTCATCCCGCACCGAGTACCAGCCGGCGTACTTGTCGAGATAGATGTCCCCGTTAGCCTCCATCCGCTTCCAGATGTCCTGCGACGCAGCGTAGTGATCTTCATCAGTGGTGCGGATGAAGCGGTCGTAGCTGATTGCGAGGTCTCCGTGCGCAGCCTTGTAGGCCGCGGCGTTCCGGTCCACCAGCTCCTTCGGAGTTATGCCTTCCTTCTCTGCCGTCTGGGCGATCTTCATCCCGTGTTCGTCCGTTCCGGTAAGGAACATGACGTCATAACCATCGAGCCGCTTGAAGCGGGCGATTGCATCCGTAGCCACGTACTCATAGGCGTGGCCGATGTGGGGCACGCCGTTGGGGTACGTGATGGCGGTGGTGATGTAGAACGGGGGTTTCTGCGCAGAACTCACCCTAGAAAGTTACCCTGCCGGTGAGGCAAAGTCGCATCATTGCGGTGCAGAGGCGCTATACGAACACAGGACGGCCGTCAGCCCCGGCATCCAGGGGCTCGGATGCCGGGGCTGACGGGTGTTTCACCAGGAAGGTTTCTTTAGTCGAGGAAGCCCTGCCCGTCGAAACGGTAGAGGAAGGCGGCCATCATGTCGCGGTTCACTGCGTGAAGCGGCTTGAAGGTCTTGTCCTCGAATCCGGTGGTGATCTTGGTTTCGGCGAGCCACTGGATTTCCTTGTAGAACGGCTTGGCAGTCGAGACGTCCGGGAACGGATTCACTGCCGGAGGCGTGTATTCCTGAACGTCCGCCATCCGGTAGAGGAACGCCGCCATCATGTCACGGTTGACCGAGACGAGTGGTCGGAATGTGCCATCATCCCAACCGGTCGTGATGCCCTCGTTCGCCAACCAGGTGATCTCCTTGTAGAAGTGGTCTCCTGGCTTGACGTCCTTGAACGGCGATACCGTCGGCGCATTCCACGCGGGTTCGCCGGCGAGGCGGTAGAGGAACGCCGCCATCACGTCCCGCTTGACCTGCCAGAGCGGCTGGAACTTGCCGTCGTCGTATCCCAAGGTGATCTCTTCGCCCGCAAGCCACGCGATCTCTGTGAAGAACACGGTCTTGTGGGGGATGTCGGGGAACGGCGGAGCAAGTGCCGGCAGCAGCGCCGAGACGGGCGAGAAGGCACTGACGCCCTTCGCGTTTCGGGCCGCTACCTGGAACCGGTGGTCCTGGTCCGCAGGAAGGCCGGTGATCTTCACCGTCGTTGCGTCAGCCGGCGCCTCGATCAGCTCACCGACCTGCGTTCCGTTCTGGTCGGTGACCCGGATTTCGAACCCGGTGATCGGCGTTCCGCCGTCGGCCGGTGGGGTCAGCTGGAGCTGTGCCTCACCGATACGCGCCGCAGCTATGTTGAGCGCAGGTGCCACCGGGGTGGCAGGGCGGCGCTCCGGAGCCGGGGTGTCGAACAGGCGTCCGACGACGACGAAGTTGTTCGTCTGGCCGATCAGCCGGGGCACATCGAACTCGACACCGTTTGCGTCCGTCAACTGCTCCAACTTGAAGAAGTTGGTGTCGAACGGGCTGCCCGTAACCGGTGCCTCAGTTGCGCCGTCGCCCAGGTAACCGTCCGGAGCGAGGGTGGACTTCAGGAACGGTCCGATCTGGGACTCCTTCAGCAGGTCCGGCGAGCAGGCAGCGTCCAGGCAACCGATGTCGGCTGTGTACGCGAGCTCGCCATCCTCGTCCTCCGGATCGGCAGTCATGACGTCGACGCCGTAGGGCTGGGTGATTCTGTAGGTGGCGCCCGGTTCGAGGCCCCGCATGCTGTAGCGGGTGCGTCCGAACATCACCTGATCGCCCTCTTTAGGAACTTCGTTGGCGAATGCGGCTTCCATCGCCAGGACCAGCCGTGCGCGGCCACCCCCGGTGACCGGAATCTCGGCACCGGCTGACCACCAGAAGGACTCTCCGGGGAAGCTGGTCGGGAACTGCGCCAACTCCGTGTCGAACGGTGCTTCCAGCCCACAAGCGGGATCATCCAGGCAGAGTGCCAGTTTCTGGCCGTTCCAGTCGGTCAGGTACTCGGGGAAACCGTGGTTGCCCTTCGGACCTACCTCCTTGATGTTGTACACGACGTAGTTGTACTTGGAGTTCGGTCCCACCAAACCCTGGTCGCTGACGGCCAGGGTGTTCAGGACAGTGGACGTCCGCAGCTCGACCGGATCCGAGTATTCCTTGGTGGATCCAACCGGGTTTCCATCTACGTCCACCGTCGGGCGGGTGCCGTCAGTGGTGTAGAAGATGTCCGGATCAGCGCCGCCCAACGGATCCGTGGCGGTCAACGTGACCGTCTGGGCGCCCTGGAGGACAATCCGCCCGTTGACTGGTGCCTCGGACAGACCGTCCGGAGTCGCCGTGACGGTCGGCAGCGAGGTGTCCACCGTGTACTGCTGGGTGTACGTTTCGCTCACCCCACCGTTGGCATCCACCGCGAAGTACTTCAGCGTGGTGTGCCGGATAGTGGTGGGGTTGCCGAGGTCGTCCACTGCATCCGGAGCCGCTGCGGGGATAGTAACGGTCGCAGCGAATCCCGGCTTACCGTCCGTCGCCACGCGGGTGCCGTTAGTGAGCGTCGGTTCGGTCCCGTCCAGGGTGTAGACAATGTCCGCTTCCTTCGGGAAAGAAGGCTGCACGTATACATCGGTAGCCGCACCAAACAGGTCGCCCGGCTGGTCCACCGTCGCGCGGAGCTGGGCAATCCGTCCGGTGACCGAGAACAGCTCAGTTTCCACCGAATTGACGCCGGGGCCGCCTGCGTTGGGGCCCTCAATCCGGAAGAAGTTGGTGTTGTTCGGGCTGCCGACCACTGCGTGCGGAATGGCCGGGTTGCCGATGTAGCCCTCCGGTGCCGTTTGGCCCTGATTCGGATCCCAACGCAGGAACGGACCGATATGGCCCGTCATGGCCAGCTCGAAACCGCAGGGCGGGCTCATGCAGCCGATGTCCTGGGTCTCGTTAATCTCGCCCTCCACATCCGTGACAATGTTCTCCACCCCATACGGAGTGGTGATTTTGTAGGAGGTGTTGGGGTTCAGTGAGTCGATCCGGATGCGCTGGCGGGAAAACGCCACCTGCTGGCCAACTGCCACCCCGCCGGCACCGCCGAACGCGGCTTCCTGGGCGTACACAAGCAGCGCGCGGTCGCCGATCGGCCGGTCAATCTCGGCTTCGGCGGCCCACCAGAAACCCTCATCCGGATAGTTCTCCGGGAGGGAGATGGGTGCGTTCGGATTCGGAATCTCGGCGCCGCACATGATCGCTTCGAGGCAGAGTTCAAGGCGAAGCGGATCGAGGCCGGCCGAGGCGAGCCCGTTGTCTTCGTACCAGAGCGGGTAGCCGTTAGAGGAGTCGATAGGACCCACGGCGGCGAGGCTTGACCCACCGGGGACTGCCGCAATCTCAACTGCGGTCGCTGCCGGCGGCGCCACCAGGATCGGCAGGCAAACCGCGCCCGCCGCAACAATAGATGCCATCCGCCTTCCGGCGGATGAGCGAGTTTCACCTCGGCGGTGCCGAGGCCGTTCGTACTCAAACATTGTGAAGACCTGCCCTCTAATTGAAGTGATGACCGGCAGACGCGCCTAGTTGAGCGACTGTCCCGGCCAGCATTTCCTGCCGGGCTTGTAAAAAGCTTTGGGAATGTCAGGTCATGGTTTTCCCATGGTGAAAAGAAAACACTTCCTTCATGGCTATTCATCTCCATACCCCCGCGTCCAACCCACGTCCCCAGGACGATTCCGTCCGCCCAGGTGACTTTCAAACCCCGGAGGATGCCGCCGTCGTCGTGCCGGCAGGAGAGCAAGGAAGTGAACGACGACGGCGGGTCGGCTGGCGCAGGATGGCCGTCCCGGCCGTCCTGCTCCTAGGGCTGGGAAGCGGCCTGGCATGGGTGCTGTCCAATAACGCGGAAGAAGAGCCGAGCACGATGCTCGGCGCGACGGACGAGATCGACGGCGGCCTGGCACGCATCAACGGCATCATTCCGCTTGAGACGGACGGTTGGGCGCCCGTCGGGGACCCGGCTGCCCTGGCGGAGCCGGTGGCCGAGGGTGCCCACCGCGTCCGCATCCTCCTTGAGCTCACGGCGCTGGAGGCAGAGGGAATTGACTTCCGGGCTTCTGACTACGCGGTCGAGGGGCTCGGCGCAGGCGAACCGCGTGTCATCTGGTCCTCGCCCGCGGAAGTGACGGCAGAGCAGGGCGAGACAATCGAGGCTGTCCTGGTCTTCGAAATCCCCAATCAGGCGATTGCCCTGGAGCTCAGCGGCGCTGACGACCTGCGGCTCTCGATGGGTACCGATCACCACACGTCGGCCGGCTGAGCGGGTAACTGAGTAGTACTCACGACTACTCACTACTTACACCAGTACTACTCAGGCACAACCTAAGTATTGTGGCCCGGTTTTAGGGGGAGGCAGCGGAAATAATCGGGTAGACCCTACTCGTGTTACGCGAAAACAAGCTCCCTAGGTTGGAAAACGTCATCATCCGCACTTGAACACGAGGTCTCGATCATGTTGCAGTCAGACGCATTCTCACCAGCACACTCCGGCTCACAGCCCGCACCCGCAATCCCCCAGAACCACCTCACCATCAACCTCATCGGAGCGCTCCAGATCCGGCGGGGAGACACCGTGCTCGACGCGCGGGCACTCGGCGGACCGAAGCCGCGCCAGATCCTGGAGATCCTGCTCCTCAACCTCGGCACCCCCGTTTCGAAGGACAGGCTGATCGAACTCCTCTGGGGCGGACGTCCGCCGGCAGAGGCATTGCCGACGCTCGAAAGTTACGTGAGCGTCCTCCGCCGCAACCTCCAGCCAGGCAGCGGCAAGGCCGGCCCACTGCGCACCACCACTGGCGGCTACGTCATGGACCGTACGCTCGTGGACCTGGACCTCAACCGCTTCGAGCAGCTCATCCGCCAGGCGCAGCACTCTTCAGGGAGCGATGCACTGAATAAGCTCCGCACTGCACTGTCGCTGGCCACTGCTCCCCTACTCGGCGACGAACTGCTGCCGGCCTGGGCAGAGGACGAACGCGAACTCCACGCCACCCGCGTGCTTGACGCGACAATCCTCGCTGCGGAGACCGCGGCAGGCATTGGGAAGGCCGAGGAGTCGATCGAACTGGCACAGCGGGCCCTCAAGTCAGATCCCCTGAATGAACGGGCCTGGTTGTGCCTCATCCTCGGCCTTGAGCAGGCCGGCCGGCATGCCGAGGGACTCCAGAGCTACGAACGTTGCCGCCGTGCCATGGACCGCGAGTTGGGTTGCGCTCCGGGCCCCGGCCTCAAGGCAGCGTACGCCCGGCTCCTGCAGACAACGGCCGACGGCGAAGGCGAACTCTCGGACGTCCTTTCGGCGTTGCTGATGCTGCACAGCCAGCTCAGCCGGCAGGCGACGTTCGCCACGCAGCCACTTGCCACCCCCAACGTCCGGCAGGCCCTGCGGGAGGCCGGCAACGTCATCAATTCCTTTATTGTCCGTGCGATGTCAGCAGCCTGAGGTTTCCATTCATTCAAGGTTTCTCCAAGTGCTTACAGGGACGCTTGGATAAACCCTTCATAAGGAGAAAACAATGTCTATTTCGCGACGCCAGGTAATCCTTTTTGGTGGCCTTGGTGTGTTGGGGGCCGGAGCACTCACCGTTCCTACGCGGTCTGTCGAGGCCAAAGTAGCGAGCGCACTCGATCCATCGCAGATGCCTGTTCCTTTCCGCGCACAATTCCTCCGGACACCGGTGCTCGCACCGTACGCCACCGGCTATGACCCGGAGGACGAGATGAAGATCAACTACTACTCGATCACCCAGTCCGTGGGCAACGCGTCGATGCTGCCGAACCGCAACCTCCTCACCCCGATCCTGGGGTACAACGGCACCTTCCCGGGACCCACCCTGAAGATGGATCGCTGGACCAAGTCGGTTGTACGGGTCCGCAATCAGCTGCCGGCAACCCACCCCACCATGGGCCACAACCTGTACACGTCCACGCACCTGCACGGCTCGGCGTCGCTCCCCCAGTTCGACGGGTATGCATCGGACATCGCGATGCCCGGGTTCTACAAGGACTACAAGTACCCGAACAACCAGCACGCCCGTACCCTCTGGTACCACGACCACGCAGTCCACTACACGGCACCGAACGTGTACTCGGGCCTTGCCGGCCAGTATCACGTCCACGACCCCCTGGAGCGGCAGCTTCTTCCGCAGGGCCAGTTCGACGTCGCGCTCACTCTTTCCGACGCCATGTTCGCTGCGGACGGCTCGCTGGGTTACGACGACGACAGCCACTCGGGCCTCTGGGGCGACGTCATCATGGCGAACGGCAGGCCGTGGCCCGTCATGCAGGTCCAGCGGCGCATTTACCGGTTCCGCATCCTGAACGCGAGCATCTCGCGGTCCTTCCGTCCGTACCTCAGCACCGGCGACCCGGTCACCGTGGTGGCCACCGACGGGGGCCTCATGCCGTACGCCCAGTCCGTGTACGAGTGGAGGCACGGCAGTGCCGAGCGGTACGAGGTCCTCATCGACTTCCGGCACTATCAGCCGGGCCAGCGCGTGGAACTGCGCAACCTCTCGAACAAGAACAACGTTGACTACGATTTCACGCACAAGATGATGGCCTTCGACGTCACCGACGAGCCTGTGGACACCTCGGACCCCACCTGGAACACCATTCCCGTGGAACTGAACCCCTCCAACGAGGTCATGACACTGAAGGAGAGCGATGCGACCAAGTTCCGGTCCTTCCGGCTCAAGCGGGATGACATCACCAATCTGTGGTCCATCGATGACATGAACTGGGCCGAGGTGATCGCGAGCAACTACCGCAAGGTCATTGCTGATCCGGAGCTCGATGCCGTGGAGATCTGGGAGTTCGACAACCGTTCCGGCGGCTGGTTCCACCCGGTCCACATCCACCTGCTGGACTTCAAGATCATCGGCGGCGAAGACCGCGCGGACTTCTCCTACGAGCAGGGGCCCAAGGACGTTGTGTACTGCGGGGAGGGCGAGAAGGTGCGGCTGCTCATGAAGTTCGGTCCGCATCGCGGCCGCTACATGATCCACTGCCACAACCTCCCACACGAGGATCACGACATGATGGTCCAGTTCAGCGTCGGTATGGCTCCGGAAGACTTCGAGCTTGACGTGAACGACCCGATCAACGCGGCCAAACCGGGCTGGGACGACGGCGTGTACCCGCCCGAGCTTCCTCCCGCGCCGACCTTCAGTGACGTGAACGAAGACACTGTCTTCGCCAAGGAGATCACCTGGATTGCCGCCGTCGGCATCACCACCGGTTACCCGGACGGTTCATACAAGCCGCTCTACCAGGTGAACCGCGACATGATGGCCGCGTTCCTCTACCGGCTCGCCGGCAAACCGGACCACCAGCCCACGCAGAAGTTCAAGGACGTCTCGCCGGGCCACGTGTTCTTCAAGGAGATCAGCTGGCTCGCAACCCAGAAGATCACCACCGGCTGGCCTGACGGCACTTTCCGGCCCTATCAGCCGATCAACCGCGACCAGATGGCAGCGTTCCTGTACAGGTTCGCGGGCAGCCCGGTGGTGGAGAAGTTCTCCGACTTCAAGGATGTGAAACCGGGCATGCCGTTCTACAAGGAGATCAGTTGGCTCGCCGACACGGGGGTAACCGAGGGTTGGGAAGACAACACCTTCCGCCCCCTGCAGCCCGTCTACCGCGACACGATGGCAGCATTCCTCCACCGCTTCGCAAAGCGCGTCCTGAGGGACAGCGACGACTGAGCTGAGCACACAACGACGACGACGGCTGGCCCGGATCCCCGGGTCGGCCGTCTCGCTGTGCCCGCCGTCTCTAAACCCGCGTCTCGCAACACGCGCGTATCGGCCCACACAGCGCGTTTCGGCCCTGCGACGCACTCGTGAAGGTGTCGCAGGGCCGCAACGCATCAGTGGAGCCGGAATGCGTCAGCAGGCCACACTGATCGGGGACGCTTCCAGCACCTGCACGCCCATGGGCTGGAGCAGCGGACGCCACTGCCCCCGGCACCAGCACCCGCACCCGCAACCAGCAGCGGACGCCACTGCCCCCGGCACCCGCACCAGCAACCAGCAACCCAGCACCAGCACCAGTGCCCGGACAGCCAGGAGCCCCGGGACGAATCCCGGGGCTCCTGGCTGTTGTGGGTTCGGGAACCCGAAGACGGTTACTTGTTCAGGCCATCAAAGCGGTACATGAACGCGGCCATCATGTCGCGGTTGACTGCTTCGAAGGGTCGGAACGTGCGGTCCGGGTAGCCCGTGGTGATCTTCGTGGACGCGAGCCAGGAGACCTCCTTGTAGAAGGCACTGCCGGGCCGCATATCCACGAAGGGTGAGACGGCCGGTGGTGTGTAGGCCGGCTCCCCTGCATACCGGTACATGAACGCGGCCATCATGTCCCGGTTGACGGCCAGGTGCGGCTTGAACGTGCCGTCCGGGTAGCCTGTCGTGATTCCATTTGCCTCCAGCCACGCGACCTCCTTGTAGAACCTGCCGCCGGCGGGGATGTCATTGAAGGGCGACACCCTCGGAGGCGCGAAGGCGGGTTCTCCAGCCAGGCGGTACATGAAGGCTGCCATCTCGTCACGCTTGATTGCCTGGTAGGGACGGAAGGTCCCATCCTCCAGGTAACCGGTGGTGATGCCGTTATCGAGCAGCCACACGATCTCCGTGAAGAACGGCTGATTCTGCGGTACATCCCGGAACGGAGGCAGTGTGGCTGCCAGCGGTGCCGAAAGACCGGAGAAGGCGCCCATGCCCGCGTCGTTGGTCGCCGCAACCTGGAACCGGAGGGCAATGCCCGCTGGAAGCCTGGTCAGTGACAGCGACCGTGCGTTCGCCGGTGCCGTACGAAGCTCACCGACCTGCGCTCCCGCAGGGTCCACCACCCGTACCGAGAATCCGGTGACGGGAGCCCCGCCGTCGGCGCCCGGCGTCCAGCTGACTGTCGCGTTGCCGCGTCCGCCGGTGGGAGCGGCGATCGTGGGCGCAGCCGGGCGACCAGCCGCCAGCGTCACAGCCGGGGACGGATCCGAGAGCGCACCGTTACCGGCAGCATTCACGGCCTGCACCCGGAACGTGTACGTCGCGCCGTTGCGCAGTCCGGTGATCGTGGTGGTTGTTCCAGCGCCGGTGAGCGGCACAGTCCGTGTGACCACTCCGCTCTCCAGCACCTGCACCCGGTAGGACGTCACCGGTGTACCGGTGTTGCCCGCCGGGGCGGTCCAGGAAAGATCTACGACGCCGGCGCCAGGGACACCCCGTACGTTCGTGGGTGCCGCAGGAGCCACGTTGGGAACTACCGGGTTGGAGAGTGCCGAGAACCCGGAGGCTCCGAGCTCGTTCACAGCACGAACCTGGAAGCGGTAGGACTGGCCGTTGATGAGCCCGGTGATGTTGACGCCCGGCTCTTCTCCGCTGACCTCCCGCAGGGCTCCGACCTGCAGTCCGTTCGCGTCGACCACCCGTACGTCGTACCTGGTGACCACCGAAGCCGGTGCTTCCCACTCCACTGTCGCCGAACGGTCGCCCGCGATTGCGGGTCCGATCTCGGGAACGGTCGGCGCCAGCGAATCGGAGAACAGCAACTGCTCGACATTACGGAGCGTGTCTATGCCGTCTCCCTCGCCGAGTGCCGGCAACGCGTCCGGATCATCGCCGAGGTGCGTCACCGTGGTGACGCTTCCTGGTGATCCCATTTCCGCGCCGGCGGGAACGGTGGTGACCCGGTAGTTCGCCTCAAGATCGGTGAAGACCGCGACGTCAACGTCGCTGCCGGTTCCGCCGTCCACGATTTCGCGGACGAGGACGATGTTTCCGGGATCGACGTCGCCTGCGAAGACCGCCGACTGCAGGGTGCGTGCGCTGCCTGCGAGGTACGGCTTCTCCATGCTGTCCGTGCTCCCGATTTCCGTAGCCGGATCTGCGGGATTGGTGCGGACGCTCATCCTCACGCGCAGTTCCCGGTCGCCATCGAGGATGTCGTTGCCGGAGCGTCCCTCCAGGAGATCGCTGCCGCCGCCGCCGAGGATGATGTTGCCTTCTCCCCAGATGTTCCCGTTGTCCGTGGCGGCGTCAGGCAGCAGGTCCGCGAGGCCCTTGATCAGCCCCACGCCCTCCGCGTCCAGCCAGTTCTCGCCGGAGGTTCCTTCACCCTCGGTCAGGCGGGGGATGACATCGTCGCCACGCAGCACGTCGTTCTTGCCTGCGCCGGAGAGCGCTTCGACCTCAGCGTAGCGGTCGCGAAGAACGTCCACGGGGAGCGGGACTCCCAGCAGGTTCCGGGTGAGGTCGGTGTCCGCAGGGAGACCGTCCACCTGGTGCGTTGCCCAGTCGAATCCGGCTGCGCCCGCGTTCCGCTCGATTCCGGGGTCGGCGAGCATGATGTCGTCACCGCCCTCGGCATCGTAGTCGTCATCGCCGTTCTGACCCATCAGGATGTCGTTACCCGGTGTATTCGGGTCATCGAAGAACGGGGCGCCGCTGTCACCCATCACGAGATCCGCGCCGTCACCGCCCTGGAGCCAGTCGTCCCCGGCGTCTCCACGCGTGAAGTCATTGCCTCCGCCTGCGATCAGGAAGTCGTTTCCCTCACCGCCGAAGGAATCGTTGGTGTTGGCGCCGCCGTTGATGAAGTCACTGCCATCCGCCCCGAGGATCAGGTCGAGACCAGGCCCTGCGTCGAGCGCGTCGTTACCCGGACCGCCCTTCAGCACGTCGTCTCCAGCGGAATCGGTAACGACGTCGTTGCCCTCGCCTCCGAGGGCCGTGTCACCGCCGTCGTTGCCCTCGATGATGTCGTCGCCCTCGTTGCCGAGGAACGTGTCATTGTCCACGCCGCCCCAGACGCGGTCCGCGCCGGCTGTGCCGTTGAAGACGCTCTGGCCGTTGATGCCCGCCGGGTCCACCGAGTTGGTGGTCCGGTAACGGATGGTCCCATCCGGCATCCGGATAAGCAAAGCCTCTTCGTCGCATTCCGAGAGTGCATCGTCGAGGACCGTGGTCCCGTTGAACTGCAGGCGTCCGAGCTCGAACTTGCAGTCCGAGGTGCCGAAGACGTCCGCCTTCAGGGCCGTTGCGCTCGTGTTCCGCATGATCATCTCGGCGAAGGAGTTGCCTTCGAGCTGACCCAGCAGGTTCATGCCCGGCGTGCGTGCCAGGTAGTAGAACCGGTCGCCGTTCTGCAGGTCCAGCATCTGCTGCTCGAACACGTAGTTGAAGGTTGAGCCAAGCAGGCCGCCGAACAGGTTGGTGCGTTCGGCGAGGCCACCCATCCAGAGGTCGATATGGTTCAGGCCGGTTTCCTTGCCCGCCCAGGTGCCGGTCGATCCCATGAAGTCTCCGGAGTCGGCGGGCACAGTGCCCTCCGCCGCGTCGATCGGTGGGTCCACAATCAGGGTGGCTGCGTCCCGCCTGCCCTTCAGCGTGGTCTCGGCGGTGATCGTCGGGTGCTGGCCGTAAGCCGCCACGAAGTTGATCAGCGACTCCGGGTGCTTCAGGTTCAGGCCAAAATCGATCCAGTTGGTGTACGGCTTGAGCTGGCTGTCGTTGGTCTCGTTGTAGATTTCCCGGCGCAGGTTGTTCAGCGACGGGATACCCGTTTCCCTGGCACGCGCGATGTTGATCGCGGCGAGGTCCAGCGGGAGGCCCAGCAAGTTGTTCCGCAGCGTCTCTGTGACGAACTCGTCGAGTTCGTTGCCGACCTGGTCGGACATGCCCATGGCGATCGCACCGGCCGCGTCCTTCGAGGAGAGCCTGCCTGCCGTGCCGCCGTCGTAATATTCGGGCGGGTTGAGGAACGCGTCGAGCAGCGGTACGTCGTTGGTCGAACCGTCGGTGTTGGTACGGGACACCGTGTCTGTGAGCATCGAGTGGCCGAAGCGGTATACCGCGTGGGCGAACTCGGCGGTGATCGCGGGATCGACGTCGTCGTGATAGGTGGAGAAGGGCTCGAGCAGCGGCTGGACCTTCCGTGCGAACTCCTCGAACGCAAGGTGCTGGTACTCCATTTCGGTGACGAAGCGGGCTGCCTGGAAGAGGCGTTCACCGTTCCAGCCGCCGGCACCGGTTGCGCTCTTCCATTCGGCGAGCGCGGCTACTCCGCGGGCTGAGGTATCGGAGGCGAGCGTGTTCTTGATGTCTTCGAGGAGCCGGTTGTGCTCGGAGTGGAACACTTGATGGATCATCGTCAGGGCGACGTTCTCGTTGAGCCGACCGTCACCGGCAACGAAGTGCGCATCAAGCATCTCGTTGTCGTAGGTGGTGGGGGTGGGAGGCCCCGGCGGGTTGATGATGTCATCAGTATCCGCCGTCTTTGCGGTGGACGGTACGGACTGGTGCGCGATGTCGTCGAGGAACGACTCATTGACGCGCAATGCGTTCTCCGGAACTGCTACGGGTGCCACCTTGTTGCCTTCGACCATCCCGGTCGAAGTCACGAACTGCGGCAGGCCGCGAGCCGGGCCCGGAATGAAGTTGCCGTAAGGATCGACGGCGATCATCGGGACACGGTGCACGTCCATGTCCGCAAGTTGCAGGCCGAGCTTTGAGGCTGCCTGGTCTTTCAGCATCTTCCAGGTGCCCATGCCGCCGTCGGGTGATTCGAGCAGCGCGCCGGTCGAAACGGGCCGACCGTCAGCGTTGTTGGCGTACTCACGCAGGAAAACGTGGTGTGACGGGTCGGAGCTGTACGTCTGGGACTGATCCACGAGGGGTCCGGTGCGGTTGGTGGCCTCGCGGACGTCATCCGCTGTTCCGGGGACGCCGTCCTCACCGGGCTGGTTGGTTGCCCGGGTCAGCACCATGAAGCGCTGCCGTTCTGGAATGTTCCTCTCGGCAATCAGCGGATCATCCGGCTGCAGGGGGATGAAGACGGAGTTTCCTGACTTGTTGACCAGATCCAGGCCGTGGTCGAAGAACTGACCGAAGATCGTGAACAGCGAGTTGTACGGCGGGGAGAGCCCGACGTCGGTGGTGATGTTCGGGATGAACAGCGTTTCACCGGCGGGTACGCAGCCGGCGGGCAGGCCGTTCACGTCGCAGGGGACAACGCCATCGTTGCCCTGGGAGCGGACGGGGAACTGTGCAGCCGAGATCGCGGCGGGGTTACTGGCCGTCTGGTCGACGATCAGGTTGCTGATGACGCGCGGTTCGGCGTCGACCACGTTTCCTACGCCGTCGTAGGTGGTGGGGCCGTTTTGGCGGATGATCGCGCCGTCGTCGGCGTCGAGGTATTCGGGTGTGGTGAGACGCGGGAACAGCCGGTTGGAGGTTGCAAAGTCCTCACGGCCGTCCTGGAGGTTGTTGCAGGAGCCGTCCACGGTCCGCAGACCGTAGGAAACCAGCGGCCCGGGCACCTGGTCCGGCCCGGTGCCCAGCAGCGCACCGCAGGGCCCCGTTTCGGAGGTGGTATTGCGGACGTGGGCTTCGGCGATTTTGATCTGCCGGAGAATGAAGGCCAGGTCCGATGCGGTGACGGTGAAGCCCTGTCCCACGGGAGCCGCCTGTGCCGGCCCCGCGACCATCGGCAGCCCGACGCCGGTGAGCATCAGTAGCGATGACAGCGCCGCAACGCTCCGCCGGAACCGGAACTTTCCGGGTGGCCGGGGTTCAGCTGGGCTGGTGCTGTGGGGTGGTTCCTTGCTGGTGCTTCCTGACGTTGCCGAGTGCATGATTCCTCCCAAGATCGTGCCGGCGCAGTCCTGCCGGTGCCGCAAGAATCCCGTACAGGCGTTATGAATTCCTTGGAGGGGTCAGGGTTTCCCCAAGCAGGCAGGCGGATGATCGGAAGCATCCAGCCACACTCGGGAGCACATTTCATGGGTAGTCACCTGCAGACCCGTCCAAGCGCAACACGGCGTTCGCGGACCGTACCGGTTCTTGTCATTGCGGCGTTGGTGCTGCTTGCGGTGAGGCTGTGGGTGGTGGAGCCACTGCTGGTGTCATCGTCGAGCATGGAACCGACCGTCGCTGAGGGCAGCGTCGTGCTGCTCTACCGGCACGGTGAGGTGACGCAAGGTTCACTGGTGTCCTTCGCGAACCCCACCGAATCCGGGACCATGCTCAAGCGCGTGGTGGCCACGGGCGGGCAGAGCGTTGCGATCAAGGACGCACTGCTCTACGTGGACGGCGTCGAGGTGCGGGAGCCGTTTGTGGACCATTCCCGGATCGACGGAACGTACTTCGGCCCGGTCACGGTCCCGGCGGGTCACGTCTTTGTCCTGGGAGATAACCGCGATACCTCGATTGACTCACGGGAGTACGGCGCCCTGCCGCTGGAGAGCATCGAGGCGACGGTCATCTGGCCGCTGCCGTAACTTTTTGGCGTGATGGCCCAACGTGTTGGATTCGGTTCCCGGAAACACTGCTGCCCGCCGGGTCCGGAGACTCGGCGGGCAGCAGTTACAGGTGAAACGACTAGTCCTGCAGGTCAACCTCACGTGCAACCGTTGCGCCGATGGCGTCCTTGAGGTTTTCCAGCACGTCCTGCGGCACCGAGCTGTCCACGGCGAGCAGCGAAAGGGCCTGGCCGCCCTCCTTGTTCCGGGCCACCTGCATCCCGGCGATGTTGATGCCACGCTCCCCCAGCACCTGGCCGAGGGTTCCGATCACGCCCGGACGGTCCTGGTAAAGGATGACGAGCAGGTGCTCGCTGATGGGAATCTCGAGATCGTACCCGTTGACCCCCACCAGCTTCTGGATCTGCTTGGGACCGGTCAGTGTTCCGGCAACGGAGATCTGCGAACCGTCCGAGAGCGCGCCGCGGATGGTCAGCACGTTGCGGTACTCCTCCGACTGCTCAGTGGTCACCAGCCGGGTGTTGATGCCGCGCTGTTCCGCGAGCACCGGAGCATTCACGTAGGAAACCTGCTCGCTGACGACGTCGGTGAAGACACCCTTCAGTGCGGCCAGCTCCAGCGCCTTCACGTCCAGCGACGCGATTTCTCCGGCTACCTCGACTTCGATCTGGGTGAGGGAGTCATGTGTGAGGGCGGTGAAGATCCGGCCCAGCTTTTCGATTAGCGGGATGCCGGGGCGCACGTCGGGTGCAATGACGCCGCCGGCGACGTTCACGGCGTCCGGCACCAGCTCACCAGCGAGCGCCAGACGCACCGACTTGGCGACCGAGATGCCGGCCTTCTCCTGGGCTTCGTCGGTGGATGCGCCGAGGTGGGGAGTGACCACCACGTTGTCCAGCTCGAAGAAGGGCAGATCTGTGCTCGGCTCGGTCACGAACACATCCACGCCTGCTCCGGCAATCTGGCCCTCCTTCAACGCCGTATACAGGGCATCCTCATCCACCAGCCCGCCGCGGGCGACGTTGACTACGTAGGCGCTGGCCTTCATCTTCTGGAAGGCGGCGGCCCCCAGCATACCCACGGTTTCCGGTGTCTTGGGCATGTGGATGGTGATGAAGTCGCACTCCGCCAGCAGGTCATCGAGGGACACCAGTTGAACGCCCAACTGGGCAGCGCGCGCGGAAGTGACATAGGGATCATAGGCGAGGATCTCGGTGCCGAATCCCTGCAGGCGTTCGGCGACCAAAGCGCCGATGCGGCCGAGGCCGATGATGCCGATCTTCTTCTCATACAGCTCGATGCCGGAGTACTTGGAGCGTTTCCACTCCCCGCCCTTCAGCGCACCGCTTGCCTGCGGAATGTGCCGGGCCAGGCTGAGGATGTGCCCAACGGTGAGTTCGGCAGCGGAGATGATGTTCGACGTCGGCGCGTTGACCACCATGACGCCGGCGCGGGTTGCCGCCTTGATGTCGACGTTGTCCAGGCCAACCCCGGCGCGCGCGATAACCTTCAGCTTCTTCGCGGCCGCAATGGCTTCAGCGTCCACCTGGGTGGCCGACCGCACGAGGATCGCATCGACGTCACCGATCGCGTCCAGCAGCTTGGAGCGGTCAGCGCCGTCAGTCTGGCGGATCTCGAAATCGGGACCGAGTGCGTCCACTGTTGCAGGCGAGAGTTCTTCGGCAAGGAGAACTACTGGTTTTTCCACGGGTGATCCTTCTCGGTGCTGTGGCAGGGACAGGAGATAAGGGCCTTGAGCTTGCGTCAAGTCTAATTTGGCGGCAGGGAACACTCACTTTGTTACCCGCCTATCGGCGCCGTTGAGACCGATGACACAACAGGAAAGCCGGGTGGACGAACTTCCATCCACCCGGCTGACCCGATCGATGACTAGCGGGCTACTGAGCCCTCGGTGTAGTCATCATTGGTCTTGATCCACGAGAAGAGCTTGCGCAGCTCGCGCCCCGTCGCCTCGATCGGGTGGTCTTCGCCCTGCTTGCGCAGCTTCGCGAACTCCGGACCACCGGCGTCCTGATCGTCGATAAACCGCTTGGCGAATGCACCGCTCTGGATATCCGCGAGGACCTCCTTCATGTTCTCCTTGACGCTCGGGTCGATGACCCGGGGACCGGAGACGTAGTCGCCGTACTCTGCGGTGTCGGAGACGCTCCAGCGCTGCTTGGCGATGCCGCCCTCCACCATGAGGTCCACGATGAGCTTGAGCTCGTGCAGTACCTCGAAGTAGGCGACCTCCGGCTTGTAGCCGGCCTCGGTGAGGGTTTCGAAACCGTACTGAATGAGCTGCGAAGCGCCGCCGCACAGCACAGCCTGCTCGCCGAAGAGATCCGTCTCGGTCTCCTCGGTGAAGGTGGTCTCGATAACGCCGGCACGGGTGCCGCCGATGGCCTTCGCATAGGACAGCGCAAGTTCCCGGGCCTTGCCGGATGGGTTCTGCTCAACCGCAATGAGGTCCGGAACGCCGCGACCGGCCTCGAACTCGCGGCGCACAATGTGGCCCGGGCCCTTGGGCGCAACCAGTGCGACATCGACGTCAGCAGGCGGCTGGATGTAGCCGTAGCGGATGTTGAAGCCGTGGCCGAAGAACAGTGCGTCGCCGCCCTGCAGGTTCGGCGCTATGTCCTCCGCGTACACGTGGCGCTGCACCTGGTCGGGGGTCAGGACCATGATGAGGTCCGCTTCGGCAACGGCTTCGGCGACGCCGAGAACCCGCAGGCCCTCAGCCTCTGCCTTGGCGCGGGACTTGGAGCCTTCCTTGAGGCCGACGCGCACGTCAACGCCGGAATCGCGCAGGCTCAATGCGTGGGCGTGGCCCTGGCTGCCGTACCCGATAACAGCCACGGTGCGGCCCTGGATGATCGAAAGGTCTGCATCGTCGTCGTAAAACAACTCGGTCACTTGTATCTCTCCTGTGATGTGATTTCTGCTTCGTACAAAACCCAGCGAAGCGTTCGGGTACTGATTTGAAATGTACGGGCGCTACTGGCTATGCGCTACCGGTTATGCACTACTGGTTATGCGCTTCTAAGCGCCCTGTCGCTCATGGACTTGGCGCCGCGGCTGATCGCCAGCGTTCCGGACTGGACTATCTCGCGGATGCCGAACGGCTCGAGCACTGACAGGAGCGCGGAGAGCTTTTCGGCGGTGCCGGTGGCTTCGATGATGAGTGAGTCGGTGGACACGTCCACTACTGTTGCCCGGAACAGATCTGCTGCCTGGGTTACCTGCAGCCGTGTTGCGGCATCCGCACGCACCTTGACCAGGATGTGGTCGCGCTGCACGGAAGATTCGGGAACCAGCTCAACAATCTTGATGACGTTGATGAGCTTGTTCAGTTGCTTGGTGACCTGCTCCAGCAAGTCACCCTCGGCCTCGACCACCACGGTGATCCGGGACATCCCGGGAACTTCGGTGGGGCCGACTGCCAGCGAGTTGATGTTAAAGGCGCGCCGTGCAAAGAGGCTGGCAACGCGGGTCAGGACGCCCGGAACGTCCTCGACGAGTACGGAAAGGGTATGACGGGCCATGGTTAGTCCTCCTGCTCCCATTCCGGGGTCATGTTTCGGGCGATCTGGATGAGGTCGTTGCTGACCCCCGAGGGCACCATCGGCCACACCATCGAATCGCGGCTCACCACGAAGTCGACGACGACGGGGCGGTCGTTGATCTCGAGGGCCTGCTGAATGGTGGAATCGATGTCCTCGTCCCGCTCACAGCGCAGGCCGGCGCAGCCGTACGCGTCCGCGAGCTTGACGAAGTCCGGAACCCGGACGGTGTTGTGTCCGGTGTTCAGGTCCGTGTTCGAGTACCGGCCCTCGTAGAAGAGGGTCTGCCACTGGCGCACCATGCCGAGCGAGGAGTTGTTGATCACGGCGACCTTGATAGGGATGTTGTTGATGACGCAGGTCGCGAGTTCCTGGTTGGTCATCTGGAAGCAGCCGTCGCCGTCGATCGCCCAGACCACGCGGTCCGGGTTGCCGACCTTCGCGCCCATCGCGGCGGGTACCGCATAGCCCATGGTGCCGAGTCCGCCGGAGTTCAGCCAGGCGTGCGGACGCTCGTACTTGATGAACTGCGCCGCCCACATCTGGTGCTGACCAACGCCGGCCGCGTAAACGCCCTCCGGACCGGTCAGCTCACCGATGCGCTGAATGACGTTCTGGGGTGCCGAAAGGCCGTCGTCAGGCTGCGTGAAGCCAATCGGGTAGTTCTCGCGCAAGCGGTCCAGGACGGACCACCAGGCGCTGTAGTCCGGAGCACCGGCGCTGCCGAATTGCTCGCGCAGTGCTGCGGTGAACTCGGGAATGATCTCCTTCACCGAGCCGACGATTGGTACGTCGGCGGTGCGGTTCTTCGAGATTTCGGCGGGATCGATATCCGCGTGGATGACCTTGGCACCCGGAGCGAAGCTGGAGAGGACCCCGGTCACCCGGTCATCGAAGCGGGCGCCGAGCGTGATCAGGAGGTCGGACTGCTGAAGCGCCGTCACGGCGGAGACGCTTCCGTGCATGCCGGGCATGCCGACGTGCTGTGGGTGTGAGTCCGGGAATACGCCGCGTGCCATTAGCGTGGTCACAACCGGTGCCCCGACCAGTTCCGCCAGTTCCAGCAGTTCCGCCGAAGCGTGTGCCTTGACGACACCGCCGCCTACATAGAAGACCGGCCGCTCAGCCGCCAGGATCAGGCGCGCGGCTTCACGCACCTGCTTGGAGTGACCCCGTACCACTGTTCGGTAACCCGGGAGATCGATTTTCGGTGGCCAGGAGAAGGTCATGGCCCCCTGCTGGGCATCCTTGGCGATGTCCACCAGAACCGGCCCGGGGCGTCCGGTGGAGGCGATATGGAAGGCTTCGGCGAGTACCCGCGAAATGTCAGCGGCCTTGGTGACGAGGTAGGAATGCTTGGTGATCGGCATCGTGATGCCCACGATGTCCGCCTCCTGGAAGGCGTCCGAACCGATCACGGCGCTCGAGACCTGTCCGGTGATGGCGACCATCGGCACGGAATCCATGTGCGCGTCGGCAATGGCCGTCACGAGGTTGGTGGCGCCCGGTCCGGAGGTCACGATACAGACGCCCGGCCGGCCGGTCACCATCGCGTAGCCCTGTGCCGCGTGCCCGGCACCCTGCTCGTGGCGCACCAGAATGTGGCGGAGAGTGGTGGAGGCCATCAGCGGATCATAGGTGGGGAGGATCGCACCACCGGGGAGGCCGAAGATGTCATCGACGCCTAGTTCCTCAAGGGAGCGGACGATCGCCTCAGAGCCGGTCATCTGTTGGGGCTGCACCACGCGGTTGGGGCCCAGGACAGGATTGGCTTGCGCGGCCGCAGTGCCTGTTTCCCTGCCCTGCTGCGGGGCCGGTGCCGCCGGAGCGGGCTGTTTGGCTGCCATCAGCGCTGGGCTGATGGGCGATCCCTTGGACATCGTTGAACTTCCTTTTGTATCCAGCGCGGCCTTGAAGGCTGCGTTAATGTTCTGCGCTTTTCCGTTCGATGGGAACAAAAAAACCCCTCAGCCTGGTGGGCTCTGCGAGGGGTTTGCGCGTGACGTAGTGTAACCAGTCGGGGCTTTAGGCCACGCGCTTGGTAACTAGGACTACGGATACGAGCTGCATACCTGTAGTTTTCACTCCCCCGCGAAGGGTGTCAACCACGGTAGGTTCTGTCTCACTATATGGACACCCCTTCCAGTTAGTGGACACTAACTGATATGGCCGCGGCGGATCCTGCGGTGAACTCGCGAGCCCGACGACGACGGCTGCTTGCCCGCCCAACCAGCCGTCGTCGTCGTACCGGTTATCAGCCGCAGTACGCGCCCTCGGAAGCCGAGTGAACCAGCTTGGCGTACTTCGCCAGCACGCCCTTGGTGTAGGTGGCCGGCAGCGGCTGCCAGCCAACCTTGCGGCGCTCCAGCTCCTCGGGATCCACCAGCAGGTCGAAGGACTTGTTCCCAATGTCGGCGCGGATGCGGTCGCCGTCCTGCACGAAGGCGATCGGCCCGCCGTCAACGGCTTCGGGAGCAACGTGACCGATGCACAGGCCGGTGGTGCCGCCCGAGAACCGCCCGTCCGTGAGCAGCAGCACATCCTTGCCCAGCCCGGCACCCTTGATAGCGCCGGTGATGGCGAGCATCTCCCGCATGCCGGGGCCGCCCTTGGGTCCCTCATACCGGATAACGACGACGTCGCCGGCCTTTACCTCGCCTGCGGCAAGCGCCTTCAGCGCTCCCTGCTCGCGCTCAAAGACGCGGGCAGTGCCCTCGAAGACGTCGGCATCGAAGCCTGCGCTCTTCACCACGGCACCCTCGGGGGCCAGGGTGCCGTGCAGGATGGTGATACCGCCGGTCTTGTGGATGGGGTTATTCAGTGCGCGCAGGATCTTTCCGTCGAGGTCCGGCGGGTTGATCGAGGCGAGATTCTCTGCGAGCGTCTTGCCGGTGACCGTGAGGACGTCGCCGTGGAGGAGTCCGGCGTCAAGCAGTGCACGCATGATGACCGGAACGCCGCCCACCTTGTCGACGTCGGTCATGACATAGCGTCCGAACGGCTTGAGGTCACCCAGGTGCGGAATGCGGTCGCCGATGCGGTTGAAGTCATCAAGCGTGAGATCCACCTCCGCCTCCCGCGCGATCGCGAGGAGGTGAAGTACGGCGTTGGTGGATCCTCCGAAGGCCATGGTCACGGCGATGGCGTTCTCGAAGGCTTTCTTGGTCATGATGTCTCGGGCGGTGATCCCGAGGCGCAGCAAGTTGACCACGGCTTCGCCGGATTTGCGCGCGAATTCATCCCGGCGACGGTCAGCCGACGGCGGTGCTGCTGATCCGGGAAGCGACATGCCGAGCGCTTCACCGATGCACGCCATGGTGTTGGCGGTGTACATGCCGCCGCAGGCACCCTCGCCGGGGCAGATTGCCTTCTCGATGCGGGTGAGGTCCTCTGTGGACATCTTCCCGGCGGCGCACGCGCCGACTGCCTCGAAGGCGTCGATCAGCGTCACCTCCTTTTCGGTGCCGTCTTCCAGCTTCACCCAGCCCGGCATGATCGAGCCCGCGTACAGGAAGACACTGGCGAGGTTCAGCCGCGCGGCGGCCATGAGCATGCCGGGTAGGGATTTGTCGCAGCCCGCCAACAGAACGGAGCCGTCAATGCGTTCAGCTTCCATGACGGTCTCCACCGAGTCCGCGATGACCTCGCGTGAGACCAGCGAGAAGTGCATGCCCTCATGTCCCATTGAAATGCCGTCGGAAACCGAGATGGTTCCGAATTGCATAGGGAAACCTCCGCCGGCGTGCACACCTTCCTTGGCGCCCTGCGCGAGGCGGTTCAGTGAGAGGTTGCAGGGGGTGATTTCGTTCCAGGAACTGGCAACACCGATCTGCGGCTTGACGAAATCGTCGTCGCCCATCCCGACGGCACGAAGCATGCCTCGAGCGGGAGCACGCTCAATTCCGTCGGTGACCGCACGGCTTCTCGGTTTGATATCAGGTGTGACTTTGGCTTCGCTTTCCACGCTCATGCTTCAAAGTCTAGGCCCCACCTGCTGCGGCGCCCGTCCGTATGACCGGCCTGTTACAGGTTCAGGCAATGTGCTTCACCTCTCAATTCACGACCTCCTTCGACGCTTGGTTCGCCGCCTTCCACCAAAACCTCGTTCCCACTTTCCGGTAGGGTGGTCGGCGCGGACTCCGCTGCGGTCTCCAGTTTTTTTCGCAGCCTGACCTGCCCTCTTCCGCGGGCAACTTTCCTACCCAGGCCAAACACATGACCCCCCAACTGCCGGACGCGACCACCGACGAGTCAGGGAGCGATGAGCTCAAGCACGCCCTGCGGGAAATCTTCGATTCACAAATCCTGAACTACGGCGACTACAACCTGATCTTCGCCGTAAATGACCGCCACGAAGGCAGGGACGCCAGCGGCGCCCGGGTTGCGAAGCCAAAATACTTCGTCATCGGGTACCGGTGGCAACCGGCAGAGATCATGGTGGCACCCGTCAATGGCCACACGCTGACCTCAGGCGGCGTGCCCGTGGAACTGAACATGACCAACCTCTCGCACGCGGTTCAGCTGACCGGCGGCGATTACGAGGTGGGGACGAATACCGGCAGAACGTTCCGCTTCGGTGTGCGACCGGAAGTGCGGTTTTCGCCCACACCGGAACGGGACTTCCTGCTCGACCAGGCGGAGGACCACATCGACTTCGAGCTTTTCATGCAGGCCTTCATCGCTATGGCCTGAGCCCCGGTCAGCTGATCGGTTGATGCTCCCAGGCACCCCGGACCACGAGGTTGGCCGGCTCATCACCGGCCGCAAGAGCCTCAAGTTGCCTGCGCAGCAGCCGGACAACCCGGGGCCAGAAAGCTCCAGTGTTTCCGCCGTTATGCGGGGTGATGATGGCGTTCTCTGCGCTCCACAGCGGATGCCCCTCGGGAATCGGTTCCGGATCGAAGACGTCGAGCGCGGCGTACAGCCGTCCACTGACCACCTCGGCAGTCAGGGCCTCGGAGTCGACCACCGCGCCCCGTGCAACGTTGATGACCAGCGCCCCATCCGGGAGGGCTGCAAGAAGCTCCTTGCCGACGAGCCCGCGTGTTGAATCGCTGAGCGGCGTGATGACGATGAGGACATCGTGGCTTTCCGCGAGGTCAATCAATTCCTCGCTGCCGTGGACCTGGCCGCGACCATCGGTGCGGGCGGAACTTCCAACGCGGGTCAACTCCACTTCGAAGGCGTCCAGCCGCTTGGCGATTTCCTCGCCGATACCCCCTACGCCGAGCAGCAGCACCTTGCGGTCTGCCAGCCCAGGGAACCGTCCGGGCTTCCACATTCCAACGAGCTGGTTCTTCACGGCAACGTCGATGCCCCGAAGCGAGGTGATCGCCAGTCCCACAGCCATCTCCGCTGTCGCGGCGGCGTGGGCGCCTGCAGCGCTTGCGACGGCGACCCCCTCCCCCGCCATCTCCGGCACGCGTTCGTAACCGGTGGTCTGGGTCTGGACGAGCGCCAGGTTAGGAACTGTGCGCAACTGCCCGCTGAGGTCTTCCTTCGACATGTACGGCAGCACCACTGCGTCGATCTCGGCCAGCTCGGCACCTGCGGGCGAACTCCTGAAATCCCAACGCACTAACCTGATGCCGTCCGGCGCCGGTTGCAACGCCTCGAGCAGCTCATCATCGGGCACTGTCACGGTACGAATCGAGGGTGTGGCCATGCGTTCAGCGTATCTCCCGGTACGCGTCGGCCTGACGTTCGTTTCACCGTCCCCGGCGAGCGTTACGCGCATGGACGGCTCTGGACAGCCCCCGGAGGAGGTCGTAACGTCGAGTGCAGGAATGCACGTTCCGCAGCCCAAGAACCACGCGGCGCGGCGCGGAGGAACGCGGTATGGAGCGCGGTGCTGATAAGGGGCTGGAATGGACTCGCTGATCTGGGGCCTCGTGATCGTCGGAGCTGTGGTCGCAGTGCTCTGGTACCGCGGCAAGAAGGCCGGATCGACGGACCCATCGCGATCAGAGAATGCCGCGCAGCGCAGCGGAACCGAACAAGCTAACAAGACCGCACAAGCCGGCGATCCTAAGCAGACCGATGGAACCAACCGGTCTCCGGAAGCCGTGCCTCCTGCAGTAGCGGCGCGGGATGGGGAGATTCAGACGCAGGATCACGCGCCACTCCGTCAACCCGCTTCCCTCGCGGAAGAGCGCTTCATGGCCTGGGAGCTGAGCGATGGGGAACGGGTTGTTCCACCGTCGTCCCGCCGCGAGACAACGGCGACCGGGTCTCCCCGCCCGCCAGTGAACCCGGACCGGAGGAGCTGAACCCGTGCGGCGTCGTCGTCGTTCTCCGTCCCGAACCGGACACCTGGGTACGGGCCTGGCAGCAGCGGCGCTGGTATTCGCGATGTCCGGCTGTGATGCAGGCATTGAACCTGCTCCGGAGTTCAGGGGCTCTGCCCCTGCGTCGCAAACCACCGCCCCGGACTCCCCGCCGTCAACTGCGGCCAGCGAACCGGCAACACCCTCGCCCAGCCCGACGGTTCCGACCCTTACGGTGGCGGGCGACGTTGTGACGGGACTCGGCGTTCCCTGGTCCATGGCCGTTCTACCCGATGATTCCCTGATCGTCACCGAACGGGAGACCGCAGAGGTCAAACGGATAGCGGATGGCCAGGTCACAGTTCTCGGCGTCATTGGGGATGCGATCGAGGCAGGAGGAGAGGGTGGGCTGCTGGGGGTGGCGATCAGCCCGGACTTCGAGATTGACCCGCGGCTGTACCTGTATTACACGAGTCCGTCCGACAACCGGATCGTGAGTGTTCCGTACACCAGTGACGGGCTGGGTGAACCGGAAATCATCCTGACAGGGATTCCGAGAGCCAACGTCCACAACGGCGGCAGGATCAAGTTCGGGCCTGACGGATTCCTCTACGCAGGAACGGGAGACGCAACGGATGCCGCGAGTGCGCAGGATCCTGCAAGCCTTGGCGGCAAGATCCTGCGTATCACCGCTGACGGGGAACCAGCGCCGGACAACCCCTTCGGCAACGCCGTCTATACGCTGGGACACCGCAATGTACAGGGGCTCGCCTGGGATTCCGAGGACAGGCTGTGGGCGAGCGAGTTCGGCCCCGACCAAGACGACGAACTGAACCTTATTACCAGCGGAAGCAACTACGGCTGGCCCGAGGTGACCGGCGCTCCTGGGCGTGAGGAATATGTCGACGCGCAGGTGGTGTGGCCATCGCCTGCCACGTCCTCTCCGAGTGGCATCGCGATCGTTGACGACGTCGCCTACATCGGCGGACTTCGAGGCGAGCGGCTGTGGCAGGTGCCGCTCTTCTCCGGGGTTGCTGGTGAGCCGGTCAGCCACTTTGAGGACCAGTTCGGGAGGTTGAGGGACACAACCATCGGGCCTGACGGAGAACTGCTGATTGCCACCAATGAGGGCGGCGGTTCGCGTATTGTGCGGGTGGAAATGCAGTAGCTCACATCACGGTTGCGGATTTCGAGTTTCCCGTGGAGTGCTGGTAGAGTTTAGTGCTGTTGCGGAACGCCGGTAGGGCCGGATTTCGCAGGCACCTCTAGCTCAACTGGCAGAGCAATTGACTCTTAATCAATGGGTTCCGGGTTCGAGTCCCGGGGGGTGCACTGAAGAACAAGAAGGTCTGATCCGCTGCTAACGCCGGGTCAGGCCTTCTTCGTTTAACGTCCTGCAAGTCCTTCTGCTCACCTTCGGGTTCTGACCTTCGAAAACACATGGCCCGTCCGTACTGGGAATGTACGAACGGGCTGATGTATAGATTGCTCTCCGTCAGGTCACGGAAGAGTGCCCTCCTCGACGAGGGACGACGTCGGCAGACCAGCTTGCGGCGCAGTGGTCCCCGGCACCTCGGCGGTCCAGTTCCAGCGCGGCGCGCCGAGATCCCGAATCACCGCCTGCAGGTGGCTCCGCAATTCATCCGAGACGAGTCCGCCACCGGTTATGAGCGTCCGCTCAACGTCCTGGGCCTCGCCCAGGACGCGGCTGCCTTCGGCGGTGATGGACACCAGGTGGCTGCGACGGTCCAGGTCATTGCGCGTCCTCGATACGTGGCCGCGCGTCTCAAGCCGGGAGAGCGTTTTACCCATGGTCTGGGCCTGCACCCGCACAATCTGCGCGAGGTTCGCCTGGGTCATCCCGCCCTGGCTCTCAAGGACACCGAGCGCAATCACCCCAGCATGGGTGATGCCGATGTTCACCAGGCGTTCGTTCCATGCGTGCTCCACCAACCGAGCGGCCGTCGTCAGCAGTCGACCTGTAGGCCATTGCTCGAGATCCGGCATAAGCTAACAACTTCCTTCCGCCCCCTGCCACCTCGTGCAGCATCGCGTAGGGCACTTGAACCCATCCCCATATGATAGCTACGGCTTGCAGCTGTTGCTCCTGACAGTTGCGCTGTCGATGCACAAATGAGACCCAAAGGAAGGCTCACATGTCAGAACGACTCAAAATCGGGGATCGTGCCCCCGACTTTACGCTTAACTCGGACGAAGGCACCAACGTATCGCTCGGCGATTTCGCGGGAGAGAATGTCGTCGTCTACTTTTACCCGGCTGCCGCGACGCCGGGCTGCACCACGCAAGCCTGCGATTTCCGCGATAGCCTGGCCTCGCTCACCTCCGCCGGCTACAAGGTAGTTGGCATCTCTCCCGACTCCGAGAACAAGCTCCGCTCGTTCAGCGAGAAGGAAGCGCTGACCTTTCCGCTGCTATCTGATCCGGACCATGCGGTTGCTGAGGCATGGGGCGCGTGGGGCGAGAAGAAGAACTACGGCAAGACCTATGAGGGGCTCATCCGCTCCACAGTCGTTGTGGATGCGGATGGGAAGGTTACTCTCGCCCAGTACAACGTCAAGGCGACAGGGCACGTTGCGAAACTTCGTCGGGACCTCGCGCTGGACTGACGAACCGGACTGCGTTCGCCTGAAGAACCTGGACTGAAAGCTGAGCCGAAGCTGCGTACAATGGATGATGCGTCGGGCCCATTTGAGGCACTGACGCACCACCTGCGCGAGTGGCGAAATTGGTAGACGCGCTGGATTTAGGTTCCAGTGTCTTCGGACGTGGGGGTTCGAGTCCCCCCTTGCGCACATACAGAGAGGCCCGTAATCATGCGGGCCTCTCTTGCGTTATCAGGCACCCAAATACTGACGTGATTCAGATCACGGGGCACACGAGGACTTTTCTCAGGACAGTACCCATCCACTTTCCGAACACACGCGAATTACCCCTGAGACATCGACACGATGTTCAACCAAAGCAACTGACCATCGCGTTTGCGTGGGGGTCCTAGCAAAAGGAGAAATGGAAATGGAACTGTTCAAGCGCAGGAACCTATCCGTACTCGGTGTCGCAGCTGTAGCCATGTTTGGGCTGGCAGCATGTGGCGGCGGCGATGAGGCAGCAACAGATACCGAGACCACTGAGTCCACCACCACGGAAACCACCGAGGCGATGACTGACGAGCCTACCGAGGAAATGACTGACGAGGGCATGGACCCCGCAGCCAACCTGGTTGGACCCGGCTGCGAAGGCTACGCCGCTGATGTTCCTGATGGAGCTGGCTCGGTCGCCGGCATGGCCCAGGATCCCGTAGCTACGGCAGCGTCGAACAACCCGCTGCTGACTCAGCTCACCGCGGCTGTATCGGCCGAATTGAACCCTGAGGTCGACCTCGTTGACACCCTGAACACGGCAGAAGCGCTGACCGTTTTCGCTCCGGTTGACGAGGCGTTCGAGGCCCTCGACGAAGCAACTGTCGAAAGCCTGAGCACCGACGCCGACCTTCTCTCGGGCATCCTGACCTACCACGTCGTTGAGGGCCAGCTGGCTCCTGACGAGGTTGCAGGCACCCACACGACCCTCAACGGTGCTGAACTGACCGTCGAGGGCGAAGGTGACTCCATCACCGTCGGCGCTGACAGCGCCGCAGTGATCTGCGGTGGCGTCCAGACCGCCAACGCAACGGTTTACCTGATCGATTCAATCCTGATGCCTCCGAGCGAGTAATCAGCAACGGGTAATCAGTAACAAAGCTCCTGATTCGACTCCTCTAATCTGAATCAGGGAAAACGGCGGGTACCTGTACGAAAGTGCAGGTACCCGCCTTTCCCATGTCCGCGACGACTTCGCACGGCGCGCAGAGGGCGAAACATAACCAGCCTGCGTCCAGCCTTCTGTCCTACACTGAATACTCCGTCAAAATCCTGCCCAGCTCACGCGCGCCCGAGGAGACCATGCCAACGAGCCCAACCCCCCGCCGTCGTGCGCTCCGGGCGTCTTTTGTGCGCCTGATCGCGGCAGCAGGAGTACTTGGGTTAACGGCCTGCACCTCTGCCACGCCAACACCAACACCAACGACGACGACGGCGCCCGCCTCCAGTGAGGCGCCCGAGGTTGACGGGGATCCCACTCAGGCAACGTTCACGTTCGGCACCGCCGCGAATCCCACCGGCCTCGATCCGGCGCTTGTTGCCGACACGGAGTCGTACCGCATCACCCGCCAGATCCTTGAGGGCCTGGTGGGCATTGATCCGCTGACGTCCGAACCCGCTCCGCTGCTTGCGACCTCCTGGGAAGAACGCGATGACGGTCGCGCCTACGCTTTCGAGCTCCGCAACGACGTCGTCTTCCATGACGGCGAACCCTTCAACGCCGAAGCCGTGTGCGCCAACTTCGAACGTTGGCACACCATGCCGGCCGGGACGCGGGAGCTCGACGCCACCATCTCCTTCCAGTCGGTGTTCAAGGCGTTCTCGGACGAGCCCGAAGATTCGGTCTACGAATCCTGCCAGCCGCTTGGTGAGTATGAAGTCCTGATCAGCCTCACTGGCCGGCACACCACCTTCATCCCGGCCCTGGCGCTCCCGGCGTTCGGCATGGCCTCACCGAAGGCGCTGGAGGAGAAGGGCGCCAACGAACTCACAGTCGAACGGGACGGCAGGCGGCTCTCCGAGTTTGCCCTCAGCCCGGTGGGGACCGGTCCCTTCCGGTTTGAGAGCTGGTCGGGGGACGAGGTAACGCTCAGTGCGTTCGAGGATTATTGGGGCAATCCAGGGGAGATCCAGATCGTTACGTTCCGTACCATCCCGCACACCGACGCCCGGTTGCGCGCGCTCATCAGCGGCGAGATTGACGGCTATGACCTCGTCACCGTGGACAACGCGGCGGAACTTGCCCGTGAAGGTCAGCAGATCCTGCAACGAGATCCCTACTCGGTGCTGTATCTCGGCATGAACCAGGACTTCCCTGGAGTGGACGACATTCTTTTCCGCCAGGCGGTGGCGCACGCAGTGGACAAGAACGCGCTGATCGAGAACCTCTTCCTCGAGGGAACGAGCCCGGCGAACCAGTTCATCCCGCCCAAGCTCGGCCTTCCCGTCGAGGACGTTGCCACCTACGAATACGACCCGGAACTTGCCCGGGAGCTGCTCGGCGAATCCGGGTACACCGGTGAACCATTGCCGTTCCATTATCCGCGGAATGTCTCCCGGCCGTACCTCTCCTCTCCTGAAAAGGTCTACGCGGAACTGAGCCGCCAACTCACCGAGGCCGGTTTCAACCTCCAGCCGATGCCCACCGAATGGTCTGAAGGGTACGTAGAGACCGTCCAGAACACGGATAACCGTGCGTTCCATCTGCTCGGCTGGAGCGGCAGCTACCAGGATCCGGACAATTTCGTCGGAGCGCTCTTTGGAAGTTACAGCGAAGAGTTCGCCTACCGCGACAACCAGCTTTTCAGCAAGATTGCCCGGGCGGTCACCCTGCCTAACGGTGAGGAACGCACCGCGGCCTATCAGGACATCAGCCAGAGCATCGCCGACGACATACCGGCCCTCCCGCTTGCCTTCCCGGTTTCGGCGGCCGTTGTTTCGCCACGGGTCCTGAGCTACCCGGTGAGCCCCGTGATGCACGAAGTGTTCAACAACATCGACCTCGCCGATGTCGAACTGCCAACACCGGACGACGACGTCTGAGTGGGACCAGAATCACGCTCCAGCAGCAGCTCCCCAATTTAGGGAACGCCTCCGGCAGAGGCTACGCTTCTAGGGCTAGCGCCCTTGCTATTGGAGACTCATCTTGACTGCTGACAGCCAGGCGGGTAAGCCCGCGAACCACACTGACGTCGTTCTTATTGGCGGCGGTATCATGAGCGCCACGCTGGGCTCATTCCTCAAACAATTGCAGCCGGACTGGAGCATCACGCTCTTCGAACGGCTTGACCGCGCAGGGCTGGAAAGTTCCGACCCCTGGAACAACGCCGGTACCGGGCACGCCGCACTGTGCGAGCTCAACTACTCCCCCGCCGGCAAGGACGGTTCAGTTGATCCGGCGAAGGCCGTCTCTATCAACGAACAGTTCCAGATTTCCCGCCAGTTCTGGTCTCACATGGTCTCGAACGGCCATCTGGCCGATCCCGGCAGCTTCATCAACGCGGTTCCGCACATGAGTTTCGTGTGGGGCGAGTCCAACGTGGAGTACCTCCGCCGCCGGTATGAAGCCCTCCGCTCACAGCCCCTTTTCAAGACGATCGAGTTCGCCACGGACCACGGCAGCATTGCCGAGTGGACCCCCCTGATCATGAAGGACCGGGAACCGTCCCAGCCGGTCGCGGCCTCGCGCGTTGCAGGCGGAACCGACGTGGACTTCGGTGCCCTCACCCGCGGGTTGACCAGCTACCTGGCGGAGAACGACGTCGACCTCCGGTACGGCCACGACGTCACCGATCTTTCAAAGACCTCGCAGAACCGCTGGGATGTCACGGTCCGTAACCGCGCAACCGGTCAGCAGCACACCGTCAACACGCGTTTCGTCTTCATCGGCGCGGGCGGCGGCGCCCTGCACCTCCTGCAGAAGAGCGGTATCCCCGAAGGGCGCGGCTTCGCCGGTTTCCCTGTGTCGGGTCAGTTCCTGCGGTGCACCAACCCGGTCACGGTGAACCAACACAACGCCAAGGTTTACGGACAGGCTTCTGTCGGCGCGCCTCCCATGTCCGTTCCGCACCTCGATACGCGCTACGTCAACGGTGAGCGGTCCCTATTGTTCGGCCCTTATGCCGGGTTCTCCACCAAGTTCCTCAAGCGTGGATCCCTGCTCGATCTCCCCACGTCCATCCGGCCCTCGAACCTGCTGCCCATGCTGGCGGTTGGCAAGGACAACATTCCGCTCACCAAGTACCTCATCTCAGAGGTCCTGAAGAAGCGTGAGGCAAAGAATGAGTACCTCAACGAGTTCCTCCCCTCCGCCGATGGCAACCGCTGGGAACTGATCACTGCGGGCCAGCGTGTACAGGTCATTAAGAAGGCGCCTGGCAAGGGCGGCGTCCTGCAGTTCGGAACAGAGGTCATCACCTCCGCGGACGGCACTGTGGGCGCCCTGCTCGGGGCTTCTCCTGGAGCTTCGACGGCGGCTCCGATCATGATCGAGCTGATTCGCCGCTGCTTCCCGGGACAGCTTGCCGCCTGGGAACCGAAGCTGAAGGAAATGATCCCCGGTTACGGTGTAAAGCTGAACGAGAATGAGTCGCTCGCCGAGGACATCCTGTCGATGACGGACCGGGTGCTCGGCCTCAACTAATCGCGGAGCCAACGGTAGTGACTGGCTCGTTGCCCGCAGAAGGCAGAACCGATGTTCCGTTTGGCGCAGCTCTCGCTCGGCAACCGTGCCCTGATCGCCCTGATCACCGTCTTTGCTGCGGTGTTCGGGGTGATCACCATGGGGTCGCTGAAGCAGGAACTGATTCCGTCCCTGGAGTTTCCGCAGATTACCGTGGTGTCCTCCCTCCCGGGCGCCGGCCCGGAATACCTCGACAAGCAGGTCAGCGAACCGCTTGAGAGCGCGCTGAGCGGCGTCGAAGGACTCGAATCCTCTTCGGCAACCTCACGAAACGGCGTCTCAACGGTCAGCCTGATGTTCGCCTACGGCACGGACCTCGACCGTGCCCGCGGCCAGGTGGACCGCGCTATCTCAACTGTCCGCCCGGTCCTGCCCGAAGGCGTGGAACCACAATCATTGGCGGGAAGCGTCAATGACCTCCCGATCGTGTTCATGGCGGTGTCCTCCGATCAGCCGTTGAGCGAACTGGGCGGAGAACTGGCACGGCTCACAGTCCCACGTCTGCAGAAAGTGGAGGGTGTCCGCAGCGCCGAAGTCACCGGCGGCGCCGAGCAGCACATCTCAATCCTTCCGCGTGAGCAGGAGCTGGCTACCCAGGGGCTGGTGATCGGCGACATCGTCGACGCACTGGAAAACAACGGCGAACTCTTCCCCGTCGGCACCCTTGAGGAGGGCGAGCGGTCGCTCACTATCCAGGCCGGCAGCCCTGTCGAGTCCCTCGATGACATCCGCAGCCTCCCGATCCTTGGGGCTGTTGGGTCCTCCGCCGTCGGCGCGACGGATCCGGTGACCATTGGCGAGGTCGCGGGAGTATCCATCGACGACGACGCCGCCACCTCCGTCACCCGGACCAACGGAGTTGAAACCCTTGCCCTGACGGTGACCAAGGTTCCCTCGGCAGACACCGTGGCCCTCTCCAACACAGTGACCGCGTTGATCCCTGAACTGGAAGCCGAGTTGGGCGACGCCGCGAACATCACCGTCATCTTCGACCAGGCGCCGTTCATTGAGCGCTCCATTGCGGACCTCACCACTGAGGGTCTGCTGGGACTGGGGTTCGCCGTCGTCGTAATCCTGGTTTTCCTGCTTTCAGCGCGCTCCACCCTGGTCACTGCTCTGTCGATTCCGCTGTCACTACTGGTGACCTTCATCGGGCTGGCGGCAACCGGGTACTCCCTGAACATCCTGACCCTCGGTGCGCTCACTATTGCGATCGGCCGGGTGGTGGACGATTCGATCGTGGTGATCGAGAACATCAAACGGCACCTGAGCTACGGCGAGGAGAAGCGTACGGCGATCCTCACGGCCATTCGTGAGGTTGCCGGTGCGATCACCGCATCGACGCTCACCACTGTTGCGGTGTTCGCGCCCATCGCGTTTGTCGGTGACCTCGCCGGCGAGCTTTTCCGGCCATTCGCGCTGACCGTTACCATCGCGCTCCTGGCTTCGCTGGCCGTGTCGCTGACCATTGTTCCGGTGCTGGCGTACTGGTTCCTACCGCGCGCGAGCGGCAGGACCGACCCGTTGGAGCAGCGGCAGCTCGCCGAAGGGAAGGAGCAGCGGTCCTGGCTGCAGCGCGGTTACCTGCCCGTGCTCCGGGCAACTCAGCGCCATCCGGTGTGGACCGTTGTTGCGGGCGTGCTGGTCCTGGCCGGGACGGTGGCGCTGGTGCCGAACATGCAGACCAACCTGCTCGGCAACACCGGCCAGAACAGCTTCAGCATTACACAGCGGCAGGAGCCTGGCTCCAGCGCGGATAACACCATCACCGAAGCCGGACGCGTGGAGGAGGTCCTCGCGGACTTCGAGGAGATCCGCGATGTCCAGGTGACGGTGGGTAACGCGTCCGGTTCGCTTGGCGCACGTTTCTCTGCGGGAGCGTCCACGGCGCAGTTCACCGTC
Organism: Arthrobacter pigmenti; assembly: GCF_011927905.1. Classification (NCBI taxonomy): domain Bacteria; kingdom Bacillati; phylum Actinomycetota; class Actinomycetes; order Micrococcales; family Micrococcaceae; genus Arthrobacter; species Arthrobacter pigmenti. The sequence continues at coordinate 2,006,510 of NZ_JAATJL010000001.1, forward strand.
ACAACGGAGGAAGACGCGGACCAGACGCTCCTGCAGAATGAGGTCCGCGAAGCACTTGCCGACCTCCAGGACGCCGGAGATATCTCGCTATCAAGCCAGCAAGGCGGCTTCGGCACCTCAAGCACGGTGGATATCAACATCACGGCACCCGAACCGGACATCCTTGCGGAGGCCAGCGACGCCGTCGTCGCCGCCATGGAGAACGTTCCGGGCGCACGCGATGTCACTAGCAACCTGGCATCCGCCCAGCCGCAGATCCAGATCAGCGTAGACCGGGCTGCAGCGGTACAGGCCGGACTGAGCGAAGGGCAGATCGGCGCACTGCTTGGCGGCAGCATCAGCGCCATCCCGGGCGGAACCGTGCGCTTGGATGCCACGGACTATCCCATCCTGATCGGCGAGGGTACGGAGATCACGAGCCTCGACCAGTTGCGCAACCTGTCGCTTCCGTCCCCCGCCGGACCCATCCCGCTTACCGAGGTGGCAACTGTCGAGGAGGTGCAGGTTCCGCTGACCATCACCAGTTCCAACGGTGAGCGGACGGCACGGATTTCGGTCACGCCTTCCGGGGACAACCTCGGCGCACTGACCTCGGCCGTCACGGAACGGCTGGACGGCGCGGACCTTCCTGCCGGAGCAAACGCGACGCTGGGCGGAGCCGCCGAGCAGCAGGCTGAATCATTCGGGCAACTGTTCCTCGCACTGTGGGCCGCCGTCGCGATTGTCTACGTGATCATGGTGGCAACGTTCAAGAGCCTGGTCCAGCCGCTGATCCTGCTTGTCTCAGTTCCATTTGCTGCCACCGGTGCCATCGCCCTGTTGGTGATCACGGGCATCCCCCTCGGATTGCCTTCGCTGATCGGCATGCTGATGCTGGTGGGAATTGTCGTGACCAATGCCATTGTGCTGATCGACCTGATCAACCAGTACCGGCGGCCGCACAACGGTGCACCGGGCCTGAGCGTGAACGACGCCATCATCCGCGGTGCCCGGCAACGCCTCCGTCCCATCCTGATGACGGCGCTCGCAACCGTTTTCGCGCTCACTCCGATGGCGCTGGGGTTGACCGGTGAGGGCGGGTTCATATCGCAGCCGCTCGCCGTCGTCGTTGTCGGTGGGCTGGTGTCCTCCACGCTGCTGACGCTGGTGCTCGTGCCGGTGCTCTACCGGCTGGTCGAAGGCCGACGCGAAGCCCGAAATCCCATGTCCGATTCCCGCGAGCAGGAGCTGTCACTGCAGGGTTAGAGTCGGGGTATGACTCCCCCAACGAACGCCGGCCTCGTGCTGCGCTTCGTGTTTCTCGCCCTCGCGTGGGGTTGCAGTTTCCTGTTCATCAAGGTCGCGTTGGAGGGACTGTCCCCGGGCCAGGTGGTTCTGGGACGGTTACTCGTGGGTGCGCTCACGCTGGGCCTGGTGGTGTGCGCCGGACGCATCGCCTTGCCACGGGGCTTGCGCGTCTGGGGCCACCTGCTCATCGTTGGACTGTTCCTCTGCGTCATCCCGTTCACGCTGTTCGCGGCGGCCGAGACCACCATTTCGTCAGGCCTGGCGAGCATCTATAACGCAACGACCCCGCTGCTGACCGCGCTGGTGGCCATCCTTGCGCTGCCCGGTGAGCGGCTGACGCCCAGGGCAGGTGCGGGGCTGGCGCTGGGTTTCCTCGGGGTGCTGGTGGTCGTCGGGCTACCGGCTTCAATGAACGACGACGGCGAAGGGCTCGCCGAGCAACTCATGTGCCTGGGCGCGACTGCCTGTTACGGAATCGGTTTCGTCTGGATCCGCCGGTTCATCAGTCCGCTCGGGCTACCGGCCGCATCGGTGGCATTCGGGCAGGTGGGTCTCGGCGCCGTCGTCGTGCTGGTCCTGACTCCCTTCACGGCGCTGCAGCCGGTGTCGCTGAGTGCGCCGGTGGTGCTGTCGGTCCTGGCGCTCGGGGCGCTGAGCACAGGGCTCGCGTACATCTGGAACACGCAGATAGTCGCGGGATGGGGTGCAACGAGCGCCGCTTCGGTCACGTACCTCACCCCGCTTGTCGGGGTACTTGCCGGCGTGCTTGTGCTGGGCGAGACGTTTAGCTGGAATCAACCCGTGGGCGGTGCCCTGGTGGTGCTGGGCGTGGTGCTGACAAAGGTGTCCCTGCCGTCCCTCGGACGGACCCGTAGACGCCGGGAACAAATGCGGAAAGGGAGCGGTTACGGAGTACAGTAGATGCAAATGCATGTACTTCTATCAGGAGGAAATCCCATGCAGATCGGTATCTTCAGCGTCGGCGACGTGACTGCGGATCCCACCACCGGCACAACTCCCACCGAACACGAGCGCATCAAGGCGATGATGACCATCGCCAAGCATGCCGAGGACGTGGGATTGGATGTCTTCGCGACCGGTGAGCACCACAACCGACCGTTCGTGCCGAGTTCACCCACCACCATGCTGGGCTACATTGCCGCACAGACCTCCCGGATCATCCTTTCGACGTCAACCACGCTGATCACCACCAATGATCCGGTGAAGATCGCCGAGGACTACGCCATGCTGCAGCATCTTGCGGACGGGCGCGTAGACCTGATTCTTGGCCGCGGAAACACCGCTCCGGTTTATCCCTGGTTTGGCAAGAATCCCCAGGACAGCGTTGACCTCACGGTCGAGAACTACAATCTGCTGCGCAGGCTCTGGGACGAGGACGTGGTGACGTGGGAGGGCAAGCACCGCACTCCCCTGCACAACTTCACCTCCACCCCCCGCCCTCTGGACGGAGTGGCACCGTTTGTGTGGCACGGGTCCATCCGGACACCGCAGGTTGCGGAGATTGCCGCCTACTACGGCGACGGCTTCTTCGCGAACAACATCTTCTGGCCGAAGGAGCACTACCAGCAGCTCATCTCGTTGTACCGTGAGCGTTATGCCCACTACGGCCATGGCACGTCCGAGCAGGCCATCGTTGGGCTCGGCGGCCAGTTCTTCATCCGACCGAACTCCCAGGACGCCGTGAACGATTTCCGGCCGTACTTCGACAATGCACCCGTATACGGTCACGGCCCATCGCTTGAGGACTTCACGTCGCAAACTCCGTTGACCGTGGGCAGCCCGCAGGAGCTCATCGACAAGACCCTTACGTTCCGGGAATTCTTCGGCGACTACCAGCGACAGCTCTTCCTGGTGGATCATGCCGGACTTCCGCTGAAGACCGTGCTGGAGCAGTTGGACCTGTTCGGCGCCGAGGTGCTGCCGACCCTGCGGAAGGAGTTCGCTGAGCGGACGCCTGCCTCGATCCCAGCGGCGCCCACCTTCGAGAACCGTAAGGCCTCGGTGACCGCTGATGCCTGAACCCGGACCAGCACCGCTGCGACTGACCGCCGACGCCTGGGAATCGCTCTTCCGGGCCCAGGTAGCGGTGATGCGCAGACTGCGGCGGGATCCGTCCTTCCAAAAACTCGCGCTGGGCGAGTACGACGTGCTGTTCAACCTAAGCCGCTGTCCCACCGGCTGGACCCGCCTGAACGAATTGAACAACCACCTCCTGATCAGCCAGCCGAGTCTCAGCCGCATGGTTGAGCGGCTCGAGGCCAAAGGGTTGATTCAGCGCAAGCAGGCTCCGGAGGATCAACGGGGCGTTCTGTTGGCCCTGACGGAGACGGGCCGTGAGCTGCAGCGGGACATCGGTGCTGCGCACGTGCGCTGTATCCACGCGCTACTTGGGCCCGTGCTCGACGAAGCGGAGATGCACCAGCTCCTCGCGCTGACCACCAAGATCCGACATTCGATGGAGAACAAGTGACATCTTCCAGTACCTCGCCTCCGCAACGTCTCGACGGACGAACCGCCGTCGTCACCGGTGCGAACAGCGGATTAGGACTGCAAACAGCGATCGAGCTGGCACGACGCGGAGCTTCTGTGGTCCTGGCGTGCCGCAGCGAGGAGCGCGGAACCGCGGCCCTGCGCCGGGCGGAGGCAGCCTCGGACGGCGGGATGCTTGAGCTGAGGCTGCTCGACCTGTCGAGTCTCGAGTCCGTGCGTTCCTTCGCTGCGGACTGGTCGGGCCCGCTGGACCTGCTGATCAACAATGCGGGCGTCATGGCGACGCCGCTCCGGCGCACCTCGGACGGGTTCGAACAGCAGTTCGGCATCAACCACCTCGGACACTTCGCTTTGACCGGTCTGCTGGTGGATGCTCTCCGTCAGTCGCAGGCTCCCCGTGTAGTTACCGTTTCCTCCATTGCGCATAAGCGGGGACGGATCGATTTCGACGATCTCAACGCGCACTCGCGTTACCGCCCGTGGAAGGCGTACAACCAGAGCAAGCTGGCGAACCTCCTGTTCACCATGGAACTGGACCGTCGGGTACGGGCAGCAGACTGGCCGCTCCTGTCGGTTGCAGCTCATCCCGGGCTGTCGTCGACCAACCTCACCGCGGGAATGCGGGGCGCGGGTGTCCTGGACCTGCTGGGCGGCTTCTTTCGGGTTATGGGGCAGTCGGACGAGGCCGGCGCACAACCCACCATCCTTGCCGCCACGGGGGATCAGGTACACGGAGGCGATTACTATGGTCCCGACGGTCCAGGGGAGACACGTGGCAGACCGGCACTCGTTGCTCCTGCCCCGTCCGTTCTCGATGAGGTAACCGCAGCACGCCTCTGGAGCGTCAGCGAGGAGATCACGGGCGTTGTCTATCAGGGCCTGCCTGCTGCGGGCTGAAACTTTCGCGCAGAATTTTAGCTCGCAACCTGGAGCGAGGTAATCATCCGCCGGATCTGGTCGAAGTCCGCCTGGTCGAAGCGTTTCTGCGCATCCGCGATCGTGGGGAAGGACTCGGTTCCGGATCCCACCTGCGACGGGTCCAGCGCCGCCAGGGCAATGCGATCCCCGAACGAATACAGGCCGATGTGTTCTGGACCCTGGACTGTGTTGAGCAGAACACACGCCGAATTCTCAGCACCGCCCACCATGTCAGTGACACCATACGAACTGAAGAAACGGAATCCCTGAATGAGCCGCAGGACAAAGCGTGGTTCGATCGAACCTTCAGCCTCGGCAGTTGACGGGATATCAACGGGTTCGCTGGCAAGGACGGTGTAGGGGCTCGCGGCATCCTGCTCACACTCGTCGCGGCGAGGGGTGATGCGCGTATGCAGCTCCGCCTTGGCGTCCCCATCCGCGTTCAAGACCTCGAAGTGGAGCCCACCCTCCTCGAACCCGTCACCGGGATCCTCGATCGGCTCAACAGTCCAGTCCTCGGGTAGCTCGAAGCTCACCAGACGCTGCTCGTCCGTGAAGGCCACCCAACCCTCCCCCGGTGCGGGACGTTCGGGCAGCATGGGAAGCGCCTGGGGCGTGGCACTGGTTGATACGGGAGCCGAGGCACTCGTGGCTGGTTCAGAAGGGGCCGTGCTCGGCGGACGGTCACCGATAACGAAGTCATTGCACCCGGACAACGCGACCGCAGCCGCCACCATCATGCCCGCCCCCACAATACGGATCTGCACTGGTTGTGCCATGATCAGTCCCTTTCGCTATGGCCCCGCCTCCAACTCTATGCAGGAATAGGCACCGCGGGGAGGCATCCGCGACGGGCGCGGCGCAGAATCACCTATATGAAGCACACCGTCCCCACGAGCCTCGGACCTGTAGCCGTCCGGGTCCTGAAAGGCACGACACCGGCCGCACCTCCCTGGGTCTTCCTGCACGGAGCGTCCGGCTCATGGCGCACTTTCAGCGAATTCATCGACACCCGCGCGCCGGGCCGGGAGTCAGATATAGTCCTCATCGACCTGCCCGGGTGGGGCGATTCTCCCGGCACACTACCCTTCTCGATCGAGGAGCAGGGCGCCGCGGTGAGGACCGTCCTGCGGGCGCTCAATTACCGGTCATGGTCCATCTTCGGCCACTCGATGGGTGGGGTGCTTGCCTTGGAAATCGCCGCGTCTGAGCCTGGCAAGACGCGCGCCGTCGTCGTACTCTCACCAACAGCGCTGACCGCTGCCGCTGCCCTTGGCAATCCCCTCATGAACCCCACCATGGCGCCGCTGGTGGGCATGTATGCGTTGATGCGATTCCTTAGGGCAACTCGCAAAGCCGGACCGAAGCTACTCGGCTTCGCACGGCGCACCGGGCTGCTCCGGCTCATCCTTGCCCCGTTCTTCGCCCATCCGTCCCGCGTTCGGGCGCAGGTCTTCACCGACCTCGCGCGCGACGCCCGTCCGGCGTCCTTCATTGCCGCGGCCCGCGCGTTAGGACAGTACGACGTCGGCAGGTGGCGTGGGATCTCCTGTCCAACAGTTCTGGTACGCGGCGAGAAGGACATCTTCACCCCAGCAGCAGAACTGCGCGAACTGACGACGCTGATCGCGCACGCGCGGACGGTCGTGCTGGCGGGAACCGGCCATTTCGCCCATGTCGAGGACCCGAACGCGATAGCGGCTCTCCTGGCAGGACAGGACGCTAGACCAGGTTCCCCAGCCCCTGCACAGTCCGAACCGAGGCAATGACAGCGCGGGCAGCCAGCGCGATCTCGGCGTCGGTAGTCGAAGACGTCCATGAAAGGCGTAGCGCCGTTTGGGCAATCTCCGGTTCAATTCCAAGGGCGAGCATCACGGCCGATGGCTCACTTGCGCCCGCCGCACACGCCGAGCCGCTCGAAGAAACCACGCCCGCACGCTCCAGTTCCAGCAGAACCGCCTCGCCGCTGGTCCCCGGAAAACAGAACGATGCGATGTTCGGCAACCGGTGCTCGCGGTGGCCGGTAAGAAATGCACCATCCACCGCGTCCAACACGGCAGAGATCAGATGGTCGCGTCGGGTAGTTGCCGCAGCCGCAGCGGTTTCGCGCTCCTGCTGGGCCAGCTGAAGAGCCGTGGCAACAGCCACGGCTCCCGCAACGTTCTCAGTGCCTGACCGCTTGCCCCGCTCCTGCCCCCCACCGTGAACGAGCGGTTCCAGCGGCAGCCGTGACCGGACGTACAGCACTCCGTTGCCCTTAGGCGCACCGATCTTGTGGCCGGAAATGCTCAGCGCATCGACGCCCAGCTGCGCGGTGTCCAGCGACAACCAGCCGGCAGCCTGTACGGCGTCGGTATGGAGCGGCACGCCGAATTCGCGGCACACGGCTGCGAGCGTAGCAATAGGCTGCACCGTGCCCACCTCGTTGTTGGCGTACATGAGAGTGCACAGGGTGGTCTCAGGCGTCAGCGCGTTGCGCAGCACAGCCTCCTCGACCGTCCCCTCGGCCGTCACCGGAAGCAAATCGATGCTGAACCCGTGCAGGCGCTCAAGGTAGTCCAGGGACTCCAGGACAGCCGGGTGCTCAATGGCCGAAGCGACAATGTGCCTGCCCTTCGGACGCCCCAACGCGATGCCCTTGATGGCAAGGTTGTCGGCTTCCGTACCGCCGGAGGTGAAGACGACGTCGTTCGGCCGGCAGTTCAGCTCATTCGCCACGAGGCGGCGGGCGTAGTCGAGCGCCCGGGCAGCTGACTCCCCGACGCTGTGGTGGCTCGACGGATTCCCGTAGTCGCTGGTGAGCAGCGGCCACATGGCCTCGAGAACCTCCCGCCGCACCGGGGCAGTTGCAGCGGCGTCCAGGTAGATCACGGCATACCGCCCGCTGGGGATTCGATGCTGATCCTGATGTCCAGTCCCAGATCGAGCGCCCGCACACTGTGGGTCAGCGCTCCGGAGGAGATGATGTCCACACCGGTGCGGGCAATTGCCCCGACGGTCTCCAGCCGCACGTTGCCGCTCGCTTCCACCAGCGCACGCCCCGCTACCTGCCGGACGCCGGCCTCAAGTTCCGGAATGCTGAAGTTGTCGAGCATGATGGTGTCCACCCCTGCAGCGAGCACTGGTTCGATCTGATCCAGCCGGTCCACCTCCACCTCGAAGTGGACGGTGTGGGGAAGCCGCGCCCTGGCCGCTTGAAGTGCCTCGGTCAGCCCAAGTACGCCGCCCTGGGTCAGGACCGCAAGGTGGTTGTCCTTGGCCATCACGGCATCGGACAGGCTGAACCGGTGGTTGTGCCCTCCGCCGCACCGGACCGCGTAGCGCTCAAGGACCCGCAGACCCGGTGTCGTCTTTCGGGTATCAACAACGCGGGCGGCCGTACCAGCCACTTCGGCAACGAACTTCCCCGTCAGCGTTGCGATCCCGCTTAACCGCTGCGCGAGATTGAGGGCCACACGCTCGGCCGTCAGCAACGATCTCGCGGGCCCGTGCACGGTAGCCAGCACAGCACCGGCGTCGAACGCCTCACCGTCCGTGACTTGGAACGCGACCTGCAGGCCGGGGGCGGTCAGCCGCATGGCCGCCTCGATCACCAGTTCGCCGCAGAAGATCCCGGCCTCGCGGGCAACCACCGCTGCCTCGGCTTGCGCGTCACCCGGGATCAGCGCTTGCGAGGTCACATCACCCCATGGAGCATCTTCCTGCAGGGCTGCGGCGACAATCCGGTCGACCTCGGTTGCGGACGGGGTGGCCAGTGCAAATCTCACGTGCTGCTCCTCAGCATGGTAGGTCCGACGACGGCGGCGCCCGCCGTCGGGAAGTCGCTGCGGTAGTGTGCGCCCCTGGACTCGCTCCGAAGGGCGGCTGCGTGAGTGAGCAGCCGTGCGCACAGCAGCAGATTGGCGGTTTCCCGGTCCTCGATCGACGATCCGCCAACCCGCCATTGAGCCAGTTGCTTGGCGGCGACGCGTAAGCCGGACTCGTCGCGCAGCACACAGACGTGCTCGGACATGACCTGCCGTACGTCGTCGCGTCGGGCGGTCTCGCGCCCCATCGACAGGTCAACTTCCTGTGCGTCGAACACCGGCCAGTTTCCAGCCGAACCGGTGATGACGTTGGCCGCACGGGCTCCGAACACCAGTCCCTCCAGCAAGGAATTGGAGGCAAGCCGGTTGGCGCCGTGCACGCCGGTTCGGGCCACCTCGCCCACCGCATACAGGCCAGGAAGGGAGGTGCGGCCGTACAGGTCCGTCGCAACTCCGCCCATCCAGTAATGCGCCGCCGGTACAACCGGCAACAGGTCCCGGGACCAGTCGAAGCCCGCCGCCGCTGTCACAGCAGTCAGTGTGGGGAAGCGGCGGGACAGGAACCCGGCACTGAATGCCGTAGCGTCGAGGAAGACGCGGCTTTCGCCCGTCCTCGCCAGATGCAACGCGATGCTACGGGAGACCACGTCCCTCGGCGCCAACTCGCCGTCGGGGTGATAGTCGCCCATGAAGCGGTGTCCTGCGGCATCCCTGATCACCGCGCCTTCACCGCGAACCGCTTCCGAGATCAACGGATGCCCGTCCACGTCCAGGGAGGTCGGGTGGAACTGGAAGAACTCGAGATCCGCCACCACGGCACCGGCACGCCAGGCTGCCGCAACGCCGTCGCCCGTGGCAACGGACGGATTGGTGCTGTGCCGGAACAGCCCGCCGGCACCACCGGTCGCCAGCACCACGGCGTCGGTCTCCAGCGGTACGCTTTCGCCACTTCCACGAACGACGACGGCGCCCGTCACCTGCCCGCCGCTAGTCGTCAGGTCCGCGAGGAAAGTATGTTCGAGAATGGTGATCCGCGGATCGGACTCGACGGCCCGGACCAGCGGGTCTGCAATACCGGCACCGGTTGCGTCACCCCCGATGTGCAAGATACGCGGCGCCGAGTGCGCGGCTTCGTGCCCAACGGCGAGCGCGCCGTCGTCGGTCCTGTCGAAACGGGTTCCGAGGGTCAGCAGCCGGTCGATATGTGCCGCTGAATCCGCGCACAGCACACGGACTGCTTCCTCGTCGCAGTGTCCGGCACCAGCGGTCAGGGTATCGGCCACGTGCCGGCCCGTGCTGTCCGTCGACTCCGCACCAGGCAGGACCGCCGCGATTCCACCCTGCGCATACCAGGTGTTGCTCTCGCGCAACGCACCCTTGGCCACGAGAGTGACGTCGACATTGGACCGCCGACGCAGTTCCAGTGCGGTGTACAGACCGGCAATACCGCTGCCGACAACCAGGACACGTGTCACGGCTTCGCGGCCAGCATCCGCTCAAGTGCGACCCGCGCATGCGTCGCGACGTCCCTGTCCACGGTGATCCGGTTGCGCACCTCACCTGCCACTAATCCTTCGAGCACCCACGCCAGGTAACCCGGATGGATGCGGTACATCGTCGAGCACGGGCAGATCACGGGGTCCAGGCAGAAGATGGTGTGCTGCGGGAACTCCGCTGCCAGGCGGTTGACCATGTTGATCTCCGTGCCCACGGCAAAGGTGGTGCCATCCGGCGCGGCGGCGATCGCCTTGCGGATGTAATCGGTGGAGCCCGCCTCATCCGCGGCGTCCACCACGGGCATGGGGCACTCGGGGTGCACGATCACCCGTACACCGGGGAACTCCGCACGCGCCTTCTCGATCTGGTTCACCGTGAAGCGCTTGTGAACCGAGCAGAAGCCGTGCCACAGAATCACGCGCGAATCCAGCAGTTCCTGCTCGCTGCTGCCACCCAGCACCTTTCGCGGGTTCCACATGGGCATCTGTTCCAGCGGGACGCCCATCGCCTTGGCGGTGTTCCGGCCAAGGTGCTGGTCCGGGAAGAAGAGCACACGCTGTCCCCGCTCAAACGCCCATTCGAGTACGGTTGCCGCATTCGAGGAGGTGCACACGATGCCGCCGTGCTCGCCGCAGAACGCCTTCAGCGCGGCTGAAGAGTTCATGTAGGTGACCGGGATGACCGGCTGGCGGCCGTCGTCGTCGGGCTCGGTCCCGAACAGCTCTTCGAGCTGTTCCCAGCAATCGGTCACCGAGTCAATGTCGGCCATGTCCGCCATGGAGCAGCCGGCCGCGAGGTTGGGGAGGATGACGCTCTGGTCACTGCGGGACAGGATGTCCGCGGTCTCGGCCATGAAGTGGACGCCGCAGAACACAATCGCCGCGGCGTCGGGCTTGGTCAGCGCTGCATTCGCAAGCTGGAAGGAATCACCCACGAAGTCGGCGTGCTTCACCACCTCATCCCGCTGGTAGAAGTGGCCGAGAATCACGAGCCTGTCCCCCAGCGTCTCTTTCGCTGCGACGATGCGGGCGTCGAGCTCCGCTTCCCCCGCAAGGCGGTACTCCTCCGGCAGCTCACCCTGCCGCGGGGTGCTCGCCGGTGCAGTGTCCTGCATGGACGCGCCCGGACCGTAGTCGGGAACCTGTTCCGGTGTTGCGGGCGCGTCGAACTCCCACGGGCCCTTCGCCAGCTCCGGGCTGCAGGTACTTCCCCACGCCTGCGAGCGCTCGGCGTCCTCGCGCGTGATCAGCTGGATGGCGGTGTTGATGCTCGTCATGGGACTCTCCGTAACTCGGACTCGTTCAGGCCCTCTGCGGGCTGCTTGGACTGTTGGTTCGCTCCGTAGAGCGGTGCTGGACCGGTGTAGCGGTACAGCCGTGGTGGGCGGTGGCGCGTGCCCTGGAGGTATTCATCGGTTTCCTGGATGTGCGGCGCAGAGCGCAGCTGGCGGCGGAAGTTGGCCGGGTCCAATTGCCTGTCCAGCACTGCCTCGTACACTTCACGGACCTGGGCGAGGGTGAACCGTTCGCCCAGGAAGTGGTAGGCGATAGACCCGTACTCCATTTTGTTGCGCAGCCGCCACAGCGCGTAGTCCACTATTTCGTTGTGGTCGAAAGCGAGGGCCTCCAGCCGATCCGCCCGAAACCACTGCACGTTGGTCGACTCCCGCGTCAGTTCAGCCTCGTCCGGCTGCACCAGCGCCCAGTACACGATGGAGACCAGCCGGTGGCCAACCGAACGGTGCAACCCTCCGAAGGCGTAGAGCTGCTCAAGGTATTTCGGAGCGAGGCCCGTGGTATCGAGGAGGTTGCGCGCAGCGGCGTCCTGCAGCGACTCGGAGTGGGCCAGCGGTCCGCCAGGCAGTGCCCACTGCCCGAGGTAGGGCTGGCGGATCCTGCGCACCAGCGGGAGCCAGAGGGTGGGGCGTCCGGAGGATTCGCTTGGCCGCAATGCGAAGATCACCGTGGAGATAGCCAACGACGGCGGCTGCTCGCTCCGTTCGGAGACATTGGCTGAATCGGGCCTCACCATCGTTCACCTCCTCAATGCAGGACTTATAGTCAAGTTGACTCTAAGTCATTGTAGACCCGACTTCGAGCAATCGACGAATCAGCCCGCGAAGACGTCCGGTTTGTGAACGCGTCCCCCACTCCCTCACCGAGCGGGCGCTCAGAGCGATTTTTTGGCCGCGCGGCGGTTGTGCGGCGGTTGTCAGCGCCCGCTCGATGCAGGCTCCGCCCGCATCCTCCCGCGCCGGGACGGCCAACATGGCCGCTCATGTGGACGCCGATTTGCATCCGAACAGAAGCGGTGACTAAAGTCACACGGGTTGGCCACTGCTGGCCGGGCGGCGGAGATCTGTTCAACGGAGCACAGTTCTTCGCCGCATTTACTTTCTGCACTGCACTCTTCACTGGAACTATCGCAGCCGCAGCACTCTCCACCCTTGTTCCAGGGCTGATGGTCGTCACGCCGTCGAATCCGGAGCAGGCCCACCACCTCTGCGCTTCGGGCAGACAAGCGCGCGACGACGGCACCTGGCAGGGCATCCTGTTCCGGATCCAGCGAGTAGTGGAGCATCGCCGTGGCTGAACTGTCATTCCCCCTCCACTTGCGTCGCCCCAGACCCGAACTGTGGTTAGAGTTCAAGCAGGGCCCGGCAATGTCGTCGAGGACTGACCGGGCAACCAAAGCAGAGAAAGTTGAGGGATGTCATGGGACGGCACAGTGACCATCTGGTGGAGGGCACAGACCCGCGGCTCAACGTCGCAATCTCCGCACCGGCTGGGGAGTCAGCCCTCCGCCCGGTCCTCCTGCTGCATGGGTTCGCCTCGTCGGCGAAGCTGAACTGGGAGGATTCCGGCTGGGTGCGGGCGCTGACAGAGACCGGCCGGAAAGTGGTCACCGTCGACCTGCCAGGGCACGGTTTGAGCGCCGCCCCCGAGGAGATGGATGCCTACTCCCCCAGTCGGCTCCGCGCCGATATCCTGCAAATCCTCCAGGACGCGCATGTGGTTCCACTGACCGAAGGCAATCCGGCCTCCGGTGTGGACATCATCGGCTACTCGCTGGGCTCCCGCCTTGCCTGGGAGTTCGGCGCCACCCAACCAGAGCTGGTGCACCGGATGGTCCTGGGAGGACCCGGCAGCGGCGATCCGCTGGCCGAATTCGACCTCGCTGCCGCCCAGCGCTTCCTGACAGACGGCACTCCGATCGAGGATAAGTCAACCGCCGGGCTGCTCACGATTGCCCGCCTGGTGCCGACAAACGATGTCTTCGCATTGCTGACCATGATCGAAGCAATCAAGCGCGAGCCGTTCGTGCCCTCCGACGCCGTGCCGCACATGCCGCTACTACTGGTTGCCGGCGACGCCGATGAACGCGCACGGACCCTCCCTGAACTAGCGGAGCTGAGCGCTCAGGCGGAGGTCCTCTGGCTGCCAGGCCGCACACACACCAACGCCGTAACCTCAAGAACTTTCAAGAGCACGGCCATCGAGTTCCTGGCCGCGTAACAATTACCGAACTTTTAGCGCCACGGGCAGGGCAAGGCTTTTTGCGCGCCGCGGGCAAGGTAGAATATCGAAGGTGATCAGCATGCTTATCACTCGCTTTTCACTCTTATAACTTCTTTCTTCCCGGAGGTCTCACGTGGATGAACTCCTGGCCGAGCGGTACCAGCCGGTTGAGCTGATCGGTACCGGCGGCGCAGCTTCGGTGTTTCGGGCACTGGACCGGAACCTCGGCCGGGATGTCGCAGTAAAGGTGTTCAACCCCACTACCTCTGATGATGACGATTACCGCCGCCAGCACACCGAGACGCTGCTGCTGTCGACGTTGAATCACCCGGGGCTCGTCACGCTGCACGACGCCGGGCTGCAGGACAACGGCGCCGGGAAAACCACGAGCTTCCTCGTCATGGAACTCGTCGACGGACTGGACCTGCGCAAGCTCCTGAAATCAGGGCCGCTCCCCTCCGACCACGTGGCACAGCTGGGTGCAGACCTCGCCGACGCGCTCGCCTACATCCACACGCAGGGAGTCATCCACCGCGACGTGAAGCCGGCGAATATCCTGATGTACCACTCGGGTGATCAGGACACCCGGTTGTATCCGAAGCTCACGGACTTCGGGATTGCCCGTATGGTCGATGCCACCCAGTCAACCGCCCATGGTGCCACCATCGGGACGGCGAACTACCTGAGCCCGGAGCAGGCCGAAGGTACCACCGTTGAACCCCGCACCGACATCTACTCCCTCGGACTGGTTCTCCTCGAATGCCTGACAGGCGTGAAGGCATTCCCCGGGCCAGTGGTGGAAGCCGCCGTCGCCCGCTTGCTTCGCGATCCCGACGTACCGGAGTCGCTGGGCCCGGAGTGGAAGGACCTCCTGCAGCGGATGACCTCACGTGATCCACAGGCGCGCCCCGACGCGCACGAGGTCGCCGTCGCCCTGCGCTCCTGGGAGAGCCACAAGGACGACGACGCCGCGCCGCTCACCCTGTCACATTCCGTGCCTGCCGAGGACGAGACTCACGAGGTCGTCACTGGTGGCGTGACCACCGGGAACGTACACATTCCCGAACCGCCCTCGCGCGCACCGAGCCTCGGTTAGCGGCCGCAGCCTCAGTTGACGTCTTCGTCCGGGTCTTCCTCCGGCTCGAAGCTGCTCGGCTCGTCGGTTGATGTAGCGCCTACCCCGTCCTCGGAATTGGGGATGGTTCCTTCCGGCTCAGTGCTCTTGGACTCCTCGCCCTGAGCGTCCTTGTCGTGATCGCGTGGCTCACTGGTCATGACTACCTCCGTGGTTGGAACCGGATGCTTACGCTATTGATCCTATTCCTGCCACCCGCAGGATGGGGTGGAGACTTCGGCTCAGAGGCGTTCATTTAAGGAACTTCGACGTTCTTCTGTCTGCGAGTGGCTTACCACCGGTTTGGCAGGTGGGACAGTACTGCAGGGCTGAATCCGCGAAGGACACTTCACGCACGGCATCCCCGCACACAGGGCAGGTCTCTCCGGCTCGGCCATGAACCTTCATTTCACGTCGTTTTGCGTCCTTGAGCTCTTTCGCAGGCTTTCCGGCGGCCGCTTTGACCGCAGTTTCGAGGACTGAATGCATCGCCGTGTAAAGGTCCGCGAGCTGTTCATCAGTGAGACTTGTCGCCAGGGTGAACGGCGAAAGCCGGGCCGCGTGCAGGATCTCGTCGCTGTATGCGTTTCCGATTCCGGCGATGAACGACTGATCCCGCAACAGGCCCTTCAGCTGGTTCCGGTGCCCCTGGAGCATCGATAGGAACTGCTCCCTGCCCACGTCAAAGGCCTCGGGCCCGAGCCTGCTCACTCCGGGCACCTCGGCAGGATCCCCGACCAGGTACGCAGCCGCCGACTTCCGTGTGCCCGCTTCGGTGATGTCGAAGCCGTAACCGTCCGGCTCGGCGCACCTTAGCCGCAACGCGATGGGTCCCTTGCCGGGGCGCAGCACCGTACCCGGGATGGCATCCGACCAGCGCAGCCATCCGGCCCGCGCAAGATGCAACACCAGATGTACGCCTTCGAGGCTCAGGATGAGGAACTTGCCCCGTCTGCCGACACCGGTGAAGGACATCCCTGCGAGTGCTGCAGGCGTTACCTGCGCCGTCTTGAGGATCGCGAAGGATCCCAGTTGCAGGTCCCGCACAACCGCGGGCGGCCCATCCTCGGGCACAAGCTTGCTACCCAGGAATTGGGCCAGCCCCTGAACTTCAGGCATCTCCGGCATGGCACTACGGTAGCAGCGCTATGTGCTTACGACAGCGGCGCTTCGTGCCCTTGGACCACACCACCAGCGTGCTATGGCATCCCAATAACTCCTCTTCGATTACGGTGGATACCGGGCAGACCGCGGGCCGGTAAGCCTTCCGAAGCATCGCGCAGACATCAGGAGCACCACGTATGGCCACCGCAACAGGTTCACAGCGATCGGCAGGCAGACCACTCAACAAGGTCCTGTCACAGGAGTCGATCACCCAAGCGGCCCTCACCCTGATCGAGTCCCGTGGCTATGAGGGCCTGACAATGTCCTCACTCGCCCGCGCGCTGCATGTGGCGCCGTCGTCGTTATACAACCATGTCGAATCCAAGGGTGACGTACTGATCCTGGTCCAGGACCACGTGATGACGCAGGTTGACGTATCCGGGTTCGGAGGCGAGCCGTGGGAAGACGCTGTGCGCCGCTTCGCCCGGTCCTACCGCGACGTCTTCACGCGGCACACGCCGCTGATCCCGGTGATCGCCGTGCTGCCGGTCAGCGGTGCGAAGCAGACTCTCGCCGTATATGAGGCGGTCACCCGTGGATTTGCGGAGGCCGACTGGCCCGAGGAGATGATCGTGCCGGCCATCGTCGCACTGGAGTCATTCATCTTCGGCTCGGCGTTCGACGCGACCGCTCCTGAAACCATTTTTGAGCCGGGCAAGCTTGCCGAGGATTATCCGCGGTTCACAGCGGCCGTGGCAGCACAGGACCGGGGAGTTGGCGGGCGCCAGGCGGATCTGGCGTTCGAGGTGGGACTCGATGCGCTTCTTCTCGGGCTGCAGCAGCGGCGGCCAGTCAGTCCCGATTAGCAGGTGCCGGAGCGTCGCGGTCTGTCGGGTGGTTCGAATACCCCCACGTGCGAAAGGCCAGCTCGGGAGGGCTTGGGGGAACCCTGGCGAGCCGGCCTTTCAAAACCCGGGCCCGTCAGCCCGGTGGCGGGCCCCTCGTACAAGGCCCGTCTTGATATGAAGTCTACGAACCATCTCCGGAATCAACCATGGGGAGAAGTACCCATGGCACTATCCATGGTGTCGTGGTGGCTCGTGAGTGCTCACAAACAGCGAAAGGCCGCCCTGCGTCGTCGTCCTCGTCAATGATAGAACGAGGACGACGACGCAGGGCGGCCTTCGGCGTGTTGCTTACTTGTCGCTGGCCTGCTTGTGGACTTCCGACACACGCAGCGGTGCGCCGCGTGTCTCCTTGACCATGCTTACGCCCACGAACGAGATGACGCAGAGCACCATGATGTAAATGGCGATCGAGATCGAGCCGCCGGTTTCATTCAGCAACGCCTGCGAGATCAAAGGAGCAAACGCACCGCCGAGTATCGCGCCGAGTGCGTAACCGATACCGATGCCTGAGTAGCGCACCTGCGGAGGGAACATCTCGGCGTACATCGCCGACATTGGTCCATAGGAAAGCCCCAGTCCGATCGTGAGCACGAAGAGCGCAACGCCGTAAGCCAGTATGTTGCGGGTGTCGATCATCATGAACAGCGGGATCATCCAGACGAAGACAATCGCATAGCCAATCTGGAAGGTGCGTACGCGCCCAATCCGGTCCGAAAGGATGCCGCCGTACATTGTGAAGATAAGCCAGCCGAAGGATGCCAGCAGGGTAGCGAACAGCACCGGTTCGGCCGGCATGCCTAGCGTCCTGACAGCGTACGCAGAGAAGAAGGCAATGAGGAGATAACCGGCTGCGTTGTTCGCAATGAAGATTGCCGCCGTCAGGATTACTTGCTTCGTGTTATGCCGGAAGAGTTCGGCAAGGGGGACTGACGACTCCTGCTTGCGTTCGGACATCTCCTTGAAGACAGGGCTTTCGGCAACCGCCATCCGGATGAAGTATCCAACCACGATCAGCACAACGGAGATCAGGAAGGGCACACGCCAACCCCAGGCAAGGAAAGCTTCCTCGGACATGGACGATCGCAGCGCGAACAGTACAAGCGTCGCAAGTATCATCCCGACGGGAACGCCGATCTGAGGATAGGCGCCCCAGAAGCCGCGCTTATTGACAGGCGCATGTTCCACCGCCATTAGGGCGGCACCTCCCCATTCACCTCCTGCCGAGAATCCCTGCAGGATGCGGAGGAGCATCAGAAGGATCGGAGCTGCGACACCAATCTGTGCGTAGGTCGGCAGCAGGCCGATCAGCGCCGTGGATGCCCCCATCATGACCAGGGTGAAGACCAGCATGGCCTTGCGCCCGATGCGGTCCCCCAGGTGTCCGGCGACCACCGCGCCAAGAGGCCTGAAGAAGAAGCTGATGCCGATAGTGGCCCAGGAGACTAGCTGGGCGAGGCCCGGGCTGTCTTCGCCCAGGGGAGCAAAGTACAGCTGGGCGAAGATGAGCCCGGCTGCCTGCGCGAAGATGAAGAAGTCATACCATTCGATGGTGGTGCCAACCATGGTGCCGGCAACTACCTTGCGGTCCTCCCGCGACATGCGCTGCCGTGGGGCAGCTGTTGAAGACGTCATTGTTACTCCAAGTGGACGGACTTGAATTACCGACAGAACGTTCGGTAAATGTGGTTTAGATCATACTCTTCAATCGCCTTCTGTGATGCCTCCTAGTTCTCAGCGGTCCGAGCGTGTTCGATAGTTGAACAATACGTTCTTATAGTGAATAATATCGTGATGTGACTTCCGACACAACGCCCCAGCATTCGCAGACGCTCTCCCGTGGTTTGCGTGCGCTGGAAATCCTCGCCGACTCGCCTAATGCCCTGAGCATTGCCGATCTTGCTGCCGAGTTGGTTGTCCATCGCTCGATCGCCTATCGGATAGTGCGAACCCTGGAGGACCACTCGCTGGTGGTTCGCGATGGCGCGGGCAGAGTCTCTTCAGGCCCCGGTCTCGCCGCTTTGGCGCGTGGAGTATCACGGGACTTGCAGGCTGCAGCATTGCCCGAGCTGACTGCGCTGGCCAATGAACTGGGAATGACCGCGTTCATTGCGGTCTGGGATCAGCACGACTGCGTGACGCTCGTAACCGTGGAACCCCGCGACTCCGCTGCTGCTGTGGCGCAGCGTCCGGGCAGCAGGCATGCCTTCAGTGCCGGGGCGCCCGGCATCGCTATCCAATCTGCGGTGAGCGAAGAAGAGTGGCAACGACTGGCGCCTGCGCAGCCCTATCGGGAGGAGTCACGGCTCGCGCGAAATTCGGGCTTCGCCACAAGTCATGACGAGGTGATCGCCGGGCTGTCCTCGGTCGCTGCTCCTGTGCGGCTGCCCGGTCGCCTGCCGGCCGCGGTGGCCGTCGTCTATATCCGTTCAGCTCACCCGCCTGCGGAGCTCGGTGCGCGCATCGCCCGCAGCGCACACGCGGTCGAGAACCAACTCAGCTAGAAACGCGGGGTACCCGTGCGAGCGGAGCGAGTGCGGGGAAGTTTCGACGCGCTAGAAACGCGGGGTACCCGTGCGAGCGGAGCGAGTGCGGGGAGGTTTCGACGCGCTAGGCAACTCAATGTTTCCGCACAACGACACCCGACAGCAACCCGAGCAGCAACAGGCCCGCGGCCGCCATCCCAGGAACCGCGAAGGCATTCAGTCCACCGCGTTCCGCGAGCGCGCCAGCCACCGAGGCACCCAGGGCCGTGCCGGCGACGATTCCGCTTGCAAGGAGCGTCATCACCGTTCCGACCAGGTGCTTCGGTGCCACCAGCGAGCCGATACTGAAAATAGTGACCATCGTGGGCCCAACCGGAATGCCGAGCACGAAGAGGACGAGGAGCATGAGCGGGATTCCCTGCGGCAGGAACAGCAACAGGGCCGCGGCGCACATGGCGGCAGCGGACACCATCCAGCGCAATGGGTGGCTGAAGCGCTGTGACCAGTAGGCGACTGAGAGGGCCGCTACCGCCGAACTGATGCCCATGACTGCGTACAGGAGTCCGGCCGAGGACGCGGCGTCGAAGCTGCCGGCGAATGCGATCAGCGCGGTTTGGGTCGATCCGAAGAAGGTTCCCATCATCACCATTCCGAGGATGGGAACCGCCACTGAAATCCCGCGGCTTCCCGCGCCCCGACGAAAGCCTGTTAACCGCGCCTTTGTGCGTGGCCGGCTCCGCAGCGGTACAACTGACTGTTCGGTCGGATGCACGGCGAAGGCTGACACGAACACCACAGTCAGCGCTGCCGCGAGTGCGAGCGGAAGCCAGGGAGCAACGAGGCTTGCCAGCAGACCCACGAGTGCGGGACCAAGCACGAAGGTCAGTTCATCGGCGGTGCTTTCGTAGGACATGGCTGTGTCGAGGTCGGCCGGTCGGTGGCCTTCGGTCAGTGCCATCCATCGAACTCTTGCGAGCGGGCCGATCTGCGGGCAGGTGGCGCCCATGGCAAAGGCAGCTAGCAGCGTGGGGATGATCGCGGCACCAGGGCCACCGGCGTAGCCGACGATTACCATACCGGCGATGGCCAGCGCATTGAGTGCAGCCGCGACAAGCAGCACGGGCCGCTGCCCCACCTTGTCGGCGAGGAATCCGAGGGTCGGAGCACCGAGCGCTGAACCAATTCCCACCGCGCCCGCCGCGAAACCACCTGCGGCGTAGGATCCGCTTACAGCAGTGATCAGGGTGAGCGCGCCCACAGTGAGCATCGCCAGCGGCAGCCGGGCAATCAGACCGAGCGGAATGAAGGTCTTGCCTGCAATGGCAGGAAGGCGGCTGAAGCGGCCCTTTTGCATATCGGGTGACTCAGCGGGTGTGGGACTGTGCGTGCGGCTGGAGGACGCCGGGGATGGTGTAGCCATGTTCTTTCCGGTACTTCAAAGCGCGCATCGTCCCTCCTCCCGATGCGCCGAACCCGGTAACACCCATGATTTTACACCCGCTGCAATTGATCCACGAAGCGAAGGGTGGAGCCGGTCCGCCCTTTCAGCACAAGTAGTTGCGCGGGAATTCTCTGTTTGAGTTCGGGAACATGGCTCACGAGTCCAACCACTCTCCCGCCGTCGCGCAGGTTCTCGAGCGCGTCCATTACCTGTTCCAGCGACTGCTCATCCAGACTGCCGAATCCTTCATCGACAAAGAGTGTTTCAATGTCCAGGCCCCCGGACTCCTGCTGCACGACATCGGCCAACCCCAGTGCGAGCGCCAGCGACGCCATGAATGACTCACCCCCGGACAGGGTGGCGGTGTCGCGGCTCGTCCCCGTCCAGTTATCAGTGACGTGGAGGCCAAGCCCGGACTTTTTGTTCCCCGATTTGGCGTCGCTGTGCACGAGCGCGTACCGGCCGTCCGACATCTGCTGCAGGCGTTCTGTCGCCGCATCTGCAACCTGCTCAAGCCTGGCCGCGAGCACGTAGGTGGCAAGGCTCATCTTGTAGAGGTTCTCCCCGTTGCCGCGCGCGGTGTCGGCAACGGACTTGGCGAGCTGGTGCGCTCGGCGCAGGGGCTCGAGCCGTTCCTCCAGGATCTTCACGCGGTCAGCGTAGGAAGCAAGCTGCACCACTGATTGTTCAAGCAGACCAACGTCCAGCACCGCCCGTTCCAGCTTGGTTAACGCGTCCTCTTCGCTCCGGGCAGCCGCATCAATGTCCTCGATCCGAGGGACAGCATGACCCTCACGATCCAGAGCTGCCGCCGAAAGATTTTCCGGGCGCTGGAGCTCGAGCTCAATCCGATGCGCGGTGCTTTCGGCTTCCCTGATTGTCCGCTCTGCTTCGGCCGCCCGACCATGCGGCAGCAGCGCATCCCGCACCGCCTGGTCGCGCACGAAACCGCTGTCCGCCAGGCGTGTCTGCAGCGCAGTCTCTGCCGTGGCAAAGGATTCCTGGGCGTGATCCCGCCTGCTGATAGCAGAACAGACCGCTCCGATGCCTTCCTCCACCTGCCTGAGCGCTGCCACACGTTCCTCGACCGACGAATAGCCTGCACGGACTGCGTCCACCCGTAGAGTCAGGGCGGCAGCCTGTTCCCGCAGGGCCGCAATGAGGGACGATTCGCGCGCCTCGCTGCGCACCAGTTCCTGCCGCCGCGCCTCAAGCTCGGTAAGCCGCCTTTCAAGTTCGAGCTTCTTTGCGGAGAGAGCGGGGAGCCTGGACGCCGATAGTTCCGTCTCGGCCAACTCCTGTTGGAGCCCGCGGAGGGTTTCCCGCGCGTCCTCCGGATCCAGCGACCCGACGCGTGCTCTAAGGCCCGCCGCCTCAAGCGCAGCGGCATCACGGGCTTTTGACGTTTCACGCAGGCGCTGTTCGGCGTGTTCCTGGTCTGTGCGCGCCCGTTCCTCTTCCTCGCGACTCACCAAAGCATGGTCGCCGATGGTCGCAGGTTCCGGATGCTCTTCGCCGCCGCAGACGGGACACGGATCCCCTTCCCGGAGTCCGGCAGCCAGTTCAGCAGCAGCCTGCTCCAAACGCAGCCGCAATTTCTCGAGCCAGTGTTCCTTTGCCTCAAGGAACAGCCCCGTGTGAGTTCTGTGCAGGTCTTCCAGGTGCTCCAACGACTGCTCCGCGGTCTCTGCCTTGGAGTGCAGGGCGAGCCTCCCTGTTACTTCCTCGCACTCGGAGGTCAAACCGACGGCGCGAGCGGATGCTGTCTCAGCAGCGTGGAGGTCAGTTGTGCCCGCTGCGAGTTCCGCCTCCAGCTCCTCGCGGGTACCAGCGCACCGCCAGGCGTCGGAGGCATGCTCCTCGACTTTCCGCTCTGCGCCGGCGATTCGCGTATGGAGGGCTGCAAGCTCCCGTTCCTGCGGCTGGGCTGCGAGCGTGGCCGCCAGTTCCTCGCGAATGCGCCTATATGCCGTCTCCAGTCCCTCGAGGCGTTCGTCGCTGAGTAACTCCGTGAGCTCAGGCACTTCCCTATCCGCCAGCTCGTTCCGGCGCAACCTCGTCACCGCCGAGCGCAGGCTATCCTCCCGGAGCCGCAGTTCCTCCCCGCACTGGTCCCGTGCCTGCAGTGGCCCTTCGAGGACCTGCGCGCGACGGTGGTTTTCGATCGCCTTCTGTAGCTCGGCCGCTACCAGAAGGTTCTTCCGGTTACTTTCCGTCTCCGCTAGCAGCCGTTGATACCCCGTGCGGTCCCGACGTTCACCTTCCAGCCGGGATCGTTTCTCAACGGACGCGTCCCGCAGGACTTTCAGGTCTGCCACCCGTTCGCGGCCCCGCTGTACAGCGGACATCAGGCGGTCCTGCAGAATGATCAGATTGGGCTGCCCAGTCTGGTTCTCTGCCGTTCCGCCTTCTCCGGGCACGTCCTCACACTCGTCATCCTCCAAACCGTGGCGCCGTACCTCTTCCGTTGCCCTGGCCAGCACTGCATCCAGCTCCCCCTCCGCCTTCTCCCGGCCTGCAGCCGCCGATGCCGCGTAGTCTGCAAGCAGCTGCTCCACCGTGGAGAACCGGTCAGTGGCGAAGAGCCGCTGCAGAAGCTCAGCCCGCGTAGCGGCGTCGGCTCGTAGGAAGGCTGCGAACTCCCCCTGGGGCAGCATCACCACCCGGGTGAACTGCTCGCGGTTCATGCCGAGGAGGGCCTGGAGCTCGGCCCCGGCCTCATCGTTCCGTGTTGAACGGGTGATCCATTCCCCCTCCACGCGCTCACGCAGCAGTGTTTTTGCCTGCTCGGGTGTAGTTCCTTTTCCACGCTTTGCCGGGCGCTGCCACGCCGGATTCCGAGTGACTTCCAGCCGCCTTGAACCGGCAGAAAATTCGCAGACGACCTCCGGCATCAGGTTCTCAGGGGCATGATCACTTCGCAGCCTCTTCGCGGTCTGCCGGGCACCCGGCACCGAACCGTAGAGCGCGTAGCAGACGGCGTCGAGCACGCTGGACTTTCCTGCCCCGGTTGGGCCGTTCAGCAGGAACAAACCCTGCTCGGTGAGGGCGTCGAAATCAACGTGCTGCCGCTCGGCGAAGGGACCGAACGCCTGAATCTCCAGCCGATGAATTCTCATGAACCGCTCTCTGCTGCGCGCATGGTGTCGATCATCTCGGCGAAGAGGGCGGCTTCCGCAGAATCGGCCTTCCGCTGACGAACATGCTCGAGGAATCCGCAGCAGACCGCGTTGTCATCGGCTGCCTGAGCAATGCGCTGGCTGTAGGTCATCCGGGTGGCGTCATTGCCGGCAGCGGGTTCGAACGCCAACACAAGGGCACCCGGGTAGCGCACGCGCAACCGTTCCATCGCTTGCCGTGGCCGCTCGGAGTCGGTGAGCGTAATGTGGCACCACGCGGTTTCGGCATACCGGTGAACAGGCGTCTCCAGCAGTTCATCGATGGGCCCTTTCAGGATGGCCAGCCGCTTCGGCGGCTCCCAGGAGACCTCCCGTATGCCGGTCACCCCGCTCACATCCAGGTCAATGAGCCAAGCCCCCTTGGTGTGACTGGCTTCCGAGAAGGAGTAAGGCAGAGGAGATCCCGAGTAGCGAATGCGGTCGGCGAGCCGCTGCCTGCCATGGAGATGCCCGAGCGCCACGTAGTCGAACCCGCTGAAAACCTCGAGTGGGACAACCCCGAGATTACCCATGCTGAGCTCACGCTCGCTATCCGATCCCACGCCACCGCTGGTGAACGTGTGCGCCATGACCACCGAATGCACCGTGCGCGTTTCACGCCGCCTGCCCAGATCCTCCCGAACACGGTCCAGTGCAGCAGCGGTTACCGCGGTATGGGTGGGAGCTTCGCAGCCCAACTGATCAGCGACCATACGGGGTTCCAGGTAGGGCAGACCGTAGACAGCCAGCTCCGCCTCCCCGTCAATCTGAAACAGGGCCGGCCGCGCAATGTCCTCGAGCCGGGTGCGCAGGTGCACTCCGCCCCGTTCGATCAGTTTGCCGCCGAACCCCAGTCTGACCGCGGAGTCATGATTACCGCTGCTCACCACCACCCGGGCGCCGGCCACCGTAAGCCTTTCCAGGGTTTCATCGAACAGCTCCACTACATCCACCGCGGGAAGCGCCCGATCGTAGACATCCCCGGAGACCAGGACAACGTCCACCTCTTCCTCGCGGACCGTCTTCTCCAGTTGATCCACGAAAAGCTGCTGCGCTTCAAGCATGCCGACACCATGGAAGGAGCGGCCAAGATGCCAGTCGGATGTGTGGAGTAACCTCATGTTTCCAAGCTACCGGGCGCCTCTGACAGTTCCGGGCGGCAACGCCGCGCGGGCGCAATAGCGGCTGCTGCCGCCCGCCGTCGCTATAAGCCGAAGCAGCCTCCGGACCACCTCCCAAATGGCGCAGGGGCAGGCTAGCCCTGGCTGTGGCGGGTTTGGCCGGCGTCGTTGTCGTCGTTGTCGTTTCCGTTCGGTTGCGCCGGATCCTCAGGGGAGGAGTCCTCGAAGAACGTGCGGGCTTCGTCCGTGCCCGTCTCACCGTCGCGCTTCGCCGGAGCGTTGTGCCCCTCGTGGTGGGAAGCAGCCGCCGCAACGGCTGACCCAGCCACTGCCGGAGCGGCCGGGTGGGTGTCGGGTTCGACGTCGTCGCGTGCGCCGCCGTCGTCGTGGGTCTTTTCAGCGCTGACCCGCTGTCCCAATTCGACGCTCCGGTACAGCAGCCCGGCAATGAGCGCACCAAGCAGCGGCGCAACCCAGAAAAGCCACACCTGCTGCAGTGCCAACGGTTCAGCGAACACGGCTGCCGCGAGCGATCGCGCCGGGTTCAGCCCGCCATTGTCGAGGGGTGCCAGTGCGGTAAGAAGTACCGCGTAGGAGAGGCCGATCGCAAAGGGTGCGGCAGCACGGCTAGCCAGCCGCCCGGTGGAGCCAAGCACCACCGCCGTCAGCAGAGCAGTGGCAACCACCTCAACGAGGAGGATGCTTGCCAAGGGGAATGCGTTCGCCGAGTTCTCCGCATAGCCGTTCGCCGCGGTCGAGAACAGCCCGGCGATCTGGATCTCCTGCGGGTGGGTCGTGAAAATCAGCCAGAAGAAGCTTGCCGCCGCGAGTGCGCCAACCGTCTGCGCAACAATGAAAGGCAGGACTGCACGCCACGGGGTCTTGCCCGCCATGGCGAGGCCCAGCGTCAGAGCCGGGTTGAAGTACCCCCCGGACAGACGGCCGAACGCTGCAATGACAACAAGGAACGCAAGTCCAAAGGCGAAACCTGGACCGAATCCTCCCTGGGGGTTGAGCATTGTGACGCCAAAACCCGCCAGAACAATGAAGAATGCCCCGAGCGCCTCGATCAGCGAGCCTGTCAGCAGGCCGGGCTTCGTCTCATCGCGCGCTGCACTGGTGACATGGGCTTCGGACCTTGCTTCTTGCATGAGATGGAAATCCTTCGGCGTAAGGGGATGTGGCCTGGAGTCAGCTCGCCAACCAGGGAGCAAACTCCCCCAGCGTTCCATCCGATTCTGGAAATTTCCTGAAGGCGCGCTGACGAGCCTGATCCCGCTCCGCCGGTGCCTAGACTGTTCTCCGTGACACAGCCTCCTGAACTCCGCAGCCGAATCGCCGGATCGCTCCTCGGCGGCGCCCTCGCTGAAGCCTCCACCGCGACCTCGGGCCGTTCCTTCGCCGATGCAACGCAGCTGGCCCTCTATACCGTCGACGGCCTGACCGAGGCCCTCGAGTGGGCTAACGACGGCGTTGCCGCGGACGAGACCGCCTGCCTCTGGCTCGCCTACCTGCGCTGGCTTCGCACCCAGGGCGAGGCGCCGCCGTCGTCCGCTCCGGCCCCTCCTTCCCGTTGGCTCGATCAACAGGAGGTCATGCGGCAACGCCGGAATCCCGACCCTACGAACCTGAGTTCGCTTGCCGGAGGGCAGATGGGAAGCCGTCAGCGTCCGCTGGCATCCGCCGACGACGGCCCCGGTGCGCTCCAGCGGTCCGCACCCTTCGGTCTGCTTCCCAACGTTCCGGCGGCGATGATGGAGCGCCTCGCCCTGGACGCAGCCGCTATCACCCACGGTCACCCGGATGCGCAGCACCCGTCCGCCGTCCTCGCCGGGCTGGTGCATGAGATCGCGATCCGGAAACAACCGCTACCGGACGCCGTGCGAACTGTCGCCGCACAGGCCGAAGCACTGGGTGCCGGAAGCCTCGCTACGGATCTGCGGGCGCTGGTGACTGATACTGGCAGCGACGACTTGGAACCGCCCGGCCAGAACGCTTCACAGACCCTCTGCACCGCCATTCGGCTTGCGCTGACAACAGCCCACGACGACGGCGCCGCTTCCTTCAGCGCGCTCCTCACCACCGCAGCCGCGAGTGGTGAAAGCTCGAGAGTCGCCGCCGCACTGGCCGGCAACATCGTCGGGGCAGTACACGGCATTGACGCACTCCCCCAGGGTGCGATCGACACGTTGGAGGGAGCCGACGTCGTCGTGGAAATGGCGAGCAGGCTCGCCGCGTCAATCGGCGCCTGAACCCGCCTGCTACTGGCTATTCGCAGGCCAGCGTCCGCCGGTCATCTGCAGGAATTCGGCTTCGGAGAGCACTTCGATGTTCTGCCCACGGTTGTGCAGCTCCATCACCCGGCGGGCCTTGCCGGTCACCTTGCCGCTCCGCAGGTCCGATGCTACAAAGCCGTTGCCGACCACCAGCACCGTGGTCCTGCGGGTTACGGAACTCGCCGGCGAAGCGCCGAGCACAGCCGCCCGCTGCTTTGCCTGGGGCCGCGAGATGCCAAGGTCGCCGGTGAAGACCACCGTCTGGCCGAACAGCGGGTGCGCCGGATCCGCCGCCGGGTTGGGTGGAGGATTCAGTCCCTCCTCCGGCCATCCCGCCCAGCCGCTTCCGGGTCCGCGCTGCAACGCCGTCAGGGTAGCCTTCGAAATTTCCGATACGCCCGGTTCATAGGCCTCCAGCCGGGACATCCGCAGCCGGTGACCCGTGACCAGCTCCTCAACGGAGGCGGATTCCGCGCGTCGGGCAATGTCCACCATGATGCCGGCGCAGGCGCGGGCGTCCTCCACGGCGTCGTGATGATTCACGAGCGGCACGCCCGCAGCCTCGGCCACGTACGGAAGGGAGTAGGAGACGAGGAAGTAGCTGCGCCGCGAAAGCAGGACGGTGCATGCGTAGTCGTACGCGGGCCCGGCCTGGTCGGATACCTCAAGCGCTGACCGAATGACCCCGAGGTCAAATGCGGCGTTGTGCGCCACCAGCACGTCGTTACCGATGAATGCCCCGATCTCCGGGAAAAGCTCTCCAAAGCGGGGTCGGTTCGCAACCATATCCGCTGTGATCCCGTGGATTGCAACGTTGCGGGAATCGAAGCGATCATGTCCCTCGGGCGGCCGCATCAGCCAGTGTGCTTCTTCGACAATCTTCCCGTCGCGGACTTTACTGAGCCCAACGGCGCACGGCGATCCGCGAAACCCGTTTGCCGTCTCGAAGTCGATCGCCGTGAACTCAATTCCCACTTCAGACACGGTAGTCGGTGGACCGCCCCCTCCCACGGAGGCGGCGCCGTGTGGCGTTTGAAGAGGAGCGCTTCCTACCAGCTACGACGACGGCGGCAGGCCGGTCGGCTGCGGCCGCTACGGCACCGCCCGCCGGAGGGTGAGGAAGGACCCGCCCGCCAGTGCGAGGGCAAGCACTGCCAGCCAGCCCGCTACGTTCAGCTGCGTCTGCGAGGCGAGAAACTGTCCCACTTCGGCCCACGCGTTCCGCGAACCCACAATGTACATCCCTGCGACCAGCAGGAGTGCCACACCGATTCCCGCGACAAGCATTCCGGTAGCCTGCCACCTCTTGTAGATGGTCGCGGACCAGAATCCGACCAGGAAGAGAGCCATCATCGTGGCGAAGTAGAACGCGATCGGCTGATACCAGGGACCGTCGGCAATCCATTCGATGGCGAAGAATCGTCCGTTCATCCCCCACCCGCCGGTGGCCTGCTCAACGAGGCCCAGAGTCCAAAAGACGACTGCTGTGGTGAGCGCAATCAGTGAAAAGAGCGCAAACGTTCCGACAAAGAAGGTCCGCCGGGTGATGCTCAGCCCTTGGGAAAAGGGGAAGGTAAGAGTCAGGGCCTGAATGCCCAGCGCGAAGAAGTACCACATGACCGCCTGTGAGCCCCCGGAATACTTCGCTCCCTCATAGGGAATGAAGGACCAGATGACAAGGGACAACAGGAACGACCCAGCCAGGATGATGATCGGGATACCGATGAAGATCCACCGGTTGGTCAGTTGCATGCGCATGACCTTGATGACGCGGTTCATTGGGTTACCTCCGAAAAGTGGGCGTCCGCCGTCGTGCTGGGCGCGGTGGAGGCGGCCAGGGTTTTGCGGACGATGAGTTGCTGGAGCGAGACCGGGGCGAGCTCCAGCCCCAGGTCGGCGGCAGTCCGGATTTCCTCCTGCGTCAGCGTGCCGAGTGCCGTGACCGAAGCAAGAGAAGCAAACCTGTCGGTGTGGACCACCTCCTTTGCCCCGAGGAAGTCCGTGACCTTCTCGGCGGAGCCCACGATGGTGAAGGCTGAGCCGCGGATGGCTTCGGCGTCGTCATTCATAAGGATGCGCCCCTGGTCGATCACGATCACGTGTTCGAGAAGGTTCGCTACCTCGTCGATCAGGTGGGAGGAAAGAATCACTGTGCGGGGATGTGCGGAGTAGTCCTCCACAAGCCGGTCGTAGAAGAGTTGGCGGGCCACCGCGTCCAGGCCAAGGTACGGCTCGTCGAAGAAGGTCAGCTCGGCACGCGAGGCAAGGCCGATGATGACGCCGACAGCGGACAGCTGGCCTCGGGAGAGTTTTTTGATGGTGCGCCGCATCGGCAGCTGGAAATCTTCCACCAGCCGGTCCGCAAGCTCCTGGCTCCAGTTCGGGAAGAACAGTGCCGCCGACTTGAATGCGTGAGTCGCATTGAAGGAATCCGGGTACTTCTGCGATTCACGGATGAAGCAGATCCGGCTGAGGACGCGCTCGTTCTCGTAGGGATCCTCACCGAAAACCCGTACCTGTCCTGACGTGGCGAAACCTTGCGCGGTCAGAATCGACATGAGCGTTGTCTTTCCCGCACCGTTGCGCCCCAGAAGGCCATAAATACGGTTGGGCTCGAGCGCGAGAGTCACGTCCTGCAGCGCTTCGAATTTCCGGTACCGCTTGGTGACGCCCTGGATGTCGATGATGGTGCTCACTGTGTTCCCCCTAGAGTGGCGTGCTCGCCCTGTCGAATCATGTCAGCCAACTCGGCCGGCTCAATCCCGAGTTTTCGCGCTTCGCGGGCGAGCGGCTGAACGTACTGGTCAAAGAACTGCTCGCGCCTGCGCTGCATCAACACCGCGCGCGCTCCTGCTGAAACAAACATCCCGATTCCTCGTTGCTTATAGAGAATCCCGTCATCGACGAGCCGGTTGACGCCCTTGGCGGCGGTGGCTGGATTGATGCGGTAGAAGGCGGCAAATTCGTTAGTGGATGGCACCTGGGACTCTTCGGCCAGTGTGCCGTCGATGATGTCGCTCTCAATCCGTTCCGCTATCTGCAGGAAGATCGGACGGCCCTCATCGATCAACATGACGCCCACCGCTGTCTGCGCGGATATGTACCGCATGCTCGCTTAGTGGGTTCATTACTCATGTAACTAACCATACAACCAAAGTAGCTAATATCAAGGCGTTTTCGAAATCTACGCAGGCCGGCGTATTCACCGATAAGCCGGCCCTGCACACTACTCGCCGGTGAGCAGTGCCTTCACCGGCTCGAAACCACTCACCTGAAGGCTCCACTCCGGCCGCTTGAGGAACTCCTCCTCAACGCGGATGTGCACCAGCCGGGTCACTTTGCCGGGGCGGTCGACGACGTCGGACACGCCGTTCGCGCGGTAGCCGAGACTCTTCGACACTCCCAGCGACGCGACGTTCCAGTCGGCCGCCTCGGACAGCGCGGCCGTCGCTTTCAGGTAATCGAAAGCGAATAGCACGACGGCGGCACGCATTTCCTTGCCGAGCCCCTGCCCCTGTGCGCTCTGGGTAAGCCATGAACCGCTGTTCACGGTCCTCAGCAACGCGAAGTCCCGTGCAGAAACGTCCTGCATGCCCACCACCCGGCCCTCGAACTCCACGGCGAAGTTGAGCGTCCAGTTCCCGGGCTCAACGGTGCACCGCTGGCGCCACTGATGCTTGGCGGTCTCGCGTATCAGCTGCTCGCGCGGCGCTTCGGTCCACGGCACGCTGAACGGCATGACGGACGGGTCGTGGATCCCGGCCAGTACGGCGTCGACAACCTCCGGCAACTGTTCATCACGGACAGGCGCCAGCCGAAGCCGCGGTGTACGAAGCTCCAGATCGAAGAGCGGCCACACATCGCCCAAGGACATCATGACGACTGGCGCTTACGCCGAACCTTCCGTACCTTGCTCACCACGAAGAAGGCGACCAGCAGCACCACGGCGGCAATCACGAGCTTCTGGAAGATGTCCGCGTACTGCTCCACCAAGTGCCAGTTCTCGCCAAGGTAGTATCCCGAGAGCACGAAAATGGTGTTCCAGATCAGGCTTCCAGCGAGGGTGAGGCCAAGGAACTTCCAGACCGGCATCCGTTCAATGCCGGCCGGGATGGACACCAGGCTGCGGAAGATGGGCACCATTCGGCCAAAGAACACGGCCTTGTAACCGTGCCGGTTGAACCAGGCCTCTACACTGTCCACGTCCTCAAGGTCCACCAGCGGCACCCTGGCCACAAGCCGGCGCATCCGGTCACGTCCCAGCAGTACACCGAGGAGATAGAGCAGATAGGCGCCCACGACTGATCCCGCAGTTGTCCAGAACAGCGCCTCAGCGAGGGAAAAATCTCCCCGGCTCGCAGTGAAGCCTGCCAGCGGCAGAATCACTTCACTGGGCAGCGGCGGGAAGAGGTTCTCGAGAGCGATAGCGAGTCCCGCGCCCGGTGCCCCGATTGTTTCCATCATGGTGACAGCCCAGTCGGCGACACCCCCGAGTAGGGATTCATTGCCGGTCTGGGTGGGCGCCACGGTGCTCAGTTCTGTTCTCATAACCCGGTTAAGTCTGCCCTATCAGGTAGCGCACTGAAGAAAGCGCGTCCGAGGACCGCCGTCGATACGCTCAGCGGAGAACCTCCACGAGGGCGGGCAGTAATTCCCTGAAAGCCTTCGAGCGGTGACTGATCGAGTTCTTTTCGTCAGCCGAAAGTTCGGCGCAGCTGCGGTCCAGCCCCTCCGGCTGAAGAATGGGATCGTACCCGAAGCCACCGTCCCCGCGCGGAGCAGCAAGGAGCGTCCCGCGCAGCTCACCACGGGTCACAGTTTCGGCGCCGCCCGGCAGCGCGAGCGCGGCGGCACAAACAAACCGCGCCGCCCGCCGATCGGCCGGTACGTCGCTGAGCTGGCCCAGCAGCAGGCGCAGGTTCGCGCCGTCGTCGCCGTGCCTGCCGGACCAGCGGGCAGAGAAGATTCCCGGCGCACCGCCCAGCACATCGACCGCGAGGCCGGAATCATCCGCCACCGCCGGGATACCTGTGGAAGCGGCCACAGCGTGGGCTTTGAGGAGCGCGTTCTCCTCGAAGGTCACACCGCTTTCGACGACGTCGGGCGCCCCGGCCGCGACGACGTCGGGCGCCCCGGCCGCGACGGCGTCGATCACCTGGGTGTCGACGTCGAGACCCGGTACCTGATCACGCAGCAACGCCCGCAGTTCACGCAGCTTGCCGGCGTTTCGCGTAGCCAGGACGAGCCTTGCCTCAGGCACCGGCACTCCCGCCGAGGGTGTCCCGCTGAATCTGCGCAAGCTGGCCGGTGCCTAGGAGTGCGAGGTCAAGCAGTGCGTCCAGCTCGGCCCGGTCAAACGGTGCGCCCTCGGCAGTACCCTGCACTTCGACGAAACTTCCGCTGCCGGTCACCACAACGTTCATGTCGGTCTCAGCGCGCACGTCCTCCACGTACGGCAGATCCAGCATGGGCACACCGTCAATGATCCCGACGCTGACTGCCGCGACGGTGTCCGTGAGCGGTTGGACGGACTGCGCGATGATCCCGTGCTCCTTCGCGTAGCGGATCGCCTCGGCCAGTGCCACGTAGGCTCCGGTGATCGCGGCGGTGCGGGTGCCCCCGTCGGCCTGGAGTACGTCGCAGTCCAGCACGATGGTGTTCTCCCCCAGCGCCCGCGTATCGATGATGGAGCGCAGCGACCTGCCGATAAGCCGGGAGATCTCATGGGTGCGCCCGCCAATCCGGCCTTTCACCGATTCGCGGTCCGAGCGCGTATTGGTGGCGCGCGGCAGCATGGCGTACTCGGCCGTCACCCACCCTTTGCCCTCGCCTTTGAGCCAACGTGGAACACCTGTGGTCAGTGAAGCCGTGCACAGCACCCGGGTATTGCCGAACTCGATCAGGGCTGAGCCCTCGGCCTGGTTGGACCACCCCCTGGTGATGCTGATCGGGCGAAGCTGGTCCGGCGCGCGCCCGTCAGCACGGACAGTGGCGCGTGTTGACGCAGGAATCTGTGAGGAAGCGGAAGTCATACGCCAAGTCTGCCAGAGCCGCTTCGGGCGGGCGATTTCTCAGGAGGCGCTAAGGAGACACCGGGTCAGACTGCGTAGGAGACGCCGGCTACCGCCACGGCGACGTCGCCGGCGTAACTGGTCCGGGCTTCCTCCATGGTCCGCACTGCGTCATTCCAGACCGGCAGGTGGGTGAGCAACAGACGCCGGGAAGCGGCAGCTGAGGCTACGTCGCCTGCGCGCTTACCGGTG
This sequence comes from Arthrobacter pigmenti, assembly GCF_011927905.1. Lineage (NCBI taxonomy): Bacteria > Bacillati > Actinomycetota > Actinomycetes > Micrococcales > Micrococcaceae > Arthrobacter > Arthrobacter pigmenti. The sequence continues at coordinate 2,039,915 of NZ_JAATJL010000001.1, forward strand.
AGGTGCACGCCGCGGATGGCGTCGTCGCGGCCTTCGTGGAACGCGGCTTCGCAGAGGAAGATGCTCGACCCGGCGGCTGCCTCGAGCAAACCTTCGCAGGCGTCCGTGTCGCCGGAATAGGTCAGAATCCGCTTCCCGCCGGGCGCATCGGGATCCGTCACCTCAACCCGCAGCGCATATGCCTCCTCGACGGGGTGCAGCACGGGGAAAGGAGTAATGGTGAACGGCCCCAGCGTCACGGGCGTGCGCGGCGCCCAGGAGTGAAACTCGAAGTCCTCGTGCATGCCCGGCTCGGGGTCCAGGCCATAGGCCGTTGCCATGCGGTCCGCCGTAGCGGCCGGGCCCCAGACCGGAATACGTGGCTGGTTCCATCCTTCCGGGTCCCAATGGACTGCGACATGGAGCCCGCAAAGGTCCATGCAATGGTCGGGATGCAGGTGGGTCAGGAAGATACCGTCAATATCCCTGAGGTCCATGTAGCGCTGCAGGGCACCGAGTGAGCCATTGCCCAGGTCCAGCAGGATCCGCCAGGTCTTGCCGTCTTCCTGCACCGTAATGAGGTAGCAGGAAGCAGGTGACTGCGGGCCGGGAAAGGAGCCGCTGCATCCGACGATGGTCAATTTCATCGCTGGGGTGTCCCGGGACCTGCATCCGCTCGCGCCGAGGAGATCATCTCCGGCGTGATGCGTGCCATGCTGCCTGTCGGGTACTGGGCGGCCACCCGGTCAACGTGCTCAACGCTCAGTACTTCCGGGCCGAGGAAGCGCCGCGCCAGCTCCTCGAACCTCGCGGCGTCGCCGGTTGCAACGAAATGGTGTCGCGGCGGTGTGGAGGCCGTACGCAGCAAATCGTGTGAGACGAGGGCTCGGTATACGTCTTTGGCGGTTTCCTCCGCGCTGGAGACCAGGGTGACGGAATCTCCCATGACGTAGGAAATCACGCCGGTGAGCAGAGGGTAGTGGGTACAGCCGAGAACGAGCGTGTCCACGTCCGCATCACGCAGGGGCGCAAGATAGCCTGCGGCGGTTTCCAGCAGGTCCGGGCCGGCGGTAATCCCGGCTTCGACAAACTCAACGAATGCCGGGCACGCCGCGGAAACTATCTCCAGATGCGGGGCCGCAGCGAAGGTGTCCTCGTATGCGCGCGAGCCGACGGTTGCGCTGGTCCCGATGACTCCTATACGGCCGGTGCGCGTCGACGCGACCGCTCTCCGGACCGCGGGCTGGATCACTTCGATCACCGGGATGCCGTAGCGCGCCGTGTAGCGTTCACGCGCATCGCGCAACACCGCTGCGGATGCGGAGTTGCAGGCAATGACCAACAGTTTGACGCCGGAATCGACGAGCTCATCCATCACTCCGAGCGCGTGGGCACGTACCTGCGCGATGGAAAGCGGCCCGTATGGGCCGTGGGCGGTGTCCCCGACATAGAGAACGGACTCCTGCGGCAACTGATCGATCACGGCACGGGCCACGGTCAGACCACCCACGCCGGAATCAAAAATGCCGATCGGCGCCTCCGTAGTCCGGAAGACGGCGTCGTCGGCAGCGGCAGAACTCATGATCCTTTGAGGATAGGACGCGCCGCCCCCATTAGCTAAGCGAGAGGGCGTGTCCTTGGTCACATCCCTCATCGATGAGCTGCGCCCAGGAGTGCCTGCATCAGCCCCTCCTGCAACCAGGTCACGAAGTTATAGACCAGCGCCAGATAGGATTCAAGGTCCTCCGCGTCCTTCAGATCGGCGATCTCATGCAAACGTGCCGCATCCTCATCCGTTTCGATCCGGAGCCGGTCCGCCAGGACCAGCCGCACGTCATTGAAGGCGCGGGCAAGCATCTGTGCTTGCTCGGGATTCAGGAGAACCTGGGGGTTCTCCAGCAGCAGCGCGGCTCCCCTCAGTGCGCCGACTTTGTCTTCCCTGAGCGAGCGCTCGGTGAGTCGCCGGAACTCGAGGGCCTCGGCGTCGTCGTTCCGCACCGCATCCGGCAGCAGCCGGCCAACCGCGCTGTCTTCAGGCTTGACGGCCTCTGAATCGAGTCCGACCATAGCCGCCAGCGGATCCTCGTTCTCGCGCACTTCGGGCTCGAGGAGCTGCACGACGTCGTCGAACAGGCGGCGTAACAGCCTCAGCTCCCCTGCCTCGAATTCACCGGCAATACCGCGCCGCGTTGCCTTGAATGCCTTCGCCACGTGCAGCTCCCTATGTGTCCGCTGTCTGGAAAGTGGCCCACAAACCGAATGAATGCATCGCCACGGTATCCCGTTCCGCCTGTTCGCGGGAGCCGGTGGAGACCACCGATCGGCCCTGCTCATGAACCTCGAGCATCAGCGTGCGGGCCTTCGCTTCGCTGTAACCGAAGTACGTCTGGAAGACGTACGTCACATAGCTCATGAGGTTCACCGGATCGTTCCACACAATCACAACCCACGGCACATCGGTACTCGTCAGGTGGTCAACGTCGGTTTCCTCACGCTGGTGGGTTTCGGGAACAACGCCAACACTCATGATCCCCATTGTAGGTCGGCGAACTGCCCCGACCTGAGCACCATGAAACCGGCGGTACTCATTGGCCGGACGCGGGGCTAGAGTTTTCGTGTGAGCCCCCATAGCACCTGGCAGCATCCCAACTCCGCGCTTTACACCGACCACTACGAGCTGACCATGCTGCAGGCTGCCCTGCATTCGGGGGCCGCGCACCGCACCTCGGTGTTTGAGGTCTTCACCCGTCGGCTTCCTGAGGGGCGGCGCTACGGCGTCGTTGCCGGCACCGGCAGGTTGCTTGAGGGGCTGCAGCACTTCCGCTTCGAAACCTCCCAGCTGGATGCGCTGGCAGCCGCGGAGGTGGTCGATGACGCCACGCTGGACTGGCTGTCCCGTTTCCGGTTCACCGGCAATATCTGGGGCTACGCAGAGGGCGAGGCGTACTTCCCGCACTCACCGATCCTCATTGTCGAGGGTAGTTTCGCGGAGGCGTGCATCCTGGAGACGTACCTGTTGTCCGTCCTGAACCACGACAGCGCCATCGCCTCCGCCGCTTCGCGCATGACCGGTGCCGCCGGCTCCCGGCCGTGCATCGAGATGGGGTCGCGCCGCACACAGGAGGAGTCCGCCGTGGCTGCGGCACGGGCCGCGATCATCGGCGGCTTCGCAAGCACGTCGAACCTGGAGGCCGGGCGACGCTACGGCATCCCCACCGTCGGGACCGCCGCCCACTCCTTCACGCTGCTCCACGACTCGGAACCCGAGGCATTCGCCGCCCAGGTGGCAGCGCTCGGCAAGGGGACCTCGCTGCTGGTGGACACATACGACGTCGAACGCGGCGTGCGCAATGCCGTTGCTGCGGGCGGGCCGGACCTCGGCGCCGTCCGGCTGGATTCCGGCGATCTGGTGGAACAGGCGCGATGGGTACGCCGGCTTCTGGATGATCTCGGCAACCACCAGACGCGCATCGTAGTCACCTCGGACCTTGACGAATACGCCATTGGCCTGCTGGCATCGGCGCCGGTGGACTCCTACGGCGTCGGAACGTCCCTGGTGACCGGCTCGGGAGCCCCAACTGCGGGCATGGTCTACAAGCTGGTGAGCCGCACGGACGATCACGGAGCATTCGTTTCAGTGGCCAAGACGGCCACGAACAAGGCATCCGTGGGCGGGCGGAAGTACGCGCTGCGACGGTTGGACCAGTCCGGGACCGCGGTTGCCGAAGTGATCGGCGTGGGCCGTGCACCGCACGACGACGGCAATGACCGTCCACTGCTGCAGCAGTTCGTCGCTGAGGGAGAAGTGCTGGAAGACTGGACCGGCCCTGAGGCTGTCCGTCTCGCCGCGGAGCGTCACCGGAACTCCATGGCGGAACTCCCCGGTTCCGTCATGCGTCTCCAACGTGGTGAACCCGCCATCCCCACCGAGTTCGAGGAGCTTCCATGACCCGCGCCCTGATTATTGTCGACGTGCAGAACGATTTCTGCGAGGGCGGGTCACTGCCTGTGTCCGGCGGCGCTGAAGTTTCCCAGTCCCTCAGCGACCACATCGACGCCGAAGCTGACCACTACGACTACATCATCGCCACTCAGGACTGGCACATCGACCCGGGTTCCCACTTCTCGGACGAGCCCGACTATGTGGACTCCTGGCCGGTTCACTGTGTCGCTGAGCAGGCGGGTTCACTGTTCCACCCCGACCTCGACACCGAGAGTTTCGACGCGGTATTCCGGAAAGGGCAGTATGAAGCTGCCTATTCCGGCTTCGAGGGCGTGCTCGCACCCGAGGACCAAGTGCCCACTGGCGAGCAGAAGCTGACGGCGGTGCCGGCAGCCCTGCCGGACGACGCCGTCTCGTTGGATGACTGGCTGCGCGACCGCGAAGTCGACGAGGTGGTCATTGCAGGCCTTGCGGCAGATTACTGCGTCCGGGCCACTGCGCTCGACGCCGTCGGCGCCGGTTACTCAACCTCAGTGCTGGTGGAATACACCCGTCCCGTCCACCCGGATCGCCTGGGTGAGGTACTGGTGGAACTGGAAGGTGCCGGCGTCGAACTGGTCGATTGACACGGAGTCCCGCCGGTTGACATCCAGGTAGCTCAGCTGTCCTCAGGTACGGCCAATGAACCAGTCCTGCAGCTTCTTCAACCGCCGCTGCAACTGTTCCTCATTGGCTTGGGCAACCGCCGGACCTCCGCACGCCTTCCGCAACTCGGTATGGACAACTCCATGCGGCATGCCTGAGCGCGCCGACCACGCCGCGACATTCTTCGCCAGCTGGCCGCGCAGTTCAGTGAGTTGCCGGTGGTCGACGACGGCGGGCGCTGCGGGTTCCTGCGCCACGGAGCCTGACTGAGCTGGCCGGCGTCGTGATTGTTGCTCCTGCTGCCGCTGGCGAAGAAGCACGCCCACCTGGTCGGCGTCCAGCAGGCCGGGAATTCCGAGGAAGTCCAGTTCCTCCTCGCTGCCCATCTCACCGCCCGTGCCGAACTCACCGCCGTCGAACAGGACTCGGTCGAAGGCCGCCTGCGACTCTAGGGCCTCGAACTTCTGCTTCGTCAGCTCATCGGAGGCCTTCTCTTCACGGTTGGCCGCCTCCATGAGCGCCTCTTCCGGTGCGAGGCCGTCTTCGTTGTTATCCGGCCGATCCAATGCGTGGTCACGCTCGACCTCCAGCTGGTTGGCCAGCAGCATGAGGTTCGGCACGGACGGCAGGAAGACCGACGCCGTTTCTCCGCGCCGGCGCGCACGAACGAAACGCCCTACCGCCTGCGCGAAGAACAGCGGCGTGGCCGTCGAGGTCGCGTACACGCCGACGGCCAGGCGCGGCACGTCAACGCCTTCTGACACCATGCGGACCGCCACCATCCAGCGGGTCTCGGACGCGGAGAAGTCCTCAATCTTCCCCGATGCCTTGGCATCATCGGAAAGGATGACGGTGGGCGATTCCCCGGTGATCTTCTTCAGCTGTCCGGCGTAGGCGCGGGCGTCCTCATGGTCTGTCGCGATGACCAGGCCGCCCGCGTCCGGAACCGTGCGCCGGACCTCCGTCAATCGACGGTCCGCCGCCGCGAGCACCGCAGGAATCCATTCGCCGTTCGGGTTCAGTGCGGTCCGCCAGGCCTGGGCTGTGATGTCCTTGGTCACCGCGGCTTCTCCGAGTGAGGCGGCCATCTCCTCGCCGGCACTGGTGCGCCAGCGCATCTGGCCGGAGTACGCCATGAAGATGACCGGACGGACCACGTGGTCGCGCAACGCGTCGCCGTACCCGTACGTGTAGTCGGAACGGGAGCGACGAATACCGTCGGCGTCTTCGGCGTACTCCACGAAGGGGATTGCCGCAGTGTCGGAACGGAACGGCGTACCGGTCAGCGCAAGGCGCCGGGTGGCCGGCTCGAAAGCCTCCCGGATACCGTCGCCCCAGGACAGAGCGTCGCCGCCGTGGTGGATCTCATCGAGGATTACCAGTGTTTTGGCGGCCTCGGTCTTCGCGCGGTGGAGCATCGGCTTGCTCGCGACCTGCGCATAGGTCACCGCGACGCCGATGAACCCCTGACCGTGGCGGCCGTCCGCGTTGCGGAAGTTGGGGTCGATGGATAGTCCGACGCGCGCGGCAGCATCCGACCATTGCCGCTTGAGGTGGTCCGTGGGAGCGACCACGACAATGCGGTTGACGATGCGCCGTTCCACCAGTTCCGTGGCAACGCGCAATGCGAACGTTGTCTTGCCCGCACCCGGCGTGGCGACGGCCAGGAAGTCCTGCGGAGAATCGGCGAAATACTTGGCGAGCGCTTCCTCCTGCCATTGGCGGAGCTTGGGTGCTGTACCCCACGCAGCGCGCTCCGGATAGGCGGGCGGCAGGGCCGGCGCGGTGCCGAACAGTGCGTTGTTGCTCACTTGTGTGGACTTACACCTTTCGCGGCTCGGCTACACCTGCTGGGAGGGCAGCCCGGTCACCCTGCGCAGCCCTCAACCCGGCCACTATACCGACAACCGCGAACACACACAGAGCCAACCAGATTGCAACAAAGACGGGCACCTGATCGGGGTCCGCAGGGTCCCGGAGCAGCGCGAACAATGCCCCGGCGCCCGCCGTTCCGATCACGCCGCCGAGCTGGTCGGAGAGCTGAAGCGCAGCCGAGTTCCGTCCCTGTTCCTCCGGCTTGGAAAGTTTCAAAACCAACACCGAGGTGCTGGAGAGAGTGAGGCCCATGGCGAAACCGGCTGCGCTCCACACAACCACCAACGCCCAGAACGGCACGCCGTCCAACGCCGTCAGCGCCAGAGACCCGATGCTGACGGACAGCAGCGAGGATCCGATCACCAGCAGCCACTGCCGTCGGAAGGTGACCCTCGCCTGCATGAACGAGCCCGCACTCCAGCCGATGGCAGCGGCGCTGAGAGTCAGGCCTGCCGTGGAGGCGTCCAGTCCGCGGGCGGAAACCAGCATGAGGGGGATGAATGCCTCGGCGCCGAAGAAGGCCACGGTGAGCAGGCCCCGGGTGGCAATGACGCTCGGCAGTCCGCGCGCAAGGCGCAAGGTACCGTGTGGCAGGAGCCGGGGAAGACTTGCCGCCGCAGCAACCATGCCCGCGATGCTGAGAAGTACGTAGAGCCATCCGGAGACCGGATCCGAAAATCCCGATGCTGCAACCCGGGTCAGGCCGAACTGCGCCGCGAACACGCCCCCCGCCAGCAGTACGCCCGTCACGGCGCTTCGGCGCGCGGCGGCGTCAAGCGCTCTTCTCGGTCCCGGAGCTTTCAGGCGCGCGGTACGAGGCCACACCAGCAGAAAGGCTGCGAGAACAACCGGTGCCACGCCCAGGAAGACCCACCGCCAGCTCGCCTCCTCCGCAAGGATGCCCGCAAGGTACGGTCCGATCAGGGAAGGGACCACCCATGCGGCAGCAAGCCAGCCGAAGACCACAGGCTGCATCCGTTGGGGATACGCCTGAGCGATGATCACGTACACGGCAACGATCATGAAACCGCCGCCCAGTCCCGAGACGGCGCGGCCGGAAGTCATCAGCCAGAACACCGGTGCGCTGCCGGAGATCAGCAGCCCGAGGACCATCAGGCCCATGCCGACGGCGAGGGCCGGGCGCGGGCCCCGCCGGTCGCACCACGATCCACCCAACACGCTGCCCAACAGCGAGGCCGTGAGGTACATCGAAAACGCCAGACCGTAACTGGCCACACCGTTCAGTTCCGACGCCACGGACGGCATCGCCGTGACCACCGCCATAGCCTCGAAGGCGGCACACGTGATGATGGCGATGACGCCGACGGTCAATGACCGCAGCGGGGCGGACATTGCTCCGCCGCGCGGTGGAGCGTCCCGTGCAGGCATGGCTTACCCCATCGGCAAGAAAGGCTTCCGCTGGGCTCATGGCTCAGCGGAAGCCGGAACAAGTTGGTTCTAGGAATCGTCTCCGGAACGCATGGAGTTATAGATTTCCTTGCACTCGGGGCAGACGGGGAACTTCTGTGGATCGCGCCCGGGTGTCCACACCTTCCCACAAAGGGCTATGACCGGCTCGCCGGAGAGCGCAGATTCCATGATCTTTTCCTTGCGCACATAGTGCGCAAACCGCTCCCGGTCGCCTGGCTCGACCTCCTCGCGAAGTTCCTCGCGTTCGATCGTTGCCGTGGAGGTCCCAGAGTCTCCGGGCATTCCGTGCGGGCTGTCGTCAAAAGGATCTGCTGGCGTGCTCATAGGGTCCATCCTACTGCCGGTGGGCAGTCCAAGGCGGTGCAGCTCACTTGTTCACGCTCACGGCCTGAAGCAGTTCGGGCCCCCGCCGGTCATACCACTTCCCACCGATCCGGATGCCCAGAATCAACGCCGTTGTACCCAGCAGGAGCCCTGCCGCAAGGGTCAGCCAGCCATACACCGCATGGCCGGAGACGACGTAAGCAATGGTGAGTGCGATCTCGGGGAGCAAAAGCAGAAGCAACACCATCCAGCCCAGCATCTGAATGGTGAACATAGAGAAGCTGGTGCCGGGCGGAGTCTTGAATGCGCTCTCGCCGGGCAGGGGAACGTTGTAGGTGTATCTCGCCGATACAACGCTTGAAAGCCCCGCGCCGGTCAGGAGCGCGCCCATGCTCAGCCCCAGCATCATCGGCAGGTCCTGCAGCGATCCGTTCAGCCAGAGTGGCACCACGGTGAACACGATGGTCACCGGCAAAGCGAACACGCCGAGCGCAAGCACCCTTCCCGCGCGGTCTGCCTTGCCGCTGACACCTGTGGAAAGGTGAGTCCAGAATGCGGTGTTGTCGTAGGAGATGTCAGCGGAGATCGACCAGGCCAGCAGGAACGCGGTGAGCGGACCCACATAGGTGAGCAGCGTCAAGTCGCCGGACTCGCGGTTGACGAACCACAGGATGATCGGCAGCAGCGGCACGATAACCACAGACGCCGCGTAGCGCGGATCGCGCACCCAGTAGATCAGGGCGCGGGCTGCGACCGCGCCGGTCGGCGTAGCGGGGAAGCGCGCGAACAACCCGAGATTGCCGGCACCCTTTCGCGACACGGAGTTGAAGGCTGGCGTCACCAGTGCATGGCTGAGGCTCTTCTGCCACAGCCAGCCCAGCACGGCGATGGTCAGCACCCCCATCACGAACCTTCCGAGCGCCAGTGGCACGTTTCCCGCTGCAATGTCCGCCGGAACTGCCCAGAAGACTCCAAGCGGTGTCCAGGCAAGAACATCCGCCAGTTGTCCGGCGAAGCCCGGCGAGCTTTGGAATCCGGCGGTAATTCCAGCAATGATCGGGCCGAGAAGGATTAGCGGAATGATGGCGACGGTCGAGCTGAGGTCCTTGAACTTGCGCGAAGACGCAAGCGCGGTACCCGCAGTTGTCACCAGCCGCGATCCGACAATGCACAGAAGAACCGCGCCCACTGCGCACACCGCCGCTGCCAGCGCAGCAAGCGGAAAGCGGATCCAGGTGGCGACCAGTGTCAGCGAAGCGATCAGGGTGACCACCCCGGGGATACCGACCACTGCCCCGATGGTCAGCCCGGCAATCAGCTGGCGCATCGGTACCGCGAAGGTCACGAAGCGTGCCGGATCCAGCGTCATGTCGACGCCGGCGGCCACCAGCGGGATCACGAGCCACCCAAGCACAGTGACCGAACCCCCGATGACGACGACGGTGCGCACGAGTTCGGGGTCCGCGGACCCCAGGGCGATCAGGCCCGCCACCACGAGACCCAGCAGTCCGAGGCCGTAGAGACTTCCGAGGATCACCCCGACAAGCTGCCAGGTGCTGCGCTTCAGTGAGTTCCGCAGCAGTGTGAGTTTGAGCCTTACAAGGTGCGCAACCATGCCAACCCCTCCGCGGTGTTCCTGCCGCCGACCAGTTCAACGAAGCGGTCCTCAAGGCTGGCTTCTCCACGGACGGCATCCACTGTTCCGGCGGCGAGCACTGTCCCCGCCGCGATCACGGCGACGTGGTCGCACATGCGCTGCACCAGGTCCATGACGTGGCTTGAGACGATAACGGTTCCGCCGGAGGCGACATAACTCGACAGGATGTCGCGGATGTTCGCGGCAGATACCGGGTCCACCGACTCGAACGGTTCATCCAGGACCAGAAGACGCGGCGCGTGGATGAGCGCGGACGCCAGAGCAATCTTCTTGGTCATGCCTGCCGAGTAATCGACCACCAGGGTGCCGGCGTCGTTGGTCAGATCGAGCGCACGCAACAGGTCACCTACCCTGGAAGTCACCTCCTCGCGGTCCATTCCGCGCAGCAGTCCCGCATAGGTGACCAGTTGCTCCCCCGTGAGTCGGTCGAAGAGCCGCACGCCGTCCGGCAGGATGCCCATCAGCTTCTTCGCCTTGAGCGGGTTCTGCCAGACGTCGACGCCGTGCACCCACGCCTGCCCGTTTTCGGGACGAAGAAGACCCGTGGCCATTGACAGCGTGGTGGTTTTTCCTGCTCCGTTTGGTCCCACAAGCCCGTAGAAGGAACCTACCGGAACGTCCAGGTCGATGCCGTTGACCGCAATCTTGTCACCGAAGCGTTTGGCGAGGCCGCGCAGTGCGAGCGCGGACCGGCCCGCCACTGTGTCCCGGTCGGACGAATCTGGCGCAACAGGTTGGGAAGTCATGATTCCACGCTAGCAACTGAGCCAGCACAGGTTCCTCATCCGAAAGGACTAAAACCCGTCCCCTGATCTTTAGAAAAGTGCCCTCGCGAGCGCGCTGCGCGCCTTCACTACCCGCGGGTCGCTGGGGCCCACGATGTCGAACAACGCCAGAAGGCGAAGACGGGCAGCTTCACGGTCTTCGCCGGCGGAACGGGCGATGAATCCCGTGAGCCTGCTGAAGGCGTCCTCGACGTGCCCTCCCGAGAGATCGAGATCCGCGACCGCCAACTGCGCTTCCACCGACTCGGGGGACTCGGCTGCGGCACCGCGCAGCGCCGTACCATCAGCATTTTCGAGGCGCTGCATCAGTTCCACCTGTGCAAGGCCGGCCTTCGCGTCGGCGTCGGACGGCTGTTCGGCCAGCGCCTTCCGGTAAGCTGCTGCCGCAGCGGCGTAGTCGCCGGACTCGATGGCATCGAACGCTTCCTGGTGGAGCGGCGGCAGCGGAGCTTCGGAGGGCTCTTCCTCAGGCGCAGCTCCGTTCTCCGGTGCGTCATTGAGCGAGCCCGTGACCCCGTTTGCCTGCGCCACCTTCAGCAGCTCGTCCACGTAGGACCGAATCTGAGCTTCCGCGAGCGGACCCTCGAAAAGGGGTACCGGCTGGCCCTTGAGCACGGCGACGACGGTAGGGACGCCCTGAGCCTGGAACGCCTGCGCAATTCCGGGCTGGGAATCGAAGTCCACACGGGCGAGCAGAACCGAGCCGGCCTGCTCCACAGCGATCGTTTCGAGGACGGAAATGACCTGCGAGGACTGGTCGCTCCAGGACGCGCCGAGCGCCACAATCACCGGGACCTGGGCCGAAAGCTGGACGAGCTGCGGGAACACCTGCTCGGTGACATCGACAATATACGGGCTGGCGGTTTCACCTGCACCAGAAGCGCCGCCGGGCGCTTCGGTGCCGGAATCCTGCGCACCCTTCGACTGCGCGCGTGCCTTGAGCGCGGACAGATCCACAGCGCCGCGCAGATTCATCGACGACGGCGCCGCGCCGCCCGGGGAGTTTGGGATAGTCATGGTTTCACCTTATTACTGGATCAATAAGTGCGGATGGCAGGCTTAGCGCAGCTCCGCCGAGAGCAGTTGCTGGGCAGCGCCGATCACGGTGATTCGCTCTTCGCTGTCAGCGGCAGGAACATGCATCATCACGGCTTCACCGTAGCGGACATCTATCCCCTCCTCTGTGGAGTTCTCTCCGGTCAGGGTCTCGTAGACCGTTCCGTCAAGCGCAATCGAGTCTCCCGGCCCTTCGGGAACACTGCTGTAGGTGTGGTTGAGGTAACCGAAGACCATCGCACCGCCGTCGCCGGTGGAAATCGCCCGCGTATTCTCCGGGGCTGCCTCGTGGGTGAACGTGATCTCAGCGGAGTCATTCCCAGCATCTGCCACCACATCGGACTGGAAGGACGTAATGGCGTCGGCGAATGAGTTCGGTTCGAACGTCTCCGCGTTGTCCCCGTCGGGGTTGGTGAGGTAGTTGGCGATCGCTGAAACGGCGTCCTGCGGAGATACCGCAAGGCTGCCGGCTTCATCGACAGGCAATTCCTCGAGACCCTCAGGTGATCCCTTGGTGGGGAACGTTGTGCCCGGAAGCATCTGGATCGACGAGGTCATCCGATAGTTGGACCGCGGGTCTTCCTGGACAAGCACCAATGCCTGCGGCACGGGGTTCGATTCGCCCTGGGTCAGCGCAACGACGGTGCGCGGCCATTCGTTCCCGGTCGGGATCATGCTGGTCAGTACCGGTTCTGCGGCTACCGGCGTTGGAGCCGTTACGTCGTCGGCCTGTGAACGCACCGAATAGTTCGCTCCCCGCAGCGTGGCGGCTGCTCCGGCGACGCGGGGTTCGAGCAGGGTGGCATCCGCGGCGGCGTCAGCTTCGGCGACCGTGGTCGCGACAGACTCGAGGATGCGGTTCAGTTGATTTTCGAGGACCACCGGGTATTCGGCCGCGCCCCCGGTCCCGGCATCTTCAGGTGTCTCGGCTGTCTCGGCTGTCTCGGCTGCTTCGGTGGCGGACGGCGCGGGAGTCGCAGTTTCCGCGGCGTGTGCGATCCCGCTCCCCGACAGTCCGAGCACGACCGCAAAAGCCAGGGCCAGGGGTCTACGGGCCGGCAGCTTAGCGAAAGTACGCCTGGAGTCGCGGCGGCGGTTCTGCGCTCTGGCATGGGCTCGCGAACCGACGGTAGCCGGCCGTCGTCGCCCTCCCCCGGGCTTGATGAACGCGACGGCGATGCCCAACACCAGCAGGAGGGCTCCGATAATCATCAGCGGGACCGCCCAAGGGGTGGCTGTGTCGTTTGGACTCGTAATGGAAATCGCAGTCGGTGCCGGAGCCTCACCGTCTGCCGCGATGAGAATGGACCACTCCCCCTCGCCGGGGTTCAGCCAACGGTGCGTGAGGCTGCCCTCGGCCGTCTCCTCACTTGTCCAGAGATCAGCGCCGCTGGGATTAGGCACGGTTTCTTCGCCGTCGGTGAACTCAGTCAACAGTTCATCTTCGCCCACTCCGGTCACGGCCAGGTGCGCGGCGCCACCCACCCAGGCGTCGACGTCGTTCGCCCGGCCCACCGCGAGGGTGAAGGGACCCTCCGATTCAACCGTAATGTCCACTTCGTCGGCGTCCGGTGCCTTGGCTCCGGCGTCGATGACGGTTACGGGACCGCTCTGGACATCCTGTGGAACGGAAACCGTCACTGTCTCCGGCGGCGCCCACCAGGTGAGCTGGCCAATGCCCAGCAGGACCAGCAGGGCGCCGATCACCATGACGGGAGCAGCAATTGGGAAGCGCACTAAAGAACCTATCGTTGGGTTTGGAAGAACGCCCGACAACGGGCAGAACAACTGGACCCCATGGTAACGAACATGCCTCAACGCCGCCTGTACGCGGTATTTCCATTCTGGGGCCACATTTCCAACGCGCAACAGGAGGACGAAGTTTCCCCTGTGGTGCAGATGCTCCTGTTAGTGTTTCGCTAGTCATGGAACCGGTGCCGCGCGCACCATTACGCGAGCGAAAGCGGAATCACAGGGTGAGCGAACACAAAGAGGTGCCGATCGGTGAGCCTCTGCCCCGTCCGGCGTCGTCGGTGAACCAGGCGACGGACTCGTCCGAAGCCAGCGTTGCCGCGCCCCGGGTCGAGGTGCGCAAGCGGGGCCTCGGCTTCGCTATGGCACGTCTTCGCCGCGTTGTTCCCGTTGCCCAACCCCGCCCCAGGTTCGAGTTCCCGCCAGAACGCAACGGTGACGTTCCGGTTGACGAATCGGTAAGTATCAGCGATGACCGGCTGAAGTTCGGTGGAGCGCAACCGCGTTCAATGCGCCAGCACCCCATCCACTTCGGCTTCATGGCCAGCGTCGGTGCGGGCCTGGCGCTCCTGGCGTACTTCATGATCACGAACGTCGGACAATTGCTCGTCTGGATCGGGGCTGCGCTGTTCATCGCGCTCGGCCTGGACCCCATTGTGCGGTGGCTGGAGAAACGCCATGTTCCCCGTCCTGCCGGGATCACCGTCGCGCTGCTGCTGCTCGCGGGCATCATTGCGGCTTTCTTCGCCACCCTGATTCCGACGATCGTCTCCCAGACCACCCAACTGGTCGAGCGGGCACCCGGGTACATTCGTGACTTCCTCAATTCCGAGTTCTTCCGCAACATCGATCAACAATTCGAGGTGCGCGAGCGCGTTACGGAGGAGGTCAACCGGTTCTTCGCGAACTCGGAGGCCGTGGGTGGCATCTTCGGCGGCGTGCTCGGGGTCGGCACGGTCATCCTCAACAGCCTGTTCGGCGTGCTCATCATCCTCGTGCTGACCCTCTACTTCCTCGCTTCCCTGCCGGGAATGAAGAAGTGGGCCTACCGGCTCGCGCCGCGTTCCCGCCGTCCGCGGGTTGAGCGGCTCTCGGAGGAGATAACCCGCAGCGTGGGCAATTACGTCATCGGACAGGCGTGCGTAGCGCTTTTGAACGCGACCTTCGCGTTCATCTTCATGACGATCGCGCAGGTTCCCTTCTCGGTCCTGCTGGCCTTCGTGGTGGCGATGCTCGCCTTCATTCCGCTCGTCGGTGCGCTGATTGCCGCCGTCCTCGTGAGCCTGGTGGCGCTCACAGCGGGATGGCAGACGGCGGTGCTCTTCGCGGTGATGTACGTGGCGTACCTGCAGCTCGAGGCGTACTTCATTTCGCCGCGCATCATGCAGAAAGCCGTTGCCGTCCCCGGTGCAGTGGCTGTGATCGCCGTGATTGCAGGCGGGACGCTCCTTGGGGTGCTCGGGGCACTGATAGCCATCCCGACAGCCGCTGCCGTGATGCTGCTCCTGAAGGAAGTCTTCATCGCGCGTCAGGACAGCCAGTAGCTCGTCCGTCGACGCGCCGATCCAGCGCTCGCCCGTTAGCGACTACCGGGCTCCCAAACCTCGCTTCGCTCGGCCCGGGACCCTCGCCCGTTAGCGACTACCGGGCTCCCAAACCTCGCTTCGCTCGGCCCGGGACCCTCGCCCGTTAGTCTTGGGCGCGCGCCGTCGGGCCGTTCCATTCGTTCGGCAGAGTGATGGGCTTGCCGAGAACGACGCCGGCAATTTCCTCCAGCACACGGCTCACGTACTTTTCCCCCACCCATAAATGCTTGGCGCCGTCGACGCCGATCACCTCCGCCTGCGGCACGCGCGAAAAGCGCTGTGCCGCTTCCTCGGGCTGCAGGTAGTCGTCGTGTTCCGGTACGAGGACGCGCAGCGGCAACCCCGCGGCGGCCCAGGAGTCGAGGTCCGCCTCGTCCGCACGGTGTAGCGGGGGCGAAAGCAGGACCGCGCCCTCAATGTATTCGGCGACCGGTTCCCGCGCTCCATACTTCAGGCACAACTCGGTGCCGAAACTCCAGCCGACCAGCCAGACATTGGTCAGCCCCTCTTCGACCACCCACCGCACGGCGGCTTCGAGGTCGTGGTGTTCGGCGCCGCCGCCGTCGAACTCGCCCTCGCTGCACCCGCGTGGCGAACAGGTACCCCGCGTGTTGAAGCGCAGGACGGCAATATCAGCCAACGCGGGCAGCCGGAAAGACGCCTTGCGGTACACATGCGAGTCCATGAACCCACCAGCGGTCGGTAGGGGATGCAGGGTCACGAGCGTCGCCGTCGGCGTCCTGCCCTCCGGAGCAGCGAATTCACCGACGAGCCGGCGTCCATCGGCCGTAGTGAGCTCGATGTTCCGGCGTGAGGCGGGGAGAACTGTGCCCGCCCGGATCTGGGTCGGTTCGGCGCTGTCGGCGTACTCGTATGCGGGGGCTGTGCTGGTCATCGGGAACAGTCTACCGAGCGCATGCGCAGGGCATACCGGCGCAACGTCAGCCGGACCGTCGCGTCCTCCAGCAGGTCACGTGCCAGTGCCGCCGATCGGCTAGCGCGCTTTCGGCGCCGAACAGTGAGTCTTCCTGCCACGCCACGAGGTGGGCTACTCCGGGCGGGATATCGCGGTGGCACCCCGGGCACAGATAATGCTTCGCCG
The DNA here is from genome assembly GCF_011927905.1 of Arthrobacter pigmenti. Classification (NCBI taxonomy): domain Bacteria; kingdom Bacillati; phylum Actinomycetota; class Actinomycetes; order Micrococcales; family Micrococcaceae; genus Arthrobacter; species Arthrobacter pigmenti. The sequence goes on from NZ_JAATJL010000001.1 coordinate 2,056,050, forward strand.
CATTGCGTTCAGTGATCCGCCGTACCGACCAGACCCCATCCGGACCGCTCTCCCTCGTCGGAAGGCCGCCACGTGCGCGTTCCAGGTCCAGTTCGGGCGCCTCGCCCCATTTGCGACGGGGTTGGCCCCGCGACTTCCGGGGCTGATTGGATCGGGGCATGCCTTTAGTCTGCACCGCGGTGCTCCTGAACCGAAAATGGCCTCCGGGCCGGTAAAGTGCGTGGGGTGCGTTTAGTCATTGCCCGCTGTTCCGTCGATTACATCGGACGCCTTCGAGCCCATCTTCCGCTCGCCACCCGGCTCCTGCTGGTGAAGGCCGACGGTTCGGTGCTGGTCCATTCCGACGGCGGCTCCTATAAACCCCTGAACTGGATGAGTCCGCCTGCAACCCTGCGGATCATCGAACCTGCGCCGGAAGACGCTGAGCTCGGAGTGATGCAGACGTGGAACGTTCAGCACGCCAAAAGCGATGATCGATTGGTCATCAGCATCCATGAACTCATGCACGAGAGCTCCCATGACCTGGGCGTGGACCCGGGCCTGGTCAAGGACGGAGTGGAGGCCGATCTACAGAGGCTGCTCGCAGAGCAGATCACTCTCCTCGGGGACGGCTACTCGCTGATCCGCAGGGAGTACATGACGGCGATCGGTCCGGTCGACATCCTCGCCAGGGACGGTCACGGACGAACCGTCGCCATCGAGCTCAAGCGCCGCGGCGACATCGACGGCGTGGAACAGTTGACGCGTTACCTCGAACTGCTGAACCGGGATCCGCTGATGGCGCCGGTGAAAGGTGTCTACGCGGCACAGCAGATTAAGCCGCAGGCGCGGGTTCTTGCCCAGGACCGCGGAATCGACTGTCTTACCCTCGACTATGACGCGATGCGCGGGGTCGACGACGTCGATTCGCGATGCGCGGGGTCGACGACGTCGATTCGCGCCTCTTCTGACGTCACGCCGGGACGTGGCACCGTTGTGCCGGTGCAGCGGCACATAGAATCGGCAGATGACAGAAATCGCTGGGGTGGAGGAGTATGTCCGGGCACGACTGGTGCAGGACAGGACCATTGTCGACGACGGCGTCCTCGCCTTCGCGAACGGCCGGATTACGTACGCCGGTCCTGCTGGGGAATACCGGCCTGCGTCTGATGCCTCGCTGGTTCCCGATGTTTCGCCCGAAAGCCTGATCCTTCCCGGACTTGTCGACGTTCACTGCCATGGGGCGTTTGGCTCGGACTTTTCAGCAGCCTCTGTGGAGGAGTGCCGCGCGGCGGTCGAGTTCCTTCACGCCAGTGGCACCACAACGCTGCTCGCCAGCACAATGACAGCACCGCTCGACGAGATAGAAGCCGCGTTCGCCAAGCTCGCCACGCTTGCTGAGACTGGTGTTATCGCAGGAATTCATGCGGAGGGACCGTTTGTTTCCGAGGCCCGTTGCGGCGCCCAGAATCCTGATTACATTCTCGACCCTAACGCTGTCGATGTACTGCGGTTGCTCGAGGCGGCACAGGGCCGGCTCAAGACGATGACCTACGCGCCCGAACGCCCCGGGGCCGATGAGCTCATCGAACTGCTGGCCAGTCACGGAGTCACGCCTTCGCTCGGTCACACCGACTCCGACTCGGCCACGGCTGCGTCCTCGCTGGCCCTCGCTCATCAGAGGATGGCGTCAGCGGGACTCAATGGCCGGCCAACCGTCACTCATCTGTTCAACGGAATGCCTCCGATCCATCACCGCTCGCCCGGCCCGGCACTGGTCTGCCTGCAGACCGCAGCGGCAGGTAACGCCGTTGTCGAATTGATCGCTGACAATCACCATTTGGCGCCGGATACTGTTCGGTCAGTGTTCGGGCTAGTGGGAGCGGACAATGTCTGTCTGGTCACCGATTCGATGGCCGCAACCGGGCTGCCGGACGGAAAGTATGAGCTCGGCCCCTCCCCCGTCACGGTCAGCGACGGGGTCGTGACGCTGGACAGGACCGGCAGCCTCGCCGGCGGGACAGCCACCCTGCTCGATATAGTGCGCAGGACGGTCCGGGCCGGCGTCGAGCTAGCCGGGGCCGTACACTCAGCTACCTCCGTGCCCGCCGGTATTCTCGGTCTTTCCGATGAGCTTGGAGCCCTGCGGAAAGGGCTTCGCGCGGACCTGGTCATCACCACCCCGGAACTCGGGCTGCAATCCGTGATGCGCCACGGACAATGGATTGAACCGGTTACATAATTGTCGAATGACTAACTATTCGAACTTGTCCTTAACAATTCGTTTAATCCTCTGATTCTCCGTTGACCAGTCCATGGCCCTATGTGATGCTTATTGCAGTCTTTGTGTACGTGTTTTTCATGCTCGCAAGACAAGTTGCGAGCGTGGAGCTCCCCGAATGACAAGGTTCACTTGGCCAGGACGGAATTCCCGCGGAGTAACTCCCGGGCGGCACGCGGTGTGCCGGCCAAGAATGTTTCATTATGAGGAGAAATATAGATGGCACAGGGAACCGTCAAGTGGTTCAACGCTGAGAAGGGCTTCGGCTTTATCACGCCGGACGACTCTGAGGGCGATGTTTTTGTTCACTACTCCGAGATCCAGACGGGTGGATTTCGCACGCTGGATGAGAACCAGCGCGTCCAGTTCGAAATCGGGCAGGGCGCCAAGGGCCCGCAGGCTACTGGAGTGACTGCACTCTAATCCGGTTTCTTCAATGCAATAGGCAGGGCCCCCGCTCACGCAGGGGCCCTGCCTATTGCCGTGCCGAATCCTCAAGAGTTCGGCATCCTCAAGACTTCAACGCCACGTACCGATCCCTATGACGGGGCCGGCTTCCAGCCAGGACGAAAGTCCAGCGTAAACGTCAAACTTCATCGCCAGTAACAATTCCTCGCCCTCATAGGTGAGCGTGACCACGATCGCCCCAGGTTGAATCCTGGACTTTTCCGCTTCCGTCGGTTGACGCCACCCTTTGAGTTCAATAGAGCTTCTCAGGTAGCGGTGACGGGGTCTCGGACTGAGTGACATCAGGCGCAGCCACTCAAGGTGCATGTCCGTATAACGACAAACCCCCATCCGCCATCCCGCGGGCGGGAGGCAGATGGAGGCGTCGAAGGTTCCGAGTGCGCTTCGTAGCTGATAGCGGCGCAGGCAGAAGGCACCGATGAGAAGCACGATCAGGGCAAAGAGCACCGCGAGGGTGATGAACGCGATACTGATGCCGTTCATCGCGATACTGCTACTTCGCGTCTGCGGTTACGGCGCCGCCAATCCTGGCATTGTCGGCGACTATCACCACTCGATTGCTGTCGACCGAGAAGAACCCGCCGTCTACGCCAACGGTTACACGCTCACCGGATACCGGCTGGATTGCGAGCTCGCCCTCGGCGAGGATCGCAAGCACGGGGGAATGCCCGGGAAGGATCCCGATCTCACCGTCGGCCGTACGGGCCTTGACCATGCTCGCTGCACCGGACCACACGAAGTGGTCCGCTGCCACGATTTCAACTTCGAGCTCAGCCATGGGGCCTTACTTTCCGCTCTGCTCTTGGATGCGCGCCCAGTTCCGCTCGACATCATCGAGACCGCCGATGTTGAAGAACGCCTGCTCGGCAATGTGGTCGAGGTCGCCGTTGCAAATCGCCGTGAAGCCCTCGATGGTGTCCTTGATACTGACGGTCGAACCTTCAACACCGGTGAACTGCTTTGCCGTGTAGGTGTTCTGCGACAGGAACTGCTGGATGCGGCGGGCCCGCGAGACAACGATCTTGTCCTCTTCGGACAACTCGTCAACACCCAGGATCGCGATGATGTCCTGCAGTTCCTTGTTCTTCTGCAGGATCTGCTTCACGCGCACGGCGGTGTTGTAGTGATCGTGGCCGATGTACTGCGGATCGAGGATGCGCGAGGTCGACGTGAGCGGGTCGATTGCCGGGTACAGACCACGCGAAGCGATCTCACGCGAGAGCTCCGTGGTCGCGTCCAGGTGCGCGAAGGTTGTTGCCGGAGCCGGGTCGGTGTAGTCGTCAGCAGGGACGTAGATCGCCTGCATCGAGGTGATCGAGTGACCCTTAGTCGAGGTGATGCGCTCCTGCAGCAGGCCCATCTCATCGGCAAGGTTGGGTTGGTAGCCCACGGCGGAGGGCATACGGCCAAGCAGCGTCGACACCTCGGACCCTGCCTGTGTGAAGCGGAAGATGTTGTCAATGAACAACAGCACATCCTGCTTCTGCACATCGCGGAAGTACTCCGCCATCGTAAGGGCCGACAGCGCCACGCGAAGACGCGTTCCCGGCGGCTCGTCCATCTGGCCGAACACAAGCGCGGTGTCCTTCAGAACCCCGGCTTCCTCCATCTCAACCCAAAGATCGTTACCCTCACGAGTACGCTCTCCAACACCGGCGAATACCGAGGTACCACCGAAGTTACGGGCCACACGGGTGATCATTTCCTGGATCAGAACCGTCTTGCCAACGCCGGCGCCACCGAACAGGCCGATCTTTCCACCCTTGATGTAAGGGGTAAGGAGGTCGATGCTTTTGATTCCGGTCTCAAGCATTTCCGTCGAACCCTCAAGGGAGGCGAAGGAAGGAGCCTTGCGGTGGATCGGCCAGCGCTCGGTGATCTCGAGTGCTGATTCCTCTACGTCCAGGGGCTTGCCCAGCACGTTGAAGATGTGTCCCTTCACACCGTCGCCGACAGGCACGGAGATTGCTTCTCCGGTGTCCTGGACGATGGTTCCGCGGACAAGGCCGTCGGTTGCCTGCAGGGAGATAGCGCGGACCAGGTTGTCGCCCAGGTGCTGCGAGGTCTCGAAAGTGATGGTGTGCGTCTGGCCGTTGAGAGTGATCTCAGTGGTCAGCGCGTTGTAGATCGCGGGAATTGCGTCAGCCGGGAACTCAACGTCGACAACCGGGCCGATGACACGGGCAATCCGGCCAGTGGCTCCGGGGGCAACTGAGTCCGTACTGTTCTCAACAGTCTGGGCAGTCATCTCTCTCACTTCATTCGGTAGATGGCGTGGTGCTAATGGTAGTGCGTGGCACGAACCTGTATCGCTGGAAACAGCTTCGTGCCGAGCCGTGAGACCCAGGCCGGTTAGGACGCGTTGAGCGCGTCAGCTCCGGCAACGATCTCGGACAGCTCCTGCGTGATTTCCGCCTGGCGGGCGGTGTTGCGAAGGCGCGTGTACTTCTTGATGAGCTCGGTTGCATTGTCTCCAGCGGACTTCATCGCCCGTTGCCGCGCCGCGAGCTCACTCGCAGCGGCCTGGAGCAGTGCCGCAAAGATGCGTGACTCGATGTACCGCGGAAGCAAAGCATCGAGAACCCTCTCAGGCTCCGGCTCGTACTCATACAGCGGCAGCAGGTCTGACTCCGTCGCCGCCTCTTCCTCGACAACCTCAAGCGGCAGCAACCGGATGACGGTTGGTTCCTGGGTGACCATGGATCGGAAGCGTGTGTACACGACGTGGATCTCGTCAACGCCGCCGTCGTCGTAGTCGGTGTTGAACTGCTCGAGCAGAACGCGACCGATTTCCCGTGCCGTCTCAAACTCCGGAGCGTCGGTACCGCCCGTCCAGACCTGTTCGTACGGCCGGCCGCGGAAGTCGAAGTAAGCCTGCGCCTTCCTGCCGACCAGGTAGGGCTTGACCTCTTTGCCCTCTTCACGCAGCAGTTCCATCAGGGACTCGGCCTGCTTGAGCACCGTAGCCGAGTACGAACCGGCCAGACCACGGTCCGAGGTCATGATCAGGACCGCCGCACGGCGGATCTGCTCCGGTTCCGTGGTGAGCGGGTGATCGATCTCGGACTGCGATGCCACTGCAGAAACGGCTCGGGTGATTGCATTGGCGTAGGGAAGCGAGGACGATACACGTGCGCGCGCCTTACCAATGCGAGAGGTGGCGATCAGCTCCATCGCCTTGAAGATCTTGCGCATCGACGTGGTCGACACGATCTTCTGGCGGTAGACCCGGATCTGGGCTCCCATACTTGTCCTTTCCTTCGTAGTCCCCCTAAGGAGCTACTGCTGGGGCTCTGGTGCCCGCACTCGCGTGCGGACACCGGAAGGCCGTTAGCGCTTCTGCTTGACGATCTTTTCCTGGTCGACAGAGTCCTCGGCGAGAGCGCTGTGCTCCTCGTGGCCTGCGGTGGGACCGTCATGGCCCCGACCGAAGAAGCCTTCCTTGAAATCGACGATGTGCGACTTCAGCTCATCGACGGTCGAGTCCTCAAGCTGGTTGGTCTGGGCCAGGGTGGTCAGGACCGAAGACTTGTGGCGCAGGTGCTCGAGGAACTCACCTTCGAACCGGCGGATGTCCTCAACCGGAACTTCGTCGAGGTAACCGTTGGTGCCCGCCCAGATGGACACAACCTGCTCCTCAACCGGGAACGGTGCGTACTGCCCTTGCTTCAGAAGTTCCATGAGCCGTGCACCGCGGGTGAGCTGCTGACGTGACGCGGCGTCGAGGTCTGATGCGAACATCGCGAACGCCTGCATGTCGCGGTACTGTGCAAGGTCCAGCTTCAACGTACCGGACACCTTCTTCATGGACTTCACCTGCGCCGCACCACCTACACGGGACACGGAGACACCAACGTCGACGGCGGGGCGCTGGTTGGCATTGAAGAGGTCCGACTGCAGGAAGATCTGGCCATCGGTGATGGAGATGACGTTGGTCGGGATGTAAGCCGAGACGTCGTTGGCCTTGGTTTCGATGATCGGCAGGCCGGTCATCGATCCCGCACCGAGTTCGTCCGAAAGCTTGGCGCAGCGCTCGAGCAAGCGGGAGTGCAGGTAGAAGACGTCGCCCGGGTAGGCTTCGCGTCCCGGCGGACGGCGCAGCAGCAGCGAAACGGCGCGGTAGGCTTCGGCCTGCTTGGAGAGGTCATCGAAAATGATCAGGACGTGCTTGCCGCCGTACATCCAGTGCTGGCCGATGGCCGAGCCTGCATACGGAGCCAGGTATTTGAAGCCCGCGGGGTCGGATGCCGGGGACGCCACGATCGTGGTGTACTCGAGGGCGCCCTTTTCCTCCAGGGTCTGGCGGACAGCAGCGATTGTCGAAGCCTTCTGTCCGATTGCGACGTAGACGCAGCGAACCTGCTTCTGGACGTCCCCGGACTCCCAGTTGGCCTTCTGGTTGATGATGGTGTCAACTGCGATGGCTGTCTTGCCGGTCTGGCGGTCACCGATGATGAGCTGGCGCTGGCCGCGGCCGATCGGGATCATGGCGTCGATTGCCTTCAGGCCCGTCTGCATCGGTTCGTGAACAGACTTGCGCTGGGTAACGCCCGGAGCCTGAAGCTCAAGTGCACGACGGGACTCGGCCTTGATCTCGCCAAGATCATCGATCGGCTGTCCCAGCGGATCAACGACGCGGCCAAGGAATGCGTCACCGACGGGCACGGAGAGAATCTCGCCGGTGCGGTGTACTTCCTGTCCTTCTTCGATGCCCGCGTAGTCGCCGAGGACAACCACGCCGATTTCGCGGGTGTCAAGGTTCTGGGCGAGGCCCAGCGTGCCGTCTTCAAAACGCAGCAGCTCGTTCGCCATGACCGAGGGAAGGCCCTCGACTCTGGCAATTCCGTCACTTGCGCTAGTTACGCGGCCGACTTCGACCCGCTCGGCGTTTCCGGGTTCGTAGGACGCCGCGAACTCGTTCAACGCATTACGGACGTCTTCGGCGTTGATGGTCAATTCGGCCATCTGCAGTCCCTGCTCTCCTGTGTTGTGATCACCGCGTCTTCGGCGGCAACCGGTGTTGTTTTCGTCTGTATCGAAGCGTGCGCTTCTTACGAAGCCGTAAGGTGCGCGGCTAGACCGTCATCATTCGGCGAAGTTCGGAAAGGCGTGTGACAGCAGTAGAATCCACCACTTCGTCTCCCACCTTCACCCGGACGCCGCCCACCAGGGACGGATCCACAGTGACGTTGACCTTGAGGTCGCGGCCGTAGAGCCCATTGAGACCCGACGCCAGGCGCGCGTACTGCTCATCCGACAGCGGACGGGTAACGCTGACGTTGGCAATCCACCTCTCCTGGCGTAGTGCAACAAGTTCCACGAAGCGGTTGACCAGCGCTGACGGCCTCAGCCCACGGGGGGAAAGCACCGCCTGACGGATCAGCAGCCTGGCTTCGTCTCCAGCTGTTGGCACCAGCTTGAGGGCAAGTGCCGACTTGGCGCCGGAATCAGCCTGCGGCTCAGAGAGAGCCCGCTGCAGGTCATGGTTCGATTCGACAACCCGGATGAAGGAGAAGAGATCATTCTCCAGGCCCTCGAGCCCTTCCAGACCCTGTCCCCGGTTCTCGGCGACCGCGATCGCCACAGTTGCGGCAAGAGTTTCCAGCGCATCCCCGAAGTCACGGGGCTTTCCCCAGCGGCGACCGGCAAGATCCTTAACGATCTCAGCGGCTTCTGCTGAAATGCGCCCGCGGACCAGCTGGTCGACAAGCGCCACCCGGTCCTTACCCTCGCGATTGGGATCAGTCAGGGCCCGGCGGAGTCCGGCGTTGCTGTCAAGGGCATCGAGCACTCCGAACAACTCCTCGGACAGGGTCAGCGTTGCTCCCCTGAGCCGGGACTCGAGTTCATGCCTTGCCTCAACGAGGGACTGGCTTGATACGCCTGCCATTACTTGGACACACCTGCACTCTGGGTAGCGGACTGCGCTTCCAGGTCAGCGAGGAAACGATCCACGACTCGTGCGGAGCGCGCGTCATCGGCAAGTGACTCGCCAACAATGCGGCCGGCTAGTTCGGTGGCAAGCGTGCCGACCTCTGCCCGAAGGGAGACAACAGCTGCCTGCCGCTCGGCTTCGATCTGTGCCTCCGCCTGAGCTGAAATGCGGCTCGCCTCTGCGGTTGCCTTCTCCTTCAGCTCAGCCAGGATCTGGGCACCCTCAGCGCGAGCTTCCTCGCGGATACGGTTGGCTTCGGTCCGGGCGTCGACAAGCTGCTGCTTGTACTCTTCCCGGGCAGCATTGGCTTCTGCCTGTGCTGCCTCAGCCTTGGCGATGCCGCCTTCAATGGCTTCAGTCCGTTCAGCAAACGTCTTCTCAAACGCCGGCATGACGAACTTGATAACGATGTACATCAGTACAGCGAAGCCCGCGACCGTTACCAGAATCTCCCAGACGTTGGGAATGAGCGGGTTCGACGCTCCGATGATTACTGCGTTATCCATGTTTCACCCGTCTTTCTACAACTAGTCCCTGAACTGATCCGCGCGGGACTACGCGCCGATTACGAAAGCGAAGACGAGGCCAAGAATGGCTAGAGCTTCGGTGAGCGCCAGTCCGAGGAAGGCGATCGGCTGCAGCACACGCTGGGCCTCAGGCTGACGAGCAACTCCGTTGATGTACGCGGCGAAGACCAGGCCCACACCGATACCACCGCCGATTGCGGAGAGACCGTATCCAACGAGGTTGAGGCTACCCTGTACTTCCATTGTGTTCCTTTCAAGATGCCGCGGTGTGCGGCAGGTTGGTTGGGATCATCCCCGGTGGGGAAGACTTGTATTACTTAGTGGGAGTCCGCATGCAGCGCACCCTCAATGTAGATGGCTGCCAGCAGCGTGAACACGTATGCCTGCAGGACCATGATCAGAGCCTCCAGCATGTACATCGCAACTGCGCCACCGAGCACGAGCACGCCTGTGCCCTGCAGGAGAACGTTTCCGGAAAGTGCCATGAACTCGATTGCACTGCCGGCCAGCATGACGATGAGGTGTCCTGCGAGCATGGTCGCGAACAAACGGAGGGAGTGAGTCACGGGGCGGACGAGGAAGTTCGAGATGATCTCAATCGGCACGACGATGAAGAGAATCGGCCAGGGAACACCTGATGGGACGACAGCCAGCTTGAAGTACCGGAAGCCATGCTTCTTCAGTCCGACCGCAATCCACAGAATGTAGAAGATGGCCGCAATTGCGTAGGCGCTGCCTGGGTGGGAGAAGCTAGGCAGCTGAAGAATGGGAACAGCGCCGAAGATGTTGTTCACCAGAATGAAGAAGAAGGCGGTGAATAGCCAGGGCACGTACTTCAGGTAGTCTCGGCCGCCGATGATGTCTTTGCCAATGGAGTTGCGGACAAAACCATAAGCGGACTCCCCCAGGAACTGCACCTTGCCGGGCACCAACTGGCCCTTGCGGGATGCGACATAGAAGAAGGCACCGATAAGGACCACCGAGATGATGATCATCAGCATCTGCTTACCGAAACCCGGGTCGAACCAGACGCCATAGGGGTCGCCCCAGGGCAGGATATCCGGGTGGTGCCCATCCTCAATGGTGGGGGCGACAAAGCCCTCTTCAGTGGTGGTTTGAGCCGGGAGCGCAAGCGCGATCAACGCGTTTCCTCTCTGCAGTGTCCATCGTTGGGCATAGTTTGATCGGGCACAGCGTTACTGCTCCGACGAATGAAATTATTTGGCATCGCTCTGGGAACCTTCCGCTGGGCCGCGGCCGTCCTCCGGCGGGGAGCCGGACTCAGTTTGGCTGGAGCGGGTGAGGTTGTGCTTGTGGGAAAGATAGAAACCGCCCACGGCACCCAAGAGGCCCCCGGCGAGCACGAGCCATCGCGTTCCCAGGAGATTGTCCAGTCCCCACCCTATCAAACTCCAGACGAGGATCCCGCCAATGATATAGCTGAAAACCGCCATGCCGGCGTTATAGCCGGCGTCGCCGTAGCGGCCGCGGGCGTCCTCGCCGTCAGGTGCTTCGCTTCTGCGGTCGCCTGAGCTCTCCGGTTGTTCACGCACGGTCAACCTCCGTTTGCGAAGCCGACTGATGGTCATACAACTGGTGACGCGCGCCGGCAAAGACTGCTATTTCCACGATCTGCCAAACGACGACAGTTCCGACGGCAGCTCCAAAGAACCACGAGCGTTCCAGCCAGCTGGGCGCACCTACGAAGAAGAGCACCGCTGCAAACCCGACAACCTTGATTGCATAGGTCACCGCGAACAGCCCCAGTGCACCAGACGGATTGCTTCGCCCTGCGAAGTGACCAATGAGAAGGCTCACGCCGAAGAACAATGCGACCAGAAGCCAGCCGAAAACCGAGCTCATACCGGCGCTGGGACCTACGATGAAGAATGCCGTACCCGCAACCGCAACAAGTGGAACGGCCGTGGAAATGAGGCACCGGACCAGGATACGCAGCCAGAGAGACTGTGTTGCTTCCGACGCCGAAACAGCAGAGACACCGGCGCGCGAAGCGTCTGGTGTGTTCATACGAGTCCGTCCATCGACAAGGGTAAAGCAAAGGGAGGTATACCGATGCGATCGATCGGTGTCATCAAATTCTACAGCAGATAGAAATCAACCGGCGTCGATGGTTGCCTAGCCTAATCAGTTCGACGCGCGGTCGTGATCGCTCCACCTCGCCGTGCCAGAATCTGTGGTGAATAGATGTAGAGAGCCACTACAGCTGCCGCGAATATCGAACACGCTATCGCGAGCGGGGCAGACGCCGTCGCCAGGACGAAGCCCGCCACACCCACCAGTGCCGAACACACGGTCACCACCAGCGCCGCCTGCACATGGCTCAGACCAACATCCGTAAGGCGCTGGTATACGTGCTCGCGATGCGAGGCGTACCAGCGCTGCCCCCCCTGTACTCGCCTCAGAAAAGTAATGAAGGTGTCAGCCAGATAGATCAGCACAGGGGCAAACAGGTACTCAAGGTAAACGCCAGCCAACAAACCTGCCACCGCCATGCCCGCAATGGAGGCACCGAGTAGATAACTGCCGACGTCGCCCAGGAAAACAAAGCCCCGTCCGAGGTTCCACGGTAGAAATCCGGCGAACGCGGCAGCTACTACGAGCCCTGCGACCGTGAGCCAGAACTGGTCCACGAGGACACCCGCGAATGAGTAGAACACTCCAACGAGAACACCGTGCAAACCGGATATACCGTTTATTCCGTCCATGAAGTTCGCCGCATTGACATACGCCGCGACAGCCAGCGCGCCGACCGGTATCCACCAGTAGGACTGGCCGATTGTCCAGCTCAGTGCCGCCGTTCCCACTGCCCCGATGCCCAACTGAAGAACTGCGCGCACGCGAATGGACAACCCCCGGTAGTCCTCGATCCAGCCGAGAACGGACGCAGACCCAATGATTGCCAGAACAATTGCCACGATGGAGCGGTCCACCGGAACAAGCCCTGTCAGCAAGGAGAGCACAAGTCCGGCCGCGATGCCCAGGGCTACCGTGATGCCTACCCCGCGAATCACCACGGTGTTGTGGGAGGAACGCTCATTGGGGATATCCAGCACACCCAGCCTGTGCAACAGCGGCTTCAACGCGATGGGCAGCAGCACGCTGAGCAGCAAGGAAGCTCCCACGACAGCCCAGAGCAGCATCATGCACCCTTTTCCGTGGGAGGGTGCATACCGTCCGAGTACTGCTCGATACCACCCTTGACCTTCCAATCACGCAGGTCGAGCATCCCCGGATCCAGCGCAGCAACCCGCGTGTGGGAGATCTTCGGGTGGAGCGGGCGGGAATCGTCCTCATCGATGCCCACCAGGTCTTCATGGAGCTTTTCCCCTTTTCGGAGCCCTGTGAACACAATCTCGATGTCCTTCCCGGACATGGCGATCATCCGCTGGGCAACATCCAGGATCTTCACCGGTTCACCCATATCGAGGATGAGCACTTCCCCGCCCCGGCCGATCGCACCGGCCTGAATCACAAGCTGGCATGCTTCAGGGATGGTCATGAAGAAGCGCGTGACTTCCGGATCCGTCACCGTAATGGGACCACCCACCCGTATCTGCTCCGTGAACAGGGGGAGCATCGACCCACGGCTGCCAATGACGTTGCCAAACCGCACGGAGACATACTTCCGTCCCACTGACTGTGCGTTCCAGGCAGTTAGCTTCTCCGCAACTCGCTTCGAGTGCCCGAGTACGCTTGTGGGGTTAGCCGCCTTGTCCGTCGAGATATTGACAAAATTGCTTACGCCTGCCGCCTCCGCCGCGCGGAGCACGTTGAGGGTTCCAAGCACGTTGGTCTTCCATGCCTCTTCCGGATACTGCTCCAGCAGTGAGACATGCTTCAGGGCGGCAGCATGGAAAACCACTTCGGGCTTCCGATCCACGAAGATGTTGCGCAGTGTTTCTGCTTCCCGGATATCGGCGAGGACAGTGTCCCTCCCTGTCAACAATCCGCGACCCGTGAGCGATATCTGCGTTGACTGCAGGCCCGTCTCATCCCGATCAAGCATGATGAGTTCCGCAGGGGCGTACTCGGCGATCTGACGGCATAACTCAGAGCCGATCGAGCCGCCCGCCCCCGTTACCAGCACCCGGCGCCCAGCGATATATCCCGCCACTTCGTCGGCGTGGATGTCCACCGGACGCCTGCCAATAAGGTCTTCGACCGCGACTTCCCGGAAATCCGTCAGCCCATTCTCTCCCCCACCCGCAAGCATCTCCCTCAGCGGTGGCAGTACCAGAACCCGGATGTTGAGTCCCGCGACCAGGTCGGATACGCGGCGCACCTGTGCAGCTTCGACATCCGAGAACGCGATTACCAACGCCGTGGCATGCGTTCGATGGGCAATGTCAGGGAGGTCCTCAAGGCGCCCCAACACCGGAACCGTAGCCAGCCTGAGATGCTTCTTCGCGGGATCGTCGTCAATCAGGCCGACCGGGAAGTAGGGAGACTCCCGATCCTGCATCATTCGCGTGACAAGGGATTTCCCGAGGAAACCTGCGCCGTAGATGAGGGTGCGCTGGGCGTCGTCGCCCGGCTTGGCCTTGCTCTCCACGTACATGCGTTTCAGGTACCGGGTGGACGCCATGAACATGCAGGCGAACGGGAAAGCGATAATGCCCACACTGCGGGGAATTTCGAGGACGGTCACCAGTGCGACGCTTACCAGCAGCAGGATCACCGAGACTATAACGGTCACGATCACCAGGAGTTTGGCCTCATGGAAGCTCCCGAATGCGTACCGCCCGCGGTAAAGGGCGAAACTCATACCGATGATCAACTGGGCCACGACCGCCACGGCGCAGAACACCACCACGCCAGGAATATTGACCTGGTTTACAAGCAGCTCCAGACGCAGGATAAGGGCCAGGAGAATGGCCACGATCCAGGCAAGCGAATCGAAAGCATACTGGGACCAGAGCCACAGCGCCGGCTTGTCCGTTCTGGCCGCGGAGTCGTCCCGATTCTCACCTGGATCGGAACTCTGGTTATCCGTCTGTGTCATGGTTCCTTTGAAGGGGGCAGGTAGCGTCGGGTCAGCCGCCACCGACGGCCAGCGCGGAAGGCACCCGGGCCGTGTAATAGACTTTCCCTACCCGAGAATACTAGCCCCACTGGTCTGCGCTCTTATTGAGCAGGACAACGTGAATTCAATGCCCACCTCAGGGCCGCAGAAAGTTTACGGAAGGACCGTTTTGCAGGAAACCGTGGCTGTAGCGGCAGTGACCTTCGACCGGCCCGGAGACGTGCAGACACTTCTGGCGGCGCTCTCACACCAGGACCATCCCCTTGTTTCGGTGGCTCTCGTCGACTCGGGGACGCAGGACGTCGCGTCGATCGCTGCCCACTCGGCAGCGCCTGTAAATTACATCCGTTCAAACAGTAATCTCGGCGGTGCCGGTGGGTTTTCGCTGGCCATCCTGTCCGCGATGGCCAGCGGCGCGGACTGGATCTGGATCATGGATGATGACGCACATCCGGAGGACACCACCGTGCTCCGCAGTCTCCTGGAAGCCGCGCACACGCGGAACCTCGACGTCGTCCTGCCCTTGATCGTGGCGCCGGAGGATTCCTCCCGTCTCTCCTTCCCCTTCCGCGTCCAAGGGCGCACAACCCACGATCGGAGCCAGGTTGAGAAGCTCGGATTTCTTCCCGACATCGGGCAGTTCTTCAACGGCGCATTGATCCGTACCGATGTCTTCTTCCGTGTGGGCCTGCCGGACCTGCGGCTCTTCATCCGTGGAGATGAGACAGACTTCATGCTCCGGCTCCGGCGCGCACGGATCGCTTTCGGCACAGTCACAACTGTCGCGCTCAGCCACCCGCCGGGGTGGGCGGAACTGAAGCACGTTCTGGGCGACAGGCTCCATGTGCTCGTACCTGAAACGCCCTTCAAGCGGTTCTACTACTTCCGGAACCGCGGACACCTCACCCGGCGCTACGGCCGATTACGCTCGTTCGTTGTCGACGCCGTGGGTTATCCGGCGTACTTTCTGCGCCGTGGCGACTTGCGTGGGCTGGCATCGTGGGCACGCACCTACGCTGCGGGTGTGCGCGGGCGCAACTTCGGACCGCCCTCGGATTTCGGCTTCTGAGAACCGTGCCAGCCAGCCAGCCAGTGACCGTCGTTGTCACCACCTTCAACCGCGCCGAGTACCTGAGCCGGCTCCTCGGTTCGCTGGACCGACTTGACCCTGCGCCGGCGGCCATCGTCGTCGTCGATAATGCGAGTACCGACACCACGGACGACGTGCTGGCGGCTGCCTCCCAGTCGCTGTCCATCCCGCTGACCGTGCACCGGCTGGTGACCAATGCGGGCGGATCCGGCGGATTTTCAGCGGGTGTGGAGCGCGCCCTCACCGAGGGTGCGCAGTGGCTGTGGCTGATGGACGACGACGTCGAGGCCCTGCCCGGCGCACTCAACGCCTTCGCACCATGGATGGGCGAGTACCGGTGCCTGCACGGCCGGCGATGGGACCACACCGGCGAACCCTTCTTCTGGCAACACCGGTTCAACGCTTTCCTCGGCGTCCATTTCCCGGTGCACGGGAACGTCTTCGCGAAATCGCCGGTGTTCCGGACCAATGTGGGCTGCTTCGAGGGCATGCTTGTCCATGCCGACGCTGTGCGGACCGTCGGGCTACCCGATCCCCGGTTCTTCATCAACGGTGATGACACCACTTACGGCTGGCTCATTGCGCAGCGCGAGCCCGTGGTCTACATCGACAGCTTCGTCCTGCGGAAGGCACGCCCCCAAAAGCAGATCGATCTCGGCGTTCGCCACCTGAATGACTCAAGCAACCTCGCCCGCTACTGCGGAATGCGAAACCGTGGCCATCTCGCGCGGTACCTCAAGGTGAACGGTCGTTTCAACAGGTTTGGTTTTGCGCTGGGCACCGCTCTGACGACTGCCAAGGAAGTGCTTCGATTGGCAGCTGTGGAACGCACGCTCACCGGACTGGGCTCCCTCTGGAACGGATGGCGGGAATCGCGGCGTATCCTGCACGACCCCGAGTGGGCCCCCATGCCCGCGCTGAACCCATCCCGGAAGGATGCCGAATGAGTTGGTCCGTGATCGGAGGAACCGGCTTCGTCGGATCGGCTGTGGTTCGCGCCCTCGCCGACGCCGGGATTGCCGCCGGCGCCGTGCATGCGCCAAGGGTGCGCTCCGAGGCCGGCACACCAGCCGAGCTTCTCCGGGAAGCCGGGCGTCTGGAGGACGTCGTCGCGCGTCTCGCCGATGAACTCCAGGGCAGCACTGTAGTGGTGAATGCTGCGGGGGCCGCGACGCCGCGCAGCATCGAATCACCCGAACTCACGGGTGCCAACGCACTGCTTCCGGTCCTCGTGGCCCGGGCCTGCGCTACAGCCGGCGTGCAACGATTGGTACACCTCAGCAGTGCCGCAGTCCAGGGCCATCGTCCTGTCCTCGACGAGACCACCGAAACCGCACCCTTCTCCCCCTACTCCCGCAGCAAGGCCCTCGGAGAGCAGGCCCTCTGCTTCCTTGAGCATGTTGCTTTGGGCATCGTCATTATCCGCGCCACTTCAGTACAGGGCCCGGAACGGCCAACGACGACGGCGCTGGCCCGCCTGGCTGCCTCTCCCCTGGCTTCGGTCGCCTCACCCGGGACCGCGCCCAGCCCGGTCACGTCGGTGGATTCCCTGGCCGAGCTTGTTCGCGCTGCAGGATCACACCCGGGTCCTATGCCGCAGATCGTGTTACAACCTTGGGAAGGGATGACGGTACGGACAGTGCTGGAGGCGGCCGGAGGTACACCCCTGGTCCTGCCTGCCGGTTTGTGCCGCCTGATCCTGCGGGCGGGCTACGCAATTTCAGGGCTGCTCCGCGAACGGCTGCACGGCTCGATCCGGAGGGTTGAACTCATGTGGTTCGGCCAGGATCAGGTGGCCGGCTGGACCGCGGAGGCCGACATCCGCCTCTCCGGAAGGGTCAGTTCGGTCCTCGAGGCGGCCGGAGCGCGTCGGCGGTAGGCTCCTGGTCCGCCGCTTCGTTGTTCACGCCTGGTTCGTCCGAGGCATCGCTCGGGGCGGGTGCAGCGTCGTCCTGAAACTTCGCGTCGGCGTAGGTGCCTTCGGCACCTTCTTGCTTGTCGTCGTCGTTGTCCTCCGCTTCACTCCCCGCCAGGGTGATCTCCGGAACCACCTCGCGCAACTCTTCCAGCGTGATGGTTCCCTGCCGCACCACGACCGGCACAGGTCCCGTTGCGTCCACGATGGTGGAGGATCCAGCGTCTGCTGACCTCTCGCCATCCTCAAGGTAAACCTCAACGGAATCGCCAAGCTGCTTATACGCATCGGCCGCTGTGATCGCTGCGGGCTGGCCGGTCCGGTTCGCCGAGGACACGGCGAGCGGGCCGGTCAGGATGAGTAGATCGAGCGCTATGCGGTCATCGGGCATCCGGAGGGCGACCGTGCCGTAAGTATCTCCCAGGTCCCACGTAAGCGACGGCTGCGCATGGAAAATGAGGGTGAGGCCGCCCGGCCAGAACGCCTCTGCGAGCCTGCGCGCCTCCACGCTGATGTCGGCTGCCAACCCGTCCATGGTCTGCTGCCGTGGAATGAGCACCGGCGGCGGCATGCTCCGCCCGCGTCCCTTCGATGCAAGAAGCGTGGCAACTGCCTGGGGCGCGAAAGCATCCGCGGCAATCCCATACACGGTATCCGTGGGAATCACGACGCACTGCTTGGCGGCGAGAGCCCGCTGCGCGCGGGCAATTCCCTCACTGCGTTCGGTGGGATCGGAACAATCGAAAGTGGCACTCACGCCAGACATCCTTTCACTACGAACCTTCACTTGGCACATCGGCGCGCACAGCGGAGGTAGCACGGTCACGTCCGGAGAGATCCTGATGCGTGCGTACGTCTCTCCACGCCGGGTCTGCGCTGAGGATGCGTTTCAGCGACCCCGCCTGTACCTCAGCGTGTTCCATCACGAAGTAGCCGCCCGCCCGCAGCAGCCGCGCAGCAGCCGTCGACGCCGCAAGCGGCAGGCGCAGGCCGTCCGCGCTGCCGCCGTACAGCGCAAGTTCCGGATCATGGTCAGCGACCTCCGGGTCGCGGGGAACTGATTCGGTAGGAATGTAAGGCGGATTGGAGACGACGACGTCGAACGTGCCGTTGTGCCCGGAGAGCGCTACCGCGAAATCATCCTGAACGAGGGTGACGCCAAGGGGACCTAGGTTGCGTGCGGCCCATGCGCATGCGAGTTCGCTCAGTTCAACTGCGAAGACCTCCGCGCCGGAGACCTCTTGGGCGATCGAACCGGCAATTGCACCCGATCCAGTGCCCAGATCCGCAACCCGGACCGGGTCCAAAGCGGACGCAGCGTTGATTGCGAGCTGGGCAACAATCTCGGTTTCCGGACGCGGTATGAAGACGCCCGGTCCCACGGCCAATTCGAGCCTACGGAAGTGGGCGACGCCGGTGATGTGCTGGAGCGGCACGCGCTGCGCCCGCTCGGCCACCAGATCAGCGAAACCCACCGGTACCGCAGCGCCGGTCAGGGCAAGGGCACGAACCCGTCCGGCACTCTCACCGAGCAGGTGCGCGGCAAGAAGTTCGGCGTCAACCCGCGGGCTCGGTACCCCGGCCGCTGCCAGTTCCGACGTAGCCTCTCCCAGCGCATGGGCCAGCGATTCCATGATCGAACCGGTCAGGCGTCGTCGCCGATAGCAGCCAGTCGGGTCTGCTCGTCCATCTCAATGGCAGACTGCACCACCGGCTCAAGCTCACCATTCATGACTGCGTCGAGGTTGTAGGCCTTGTAGCCGGTGCGGTGATCCGCAACCCTGTTCTCGGGGAAGTTGTAGGTCCGGATGCGCTCTGAGCGGTCCATGGTGCGCACCTGGGACTTGCGGATGTCAGAGTTTGCGGCGTCAATTTCTTCCTGCTTGGCAGCCAGGATGCGCGAGCGCAGCACGCGCATCGCTGCTTCACGGTTCTGCAGCTGGGACTTCTCGTTCTGCATGGCGACGACAATGCCGGTGGGCAGGTGGGTGATGCGAACGGCGGAGTCTGTGGTGTTCACCGACTGCCCGCCCGGGCCCGAGGAGCGGTAGACATCGATCTTGAGGTCGTTCTGGCTGATCTCGACCTCTTCGGGCTCGTCCACCTCGGGCAGTACCAGGACCCCGGCGGCGGAGGTATGGATGCGCCCCTGCGACTCGGTGACGGGTACTCGTTGCACACGGTGCACACCGCCTTCGAACTTGAGCCGGGCATAGACACCCTCAGCAGGATCATTCGACGAGCCCTTGATGGCCATCTGAACATCCTTGTAACCGCCGAGATCGGACTCCGTCGCGGAAATGATCTCAGTCTTCCAACCGCGGGATTCGGCATACCTCGTGTACATCCGCAGCAGGTCTCCGGCAAACAAGGCAGCTTCGTCGCCGCCTTCGCCACCCTTGACCTCAATGATGACGTTGCGTGCATCGTTCGGATCGCGCGGGATAAGTAACCGGCGAAGCCGTTCCTGAGCAGTGGCCAACTGCTCCTCGAGAACCGGTATCTCAGCAGCGAACTCAGGGTCGTCAGCCATTTCCCGCGCAGCTTCGAGATCGTCCTGAAGACTGTTCCAGCGCGTGTGCGCCTCAACGATGCCACTCAGCTCAGCGTAGCGCCGCCCCAATTTCCTCGCGAGTCCCTGGTCAGCGTGTACGGCGGGGTCCGACAGCCGGAGCTGAAGGTCGGCATGCTCATCGAGCAGACCCTGAATGGACTCAAACATCGTGGTCACTGCTTTCTTCATCAATCGAGCGGGCAGAAATAACGTCGATTCGGCGAAACGATGATTATTTGCGCCCACTCGATGCGGGTGGGAACTCTTAACCGGGAAAGCCGCCCGGATCGTGCCGACCACCGCGCAATGGCGGGGTCGGCACAATTCGAGCGGCTGTCCTCAGCTAATCGTTGTCGCTTTTTGCCCCCAACGTGGTCTTCTGAACCTGCATGAGGAACTCGACGTTGGATTGCGTGTCGCGGATCTTGTTGGTCAGCAGTTCAAGGGCCTGCTGCTGCTCGAGTCCGGACAGGACGCGGCGGAGCTTCCACATGATCTTGACCTCATCAGCCGAGAGCAGGTTCTCCTCGCGGCGCGTGCCGGACGCGTTGACGTCTACTGCCGGGAAGATACGCTTGTCTGCGAGGTTGCGGGACAGGCGCAGTTCCATGTTGCCGGTGCCCTTGAACTCTTCGAAGATGACCTCGTCCATCTTCGAACCGGTCTCCACGAGGGCAGTCGCAAGGATGGTCAGGGATCCACCGTTCTCGATGTTGCGTGCAGCACCGAAGAAGCGCTTGGGCGGGTACAGCGCCGCCGAATCCACACCACCGGACAGAATGCGTCCGGATGCGGGTGCGGCCAGGTTGTAGGCGCGGCCGAGCCGGGTCATCGAGTCGAGAAGAACGACGACGTCCATGCCCATCTCCACGAGGCGCTTGGCACGCTCGATGGAGAGCTCGGCAACCGTGGTGTGGTCATCGGCTGGACGGTCGAAGGTTGAGGCAATGACCTCGCCCTTCACCGTGCGCTGCATGTCGGTGACTTCCTCGGGACGTTCGTCGACGAGGACCATCATGAGGTGAACTTCGGGGTTGTTCACGGTGATGGCATTCGCAATCGCCTGCAGGATGAGAGTCTTGCCGGCCTTCGGCGGCGACACGATCAGGCCGCGCTGGCCCTTTCCGATGGGAGCCACCAGGTCGATGACACGGGGGCCGATCTTCTTGGGATCCGTTTCCAGGCGCAGGCGCTCCGACGGGTACAGCGGAACCAGCTTCGCAAAATCTACGCGGTCCTTCAGTTCCTCCGGAGTCTTGCCGTTCACGGAGGTGAGGCGAACCAGGGCGTTGAACTTCTGGCGCGTGTTGTTCTGGTTCTCCCCTTCGCGCGGAGCACGGATGGCACCGACGACGGCGTCACCCTTGCGCAGGCCGTACTTCTTGACCTGGGCCAGCGAAACGTAGACGTCATTCGGGCCCGGAAGGTAGCCCGAGGTGCGCACGAAAGCATAGTTTTCGAGCACGTCCAGAATGCCTGCCACGGGCAGCAGGACGTCGTCCTCGGTGACCTCGACGTCATCGACGTCCGGGTTCTGGTTACGGTTCCGGCGGCGCTCGTTGCGGTCGCGGAAGCGGTTGTTGCGATCGTCGTCCCGGTTGTTGCGGCCACGGTTGCGCCGGTTACGGCCGCGCTCGTTGCCGTCGTCACGGTTATCGCGGTCGTTCCGGTCGTTCCGGCTGTCGCGGTCATTCCGATTGTCGCGGTCATTCCGATTGTCACGATCATTCCGGCTGTCGCGGTCGTCGTCCCGGTTGTTCCGGCGCTCATTGCGGTCGCGGTTACGTTCGCGACGGTCGTTGCGCCGATCGCCCTGGTCCTCGCCCTGGGTATCGGTGCCCTCGGACGAGTTATCGCCGTTCTGCTGGGCAGCCTTGCCCTCGTTCGTTTCGCCAACAGCAGCGGCGGTCTCACCCTGAGAATCAGAGTCAGAGCGGCGGCTGCGGCGGTTGTCACGGCTGCGGCGACCACGTTCAGGTGCTCCGGCCTCGCCGGTTGCTGCGCCTTCAGGAGCAGCGGACTCACCGGAATCCGCAGTGCCCTGCGCAGCTGCGTCCGCTGATCCGGTATCCACAGCAGACTGTTCTGTCTTGACAACGCCGTCACTGCCTGCGCGCCGGTTGCGGTTACGCGTACGTGCCGGCTTCTCGGCGGGTTCCTGGGCCGACTCCTGATCGCTCCCGCGGGAGGCGCCGTTCTGCGCGGCTACATCATCTTCCTTGGCCGGCTTCTGGGCCGGAGTCGACTTGGGCCGATCGGCAACTGCCGAGCCGCGCTGATGGTCCGAAATAGCTGCCACGAGATCGCTCTTGCGCATGCGCGACCCCACGGAAATGCCGAGCTGGCCGGCAAGGGCCTGCAGCTGGGCAAGCTTCAGTCCGGCGAGCCCGGAACTTTTGGAAGCTGTTGCGCCGTTGGTCTCGGCGGCTTGGGTATCCACGCCTGTCGGCAGGTCAGTGGTTTGAGTCACGAAGGATCCTTCCCCCTCGTCGGGCGATCCATCTCTGATGTGGATCGCGGTTGGTTTGCTTAGCTTTCATGTCAAAGAGATGGAAGCTAAGGTTTCGGCTGCTGACCGGATTCTCTCCGGTGAGGCCGAGCGTGCTGAAAACCTCGGAATCTCAGTGCGAAGCAGTCACGGAGTGATCCGCTGCCGCATCAGGTCCTGGAGGTACACCTGAGATTGAGCTACTGCTGACATACAGGCAGTTTCACGACGGTCAAAGAACATGACGGCCAGATCAACAGAAGCACATCTGAACACGGTTCCCCGGAACTGGCTTGGTGGGGTTTTACCGTTGGTGCACCTTCACTTTAGCACCTTCTGTGTCAACGTTCAGCCGTAGAACACGCCAATCGACGCCTTCTTCTATTGCACCGACAATCCGCTCTATCGCCGCGATCGCCGCCCCAGCCTGTTCCTCGCCCACTGCAAGGGTCATGACGGTGGGGCCGGCTCCCGAGATGACGGAGGCGAACCCGTCCGAGCGCAGAGCGCGCATCAGACCGGCGCTGTGCATCATGGCCTGCGCTCGATAGTCCTGATGAAGCAGGTCGCGGGTCGCGTCGAGCAGAAACTGCGGCGCCGATCCCAACGCGTGCACCAGGAGCGCAGCCCGGCCGGCATTTGCCGATGCGCTGTTGTGCGGAACCGAAGCGGGCAAGAGTGCCCGCGCGGCTTCGGTGGACAGTTCGCTCGATGGAATTGCGACCACAGGTACTACCTCGGGGTGCACAGGCACCGTGGTGCTCTGGAAGGCGCGGCCGGTCTCCCAGGAAACAGCGAGTGAGCCCAGGAGCGCCGGCGCAACGTTGTCCGGATGACCTTCGAGCGTGGAGCAGAGCTGCAGGATCGCGGGCGCCGGCATCCGGGAAGCATCCGGGAGCAGCGCATTGGCCGCAAGCACTGACGAAACAATTGCCGCAGCCGAAGATCCGAGTCCACGCCCGTGCGGGATCACATTCGTGGTTTCGATCTCGAGACCGGGGCTGGAAAACCCGGCGCGTTCCAGCGTCCGCAGGATGGTTGCGGCGACCAGATGCCGTTCATCGCGGGGCAACGACTCAGCGCCCTCCCCGGTGACGCTCACCGTCGTCGTGCCGGAATTCGTGGTCCGTACACGGACCGAATCGTACAGCGTGAGAGCAAGACCGAGGCTGTCGAATCCCGGCCCGAGATTCGCACTCGTTGCCGGCACCTCGACCGTGACCTCCTGACCGGTTGCGATCGGCGCCGATGCCAGCACAGCGTGCGCTGCGCTAAGCATCGACCGGCTGACCGGCGTCGGCCAGTCCAAGCGCGGAGGCAACACTGACGACGTCGAACTCCACCTTGGTTGGTTCAACATCGGTGCCGTCGGCCGCCTTCAGAGCCCACTGCGGATCCTTGAGCCCATGGCCGGTGACCGTGATGACAATGGTCTTTCCCTCAGGCACTTCGCCTGCTGCGTGCTTCTTGAGCAGACCGGCGACGCCGGCCGCCGACGCCGGCTCAACGAATACGCCCTCGCGTGAGGAGAGCCAACGGTGTGCGTGAAGGATTTCCTCATCCGTGACCGCTTCGATGAGTCCACCGGATTCGTTCCGGGCAGCAATAGCCTGCTCCCAGGACGCCGGATTGCCAATGCGGATGGCAGTCGCAATGGTGTCGGGCTCGGTAACGGGGTAGCCCTTCACCAACGGTGACGCACCTTCCGCCTGGAACCCCCACATCACCGGGGTCCTGGTCGCTACCGCCGGCAACTCCCCAGCCGTTGCGGATGTGTAGGGCTGCGAATACTCTTTGTAGCCCTTCCAGTAGGCGGTGATGTTTCCTGCGTTGCCCACGGGAAGCAAGTGGAAATCGGGGGCATCGCCGAGGTAATCGACCACCTCGAAGGCTGCGGTTTTTTGGCCCTCGATCCGCGCAGGATTGACGGAGTTCACCAGGAACACCGGGTACGCTTCCGCAAGCTTCCGGGCCACCTCAAGGCAGTTGTCGAAGTTGCCGTGAACCTGCAGGAGCTCAGCCCCGTGCGCGATCGCCTGACTGAGCTTTCCCATGGCAATCTTTCCGTCCGGCACGAGTACCGCGCACGTCAATCCCGCCTGGGTGGCATAGGCCGCAGCCGACGCCGAGGTGTTGCCTGTTGATGCGCACACCACAGCCTTCGCCCCCGCCTCGACAGCCGCTGTGATAGCCATGGTCATCCCGCGGTCCTTGAAGGAACCAGTGGGGTTCATTCCCTCGACCTTCAGGTACACCGAGCAGCCGGTAAGTTCCGACAGCGCAGGGGCCGAAACCAGCGGCGTCCCGCCCTCCCCCAGCGTGATGACCCTGGTTGAGTCCGTTACCGGCAGACGGTCAGCGTATTCGCGGATAACGCCGCGCCATTGGTGAGCCATCAGACTCCCTCTACTCGGAGGACGGAGGTCACCGCGTTGATGACGTCCAGATCCTGGATGTGTTTCACGGTTGTGGCGAGAGCTGCTTCGGTGGCCCGGTGCGTGACGATCCTCAGTTCCGCACTGGCCGCCCCGCCGGCTTCGGCTGCGTGAATGGTCTGGCGCATGGTTTCAATCGAGACACCATGCTCGGCGAAAAGGTGCGCGATCCTCGCGAGGACACCGGGCTGGTCGGCAACATCAAGGCCGATGTAGTAGCTGGTGTTCACCGTGTCGATACTCAGTGCCGGCACATGGCCGGTGGTGGTCTCGGTCCGGCCCGGACCGCCGAGGACCATGCGCCGCGCCGCACTGACGACGTCGCCGAGCACGGCGGACGCCGTCGGCGTACCTCCGGCACCCTGCCCGTAGAACATGAGTTCCCCGGCGTTCTCCGCTTCGATGAATACCGCGTTGAACGCACCGCGCACGGCTGCAAGCGGGTGTTCCCGCGGCAGGAGGGTGGGGTGCACACGGACGCTGACGCCGTCGTCGCCTGCTTCATCCTTCAGCAGTTCAGCGATCGCCAGCAGCTTGATGACGTACCCGGCGTCCTTCGCCGATGCGATGTCTTCCGCGGTGACCGAGGTGATTCCCTGGCAGTGCACGTTTTCCAGCGCAAACCGGGTATGGAAGGAAAGCGAAGCGAGGATGGCTGCCTTTGCCGCGGCGTCGTGGCCCTCGATGTCAGCGGTGGGATCGGCCTCCGCATAGCCGAGCCGCTGCGCGTCGGCCAGAGCGTCCGCGAACTGCGCGCCAGTGGTGTCCATTTGGTCGAGGATGTAGTTGGTGGTGCCGTTGACGATCCCGAGCACCCGGGTAATGCGGTCGCCCGAGAGGCTGTCGCGGATGGGACGGAGGATGGGAATGGCTCCGGCCACGGCAGCTTCGTAGGACAGCTGCACGTGTGCCGCGTCGGCCCGCTCATAAAGCGTTGGCCCGTCCTGGGCCAGCAGTGCCTTGTTCCCGCTGACTACGGTGGCTCCGTGGTCTATGGCGCGCAGGATCAGGGTGCGGGCGGGTTCGATGCCCCCCATAAGCTCGATCACGATGTCCGCTGCCTCAACCAGGGACTCGGCGTCGGTGGTGAAGAGTTCCCGCGGCAGCTCCGCCTCCCGCGGTGCGTCAATGGACCGGACAGCAATGCCTGTCAGCTCAAGCCGCGCGCCAATACGGGCGGCGAGGTTATCGGCGTCCGTCAGGAGGATGCGCGCAACCTGCGAGCCGACGTTCCCGCAGCCAAGGAGCGCTACGCGCAGGGTGCTGGGAGAGACGGCGCTGTTGAGGTCGGTCTTGTCCGGGGTGTTCATCAAATCGATCAGGCTCCTGCTTCAAGAGTTGCTCGGTCGGTAGTGTCCTGCCGCAGTACGTCACGGGACAGGAGGTCTTCCTCTGTTTCGCCGCGCACGATCAGGCGGGCGGAACCGTTTCTGACCGCGACGACGGGCGGCCGGGTGAGGTAGTTGTAGTTGCTCGCGAGCGACCAGCAGTACGCACCGGTGCCCGGCACGGCGATCAGGTCACCGCCCAACGCGTCCGTCGGCAGGTACACGCTGCGCACAACGATGTCCCCGCTCTCGCAATGCTTGCCGACCACGCGTGTCAGAACCGGTTCCTGGAACGAAGACCTGGACGCCAGTACCGCCGAATAATCGGCGTCGTACAGCACCGGCCGCGCGTTGTCGCTCATCCCGCCGTCAACCGAAACATACCTGCGGGGGTGGGTGCCGCCGTCGGTATCGACCTGCACCGTCTTGGTGGTTCCCGCCCGGTAGAGCGTGAATGTTGTCGGCCCGACAATGGCCCGTCCCGGTTCGATCGAGATGCGTGGCACCCGAAGTCCGTGTTCGGCGCAGGCGCTGCGTACGACGTCGGCCATCGCCTGTGCGATTTCAGTGGGGGGCCGTGGGGTGTCGGCCTCGGTGTAGGCGATGCCGTAGCCGCCGCCCAGATCGAGCTCGTGCAGTTCGATACCGTGGCGGTCCCGGACCTCCGCGAGGAAGCCCAGCAGCCGACGGGCAGCCAACTCGAATCCGGCGGGCTCGAAGATCTGCGAGCCGATGTGGCTGTGAACCCCGAGCAACCGGACGCACGGGTGATCCAGGGCGGCTGCAACGGCCTGGGCGGCGGGTGATTCCCGGTCCGACGACGACGGCGCGAGGGAGAGTCCGAATTTCTGGTCTTCATGCGCTGTGGCAATGAACTCGTGCGTGTGTGCATGTACGCCCGGCGTGAGGCGAAGCATGACATTCGCCGTTGCGCCGCGGGCCTCGGCGAGCGCGCCGACGCGCCCCAGTTCATACAGGCTGTCGACGACGATGCGACCGACGTCAAGATCCAGCGCCCGGTTGATCTCGGCGTCGGACTTGTTGTTGCCGTGCAGCGCAAGCTGCCGTCCATTCAGACCTGCGCGCATCGCGACGGCAAGCTCTCCACCGGATGCGGTGTCCAGGCGCATGCCCTCCTCGGACACCCAGTGCGCAATCTCGCTGCAGAGGAACGATTTGCCCGCGTAATAGACGTCGACTCCGCCGCACAGGTCCTTGAATGCGGTGTCGAAGGCGCTACGGAAGCTTCGGGCGCGGGCACGGAAATCGTCTTCGGACACAACGAAGAGCGGCGTGCCGAACTGTTCAGCGAGTTCGGTAACCGGAATCCCGGCAACGGTCAGGACACCCGAGGCTGAACGTGCGACGTCCTGTGCCCACAGGGCTGGGTTGAGCCGGTTGGCGTCCTCGGGCAGTTCGAGCCACTCGGGAGCGAGCGGTGAAGGAGAAGCCACGTTACATCCGCTCCGGTGCCGAAACCCCAAGGAGCCCGAGCCCGTTGGCGAGTACCTGTTTGGTTGCATTGTTGAGCCACAGGCGAGTGCGATGCACGTCCTCGACAGGAGCGTCACCGATGGGTGAGATCCGGCATGCGTCATACCAGCGGTGGTACGTTCCCGCGATCACTTCGAGGTGGCGGGCCACACGATGCGGCTCGCGGAACGTCACTGCCTGAGCGACGACGCCGGGGAACTGGCCGAGGGCGGCCAGCAGTTCGCCTTCGGTGGCGTGGGACAAAGCAGCGGCATCGAACGCACTGGTATCCACACCGGCCGATTCCGCGTTGCGTTGAACAGCGTGGGTGCGCGCGTGGGCGTACTGAACGTAGAAAACGGGGTTCTCGTTGCTTCGCTTGGTGAGCAGATCAAGGTCGATGTCAATATTGGAATCGGCGGAGAACCGGGCAAGAGTGTAGCGCGCCGCGTCGACCCCGACGACGTCAACAAGGTCCTCAAGCGTGACCACTGTCCCGGCCCGTTTGGACATGCGGACGGGCTGTCCGTCCTTCATCAGGTTCACCATCTGACCGATCAGAACCTCGACGGTGTCCGGGTTATCGCCCAGGGCCGCGGCAGCCGCCTTCAGACGTGCAACATAGCCGTGATGATCCGCACCGAGCATGATGATGTTCAGGTCGAAGCCGCGCTGCCGTTTGTTGACGAAATACCCGATATCACCAGCGATGTAGGCGGGACTGCCGTCCGACTTGATGACCACGCGGTCCTTGTCATCACCAAACTCGGTGGACTTCAGCCACCAGGCCCCTCCCTCGAAGAAGAGGTTCCCCGATGCTTTCAATTGTTCCAGCAGTCCACCGACGAAGTTGTCGGCAAACAGCGAATGCTCGTGGAAGTAGACATCGAAGTCAACGCCGAAATTATGGAGGGAGTTCTTGATGTCACCGAACATCAGGTCGACACCCACAGCGCGGAACCGCTCAAGCGCCGCGTCGGCTGGCAGTTCAAGGATGTCAGGGGCGATCTGCAGCACCCTGTCCTTGATGTCGACGATGTAGTCACCGCCGTAACCGTCCTCAGGTGTGGGGTTGCCCTTGGCACTTGCGTAGAGCGACCGGGCAAACCGATCGATCTGTGCTCCATGGTCGTTGAAATAGTATTCCCGCGTAACTTCTGCCCCTTGGGACTGAAACATCCGGGCGAGCGCGTCGCCGACGGCCGCCCAGCGAACACCGCCCAGGTGAATGGGGCCCGTGGGATTGGCAGAAACGAATTCCAGGTTAATCTTCGTGCCGATCAACGCATTGGAGTTTCCGTACGCTGGCCCCGCCTCAACGATTGTCCGTGCCAGTTCGCCGGCAGCGCCCGCCTCCAGCCGGATGTTCAGAAAGCCGGGCCCGGCGATGTCGACCGAGGCAACGCCGTCGAGCCCTTCGAGCCTCCCTTTGAGGATCTCGGCGAAGGCCCGCGGGTTCATCCCCGCCTTCTTGGACAGCTGCAGGGCGATGTTGGTGGCCCAGTCGCCGTGCTCGCGGCTCTTGGGCCGCTCGACTCGAACTTCTCCCGGCAACTCCACAGAGATTTCGCCGGCGGCGACGGCGTCTTTAAGGCATGAGGAGATTGCTGAGGAGAGTTCTTCGGGAGTCACCTCTCCAGCATAACGGCGCGGGTCTCTTCCGCCGGATTCTGTGACGGACGCCCAACTCGTATGCTTATCCACCCGTCCGCGGACCGGGCCGAACCGAATTGAACGCACTAGCGTTATGTATTTGATGCTGCGCTTCCCCCATTGACCTTCTTAGGAGACTCCGTGAGTAATGCCGTGCCGAAGCCGATTTCCCGCTGGGCCCTGACCACCCTGGCTGCAGCTTCCCTGCTCGGCTCAGCCGGATGCGCGGCGACGCCCACCCCTGCACCGGGCGCCGAGGGCGGCTCCGGGGAGACCTCCTCACCGGCCACGGACGGCGCGGAAGCACGTGCCTATGCAGACGGCACCTATACGGCCACCGGCTCCTACCAGACGCCAGGCGGCGAGGAATCCATCGGGGTAACGGTCACTCTGGAGTCCGGCGCTGTCGCCGACGTTTCGGCCGAGCCCATGCCAAGCAATCCCACCACCGAGCAGTACCAGGGGAAATTCAGCAGCGGGATCAAGGACGAGATTGTCGGAACTCCCATCGACGAGCTCAACGTGAGCAAAGTCTCCGGCTCCTCCCTGACCAGCGGAGGGTTCAAGGAAGCCATCGATCAGATCAAGGGTGAAGCCGCACAGTGAGCCCTGCAGCGCTTCAGCACAGCGTGAGGTTCGAGGCGATCGGCACCACCTGGCAGATCGATACCTTAGCTGAGCTGAGTGCTGGGGCGCGCGCCGCCGTCGTCGGGCTCGTTGAAGAGTACGACGGCGTGTACTCGCGGTTCCGGGCGGACTCGCGCATTGCGGGTCTCGCCTACGGGGGGACGGTGGAGCTTCCGCCCCATGGCGAACACCTCGGTTCGCTGTACCGGACCCTGTACCGGCTCACCGAGGGGGCAATGTCTCCGCTGGTCGGCGGCTCGCTGGAGCAGTTGGGGTACGACGCCGACTATTCCTTCACCCCGGCCGGCAGCCCATGTTCCGCACCGGTATGGGACGAACGCTTCGACTGGACCGGCAACGTCATCAAGGCGCAGGCGCCGGTCATCCTTGACGTCGGTGCCGCGGGCAAAGGGCAACTTGTGGATCTGGTGTCGCAGACGCTGAAGGCATTCGGTTATGCGGAGCACACCGTCGATGCCGGTGGGGACACAATTCATCACGGGTTACCTATAACGGTTGCGCTTGAGCACCCGTACAACACCGGCTCAGCGATCGGCGTCGTCCCGCTGGCCGATCAGGCGCTCTGTGCGTCTGCCTCCAACCGGAGGCGCTGGAGCGACGGCCTGCACCACGTACTGGATGCAACAACCGGCCGATGCGTGGATAAGGTGGTGGCAACGTGGGTTTTGGCGGGCGACGCACTGCACGCAGATGCGCTGGCCACGGCCCTCTTCCTTGTCCCACCCGAGATCCTCCTGGCGGAGTTCGACTTCGAATACGTCAGGGTGCACTCGGACGGGCGCGCGCAATTCTCGTCATCCCTGGCAGGAGCACTGTTCTAGATGTTCAGTCGACTCGATTCGCTTCTCGGGCGGATCACCATGTATCGTCTCGTCCTCGTCCTGCTCCTGATCCTTGCTTTTTACGCGTTCGGATTGTCGGCACTCGACCTCCTGGCCTTCACGCCGACCGAGCTGGGGGCGACACTCGCGGCGGCGCTCATCGCATCGTGGGGCGGCACCCGGATCATGGCGTTGATGCTCAGGACCCGGCCGCATACCGAGTCCTCCCTCATCACCGGTCTGCTGCTGTTCTTCGTGATGTTTCCCTCCGATACCCCTACGGGGGTCGGCGGAATCGCTCTCGCGGGACTGATCGCGGCGGCCTCGAAGTACCTCATGGCATTCCGCGGCCGGCACATCTTCAACCCGGCCGCGTTCGGCGCCGTCGCCGTCACCCTGCTTGGATTGAGCGCCGCCGCCTGGTGGGCCGCCAATCCGGCCATGCTGCCGCTGGTACTGATTTTCACCCTGTTACTGCTTTACCGGACACGGAAACTGTCTATGGGTGCGGTGTTCGTGATCGTCGCCGTCGGAATCCTGGTTGTGCGGCTCATGGCCGGTGGTACGTCGCCGACCGAAGCCCTGCAGCTCGTGTTCGGCTCGTATCCCGTGCTCTTTCTCCTTGGGTTCATGCTCACCGAGCCGCTGACGTTGCCACCGCGGCGATGGCAGCAGTTGCTGATCGCGGGCATAGTCGCCGTCGTTCTCGCCCTACAGATCAGTATCGGTCCGGTCTTCCTCGGCCCGGAATTCGCCCTGCTGATCGGCAACGCCGTTGCCTTCGCGATGGGGCAAAGACGCCGGATCCGGTTACGTTACACAGGCTCACGCCGGCTCACCCCGACCAGTACAGAGGTCCAGTTCACGCCGGAGCGACCGGTCCGGTTCCGCCCCGGCCAGTACATGGAGCTGACTCTGCCGCACGCGCGCCCCGACCGGCGCGGCCTGCGCCGCATCTTCAGCATCAGTTCCACGCCCGACGACGGCACTGTCCGCTTCGGTCTGCGCCTCTCCGATCCACCGAGCACCTTCAAAAACGCGCTCCTGCAGCTGAAGCCCGGGGCGCCTGTCGATGCAACAACCGTGGCGGGCGACTTTGTACTCCCCGACGATCCTTCGGTGCCGCTGCTGCTCTTCGCCGGCGGCATCGGCGTCACTCCTTTCCTCAGCCAGCTGGGAGCTAGCCACCCCTCATCCGAACGCGACATCGTGCTCGTCTACGTCGTCAGCAGCGCCAACGAGCTTGCCTATGCCGAGGAACTCGCAGATGCACGGGTTCACCTCTTCTGTCCGGATGATCCAGGCAAACTTCCTGCCACCTGGACCCGTGGAGGGGGCAGCTTTCCCACCGCGGAGGAGTTGCGCTCCCTGGTTCCGGATCTGCCGAAGCGCCGGGTGTACCTGTCGGGTTCGCCGGCCACCCTCGCGCGCGCCAAACCGCTCATCAGGGAGGCGGGCGGAAGGTCGGTTCAAACCGACGCATTCCTCGGGTATTAACCACCCCGGAGCAGGTCCGGAACAGCGTTTCGTTCAGCCAAGATTCACCTGCTAAGCTCAGTGAGTCCCTTCCGGCAGCTGGTCTAACCAGACATGCCGCGCCCTCGTAGCTCAGGGGATAGAGCGTCTGCCTCCGGAGCAGAAGGTCGTAGGTTCGAATCCTATCGAGGGCACTTTTCCTCCACCTCCCATCAGCCAATTCGGTGACCTCCGCCACACGGGCCTAGACTGATGCCACCAGCCGCGCAACGTGGGGAGGCTTGATTCAGATGCGCACGTTCCGGGTTATAATCGCTGATCCGCTGCTGGTTTTCGGAGTCCTCACCGTCCTCCTCATTGTCGTTGCTGCCGGGTTCGTGGGTCCGCTCACCGCGCTGTCTCCAGCCCTTGATCTGGATGGCGGCCAACTGCGGCCCAGTGCCGAGCCGAGCCCAACCGCCACCGAGGCTGTAGCGGATGAATCCACGGAATCCCCTGAGTCCTCGGGAAACAACGTCGCCTTCCTCGCCTTTGCGATTATCCTGCTGGCCATAGCCTTTTTCCTCATTCGGTTCCTGCTCTCGCTCAGAGGTGAGAGATACCGGACCGAAGACCAGCCCGACTACCTTGATGAGCACACCTCTCCCGAAGCCCGCGAAAGTGTCCGGCGCTCCGTCGTCGTCGGACTCGAAAGCGCCGAGGACGCGCTGTCCGGGCCGTCGGCGTCACGCGATGCGGTGATCGCCTGCTGGCTGGCCCTTGAGGGCGCGACGGCGGCTGCCGGAACTCCGCGCAAGCGGCAGGAGACCACGTCCGAATACACGACGCGAGTCCTGGCGACGTTCCGGGCGGCGTCCGACGACGTCGCTTTCCTTCAGCGCCTCTATCACCGGGCAAGGTTCGGCGGCCACTCATCCACTGCTATCAGCGACGCCGAGCTTGAGCGGGCCCGTGGCGCCCTGAGGAGCATCACCGTCGCGGTCGGAAGGGCAGTCCCCAAGAACGGTCCGGCCCGCACATGACGGCTGGACAGTGGCGGGTCACCGTGCTCCTGACAGTGCTTGCTGCGGGATTCGCGATCTTCCTCTCGCTGGACTTCGGGCATGCAGCGGTGCTCGTCACAGCGGCGTTCGTTGGCGGTGTGGTCAACGGCATGCTCGACAACCTCGATGCGGACCGACTGCCGGCTCTGAGCGCGCCGCCGCGGTCAAAAGGGCTGGCCGATGTGCAAGCCCTTGAGTTCTCGTTATCGGGGGCGCGCGCCGGTGTCGGTGTCCGGGCAGTCAACCAACTGGCTGAGATTGCTTCGACTGCGTTGGATGCCCGTGGAATTGAGCACCGTACCGTGAAAGGACCGTTGGGCGCCGTTCTTGGCAGCCATCATCTGAACGACTCAGTGACGCCCGTGGACACCCGGACGTTCGACGCCGCCATGGATCAGCTGGAGCAGATCCTCCGACAAGATCCGCAGCATGTGCCTAGCCACCGCCCGGCACCCCAACCAGAAAGGGATCATCGATGACCCAGAGTCTTACTCCCGAGGACGCCGCCACACGATGCGGCGACGTCCTGAGAGAAGTCGGGACGGTGGTCGTCGGAATGGACACCACCCTCAAGCTGGCACTCGGTGCGGTGCTCGCCGGCGGCCATGTGCTATTCGAGGACCTGCCCGGACTTGGCAAGACGCTGGCCGCGAAGACCTTGGCGCAGGCCTTGGGCCTGGACTTTCGCCGCCTGCAATGCACACCTGATCTGCTGCCGTCGGATGTGACCGGCTCATCGATCTTCGATCCGGCCGCCCGCAGCTTCAACTTTCTTCCCGGCCCCGTGTTCACCAATCTGCTGCTCGCCGATGAGATCAACCGCACCTCCCCCAAGACGCAGTCCGCGCTCCTGGAGGCAATGGCTGAGGCACAGGTTTCTGTCGAAGGACGCACCCTCACGCTCGAACAGCCCTTCCACGTCTTTGCCACGGCCAACCCCATCGAGTTCGAAGGCACCTACCCGCTGCCGGAAGCGCAGCTGGACCGCTTCCTGATCCGGGTCGATGTGGGCTACCCGGAAACCCAGGCCGAGCACGACATCATTCAGCGCCGTCTGAACCGAGGCTCAGAGGTGGCCGCGGTGCGCACGGTAGTGCAGGCCGCCGAGCTGCTGATGATGAGGGAGACCGCGAACGCCATCGCGGTGGATCCTGACGTCATCGACTACGCGGTACGTCTCACAGCCGCAACGCGTGCACACGACGCCGTCGACGTCGGGGCCTCCCCTCGCGGATCCCAGGCTCTGGTATTGCTCGGGCGGGCACTCGCGCTGATGGATGGCCGAACCTTTGTGCTTCCCGAAGACATCAAGCTCGCGGCCAAACCGGTCCTGGCGCATCGCCTCACCCTGACGCCGGGCTCGTGGGCACGCGGCGTGCGCGCCGAGGATACCGTCGCCGAAGTGGTGAATCGGGTTGCCACGCCAACCACCGCATCTGCCCGTGAACGGTAATCGAGGGTTTCGCCCCGGCGGTCAATGGAGCCTCGCAGCGATCACTCTGATGACCTGCCTCGCAGTAGGACTTTTCATGGGCAGGCCCGATGTCGCAGTCCTCGGGCTGCCGCTGGCTGTCGCGGCATCCTCGGGTTGGGCAGCTCTTCTTCGTAGCGGTGGCCGCAGACCTTCACAGAATGAGGGTCAACCCGTGACGTTCCGGATTAAGGAGGCCCGGACCGATTCCGACGACGGTCGGCGCACTTTTCATGTTGTCTCCGACGGACCTCCCGGCGCCGCGCTGATCGAGGCAGTCGCTCCGGGGCGCCCTGCGATCTCGGCCCTCATCCCGGTTGGCGGGCCATATGCCATCTCCGTACCGGTGCCGAGATCCGGGCGGGCGCGAGTGCTGTCTGCGGGCGCCGCCGTCGTCAGCCTCGACGGCATCATGCGTCAACCACCCGCCGAGCTCGACCCGGTGCACCTCACCGTCCTTCCCCGCGTGACTGAGACCCGCCTGCTCCCGCTCCCGTTCCGCCTGCGCGGACACACGGGCGAGCACACCTCGCGCAACAGCGGCGATGGCGGCGAGCTCCGCAGCATCGATGCCTTCCGACCTGGGGACCAGCTGCGTCGCATTGACTGGCGTGCAACCGCCCGGCAGTCAGCGGACCAGGATCGGTTGTTCGTACGCAGGACCTACGCGCACTCTGAAGCGGGCGTCCACCTGCTTCTCGATACAGCCTTTGATTATCCGTCCCATGTGCGTGCCTGGTTCCCAGTACGCAGCGTGCCTGTGGCAGGTGAGGGTTCGCTTCACCTCTCCCGGGAAGCAGCAACCCGCCTTGCTGCTTCCTATCTTTCTGTAGGCGACAAGGTGGGTCTCAACGAACTTTCGGGGAGGCACTGGCCGCTGCGCGCAGCAGGTGGGCACCGGCAACTGGAGATCATCCGGACGCACCTGGCACTCATGACCGCCAGTCCCCGAAGAGACCGCGCGTCCAGGGAAGCCGGCGTACCGGCGGGATCACTCGTCTACGTGTTCAGCCCGTTCACCGATGAGGAGCCCGCCAGACTGATGCGTGCGTGGCGGGCCGCCGGGCACCGGGTCATCGGGATCGATACCCTTCCTATCCTCGAAGGCAGCGCCGCATCGCCGTCGGGCCGGCGGGCTGTGCGGCTGGTCCTCCTGCACCGGCGGCAGGTACTCAATGGGCTGGCAGCGGACGGCGTACCGGTCTTCGGTTACCGGGGAGAGAGAATGCAGCCGGAGGCCGAAACGCTCGATACACTGCCCGGCCAGCTTCCGCTCGATGTCGGTCTCGCAACTCTCCGCGGCCCGGTGCGACGGGGAACCCACGCAGTCGGCGGACGCGCATGAGCGGCGGCCTGAACCAGGATATTGTTGCCGGACCGGTCCGG
The DNA here is from genome assembly GCF_011927905.1 of Arthrobacter pigmenti. Taxonomy (NCBI): domain Bacteria; kingdom Bacillati; phylum Actinomycetota; class Actinomycetes; order Micrococcales; family Micrococcaceae; genus Arthrobacter; species Arthrobacter pigmenti. The sequence goes on from NZ_JAATJL010000001.1 coordinate 2,092,065, forward strand.
GACCTGGACATCGGTCCTTCACTATCCGCTTCCTGGTTGCGTGGTGGAACATTCGCGCTTGCGGCTATCCTCGGGTTACCGCTGTGGGATAACACGCCGCTCGTGGTGATTCCTCTGGCGCTCTTCGCGGCGTCCGTGCTTGTCCCGATGGTGTTGCTTCCGCTGGCTTCCCTGTTGCTCCTCGTCGGAAGTTACGCCGCGCTGGTGCCCCCTGGGTCCTGGGCGGTCTTCCCGTACGCAGCCGGTATCCACCTGCTGTTCGTGATGTTTGCTTTCCTGTTGGGCATTCCACGCCGAACGGACGTTAGCACCGCTGTTCTTCGACGCGTCCTCCTGCGGGCGGGCAAGATTCAGCTGCTGGTCCAGCCGACCGCCGCCGTCGCCCTGTTTGTGCAGGACTCCGGCACCCAGCCGGTGCTGGTGGCAGTGGCCTGCGCCGCGTTTGCGGCGTGGGCGTTCTGGCTTGTCAGGCTCCTGCGGCGGAAGTGACCTCCCCGGCGAACCTGTGGGCCCACAGATCCCTCAACAGCGCCATCTCGGAGAGGTGGTGGATCATTTCCCGGTTGATGTGCTGCACAAGGGCACCCATCGGCGCCTCTGCGAATGGCCCCTCAGCGGGACCCACCGCCCGCGACATCTCCTCAAGTGAAAGGTCCGACACAGCCCGCGACCAGTCCGCGTACATGACGTCCAGTTGCTCCAGCGCGTCCGCGGCCGTGGCCGGATAATGGAAGGTCTCGTAAGTGACCGGTGCCCCACCGAAGTGGGAGGCTAGGCGTTGGCCGAGCACGCCGACGAGGATGTGGCCGAACCGCCAGGCGATGGTAGTGACCGGTGCCGGTACCGGCTCGGGAATAGCGAACTCGATGACGTAGTCTCCCCCACCAACCTGCAGCGGTGCCGAGCCCATACCGCGAGGGCGTACGCTCCAGCATCCGGGCACCGGCTCCCAGAAATACTCCTCATCAGTCAACCCGTCCAGCCGCGGCCGCGCCTGATTCTCCCAGTGCCACTGAAGTTGGTCGGTCAGTTCCTTGCAGATGTCCATGAAATCTTCCCTTTCATCCGTAGCTGACTCGTAGCCTAAACCGCATTGCGGACAGTTGATGTCCGCATAAGTCGGTACGGTGATTCCATGTTGGAAACCTCCGCCCGCCTGCTACAACTGCTGTCCCTGTTACAGCTCCGCCGCGAATGGACCGGTGCGGCGCTGGCTGACCGCATGTCGGTGACCGAGCGAACGGTCCGGCGGGACATCGGCAAGCTACGAACACTCGGCTACCCCATTTCCGCCTCGCCGGGAATCGCCGGCGGGTACCAACTCGGCGCCGGCGCGCAACTGCCGCCGCTGCTCCTCGATGATGACGAAGCGCTTGCCGTCGCCATCGGGCTCAGCGCGGTCACCGCGAGTCCGGTTTCGGGCCTAGGTGAGGCGTCCGTGCGCGCACTGACCAAACTGGAGCAGGTACTCCCGGGCAGGCTTCGCCCCAAGTTCGCGGGGCTACGCACGGCAGTGACCCGCATGGCCGCCGCAAGCACTCCGGTAAATCCGGAAGTACTCACCGCGCTTTCCTCCGCAATCACCGAGCGCCGAGTGGTCGTTTTCCGGTACGCCAGGCACGACGGCGAGTCCTCCCGCCGCGTCGTGGAACCTGTCCGGCTGGTAGATACCGGGCGGCGGTGGTATCTGGTCGCCTGGGATACCGGCAGACAGGACTGGCGCACTTTCCGGGTGGATCGCTGCCAGAGCGTGCCTTCACCCCGTGAACGGTTTCCGCAACGGCCCCTACCCGCCAAGGACCTGGCCGCGTACGTGCAGAAGTCAATCACCCGGTCGCCGTACCGGCACGACGTCGTCGTGCGGATCTCCGCGCCGCTCACCGAGGTGGGCCCAATGATCCCGCCCAACGTGGCGGAGTTGGAGGACAGCGGTGGCAGCACGGTCATGCGCTTCGGCGCGGACTCTCTGGACTGGCCGCTGATGCATGTCGTGGCGCTTGGGTTCGAGTTCCAGATCCTGGAACCCCAGGAGCTGAAGGAACATGCCGTCGCAGCGGCTGAGCGGCTGACCAGGGCCGCGGTAAGTGATGATCGTAGCCAAGAGGGCGCGCGCCCGTCATAGGCTAAGACTCGGTACAAGAAAGAGGAGGTCGAGGTGGCTGAGACAACATTGACCCACACGACGGTCACCGAGGTGCAGGCCGAACTGGCTGAGCTCGAGGACCCAAAGGCACGCGCGGTGAACGAGAAACACGGCGACGACCATGGGGTTAACCTCGGCAAGTTGCGTGCGATCGCAAAGCGGCTGAAGACCCAGCACGAGCTCGCACGCCAGCTGTGGGCAACAGAGGACACGGCGTCGAGGTTGCTCGCGATCCTGATCTGCCGTCCGAAGGCCTTCGAACGAGACGAGTTGGACTCGATGCTGCGAGCTGCGCGCACGCCCAAGGTACACGACTGGCTGGTGGGTTATGTGGTGAAGAAGAGCACGTACGCGGAGGACCTGCGTCTGGCCTGGTTCAAAGATTCAGATCCGGTGGTTGCCAGCGCCGGCTGGGCGCTTACATCGGAGCGCGTAACGAAAGAGCCCGAAAGCCTGGACCTCTCCGGACTGCTGGACATCATTGAAGCGCAAATGAAGGACGCACCCGACCGCCTGCAGTGGGCAATGAACATGTGCCTGGCCCAGATCGGAATCACGCATGTGGAGCACCGCGCGCGTGCTCTTGAGATCGGCGAGCGCCTGGAGGTACTCAAGGACTATCCGACTCCCCCTGGCTGCACTTCGCCGTTCGCGCCGGACTGGATCAACGAGATTGTGCGTCGTCAGCAGGCATAGAAGCCGTTCACTCTGGAGCGAACCGGGCGACGGCGCAATCCACCTCCTCGACCATTCCGCTCCCGCCGTGCCCGTCCTGGTCGACGACCACTAGTTCCGCCGCGGGCCACGCCTTGGCCAGATTCCATGCGGTGGAAAGTGGTGAACTGACGTCCAGCCTCCCGTGGATGAGCACGGCAGGAGTGCCGGCGATACGGTCCATCCGGCCGAGCAGATCATCACCGCCGAATCCTGCATTGCGCCAATAGTGCGTCACGAGCGTTGCAAACAGCAGCCGAAACTCCGGTGACTGATGCTGGAGGTGCGGCGTTGCCTTGGGGTCCAGTGACATGTGGACGTCCTCCCAGGTGCACCATGCAAGAGCGGCTGCTTCCCGCACGCCGGGGTCCGGCTGCGTGAGCAGCCGGTGGTAGGCGTCTACCAGTCGCTCGCCCGGCTCGGCGTGGGCGGAGTCTGCGAATTGGTCCCACTCGCGTGGGAAGACCCTGCCCATGTCCTCCGTAATCCACGCCACTTCAGCCGATGACGTCGTCGTCACGGCCGCGAGGATCATCTCGGACACCCGGTCCGGATGGGTTTGCGCATACGCGAGCGCGAGGGTTGTCCCCCACGATCCTCCGTAGAGGAGCCACTGCCGCACCTGTAAGTGCTCGCGCAGAACTTCGATGTCAGCGACCAGCTCCTGCGTGGTGTTCGTGGATAGATCAGCTCCAGGGTCAGTTGCCAAGGGCCTGCTGCGACCGCAGCCGCGCTGCTCGATCCCTACGATGAGGAACTTCTCCGGGTCAAAGTGCTTCCGGTAGGCCGTCTTGATCCCGGATCCCGGTCCGCCATGGAGGTAGAGCGCCGGCTTTCCAGTTGGGTTCCCTGACGCTTCCCAAAAGGCCTCATTACCGTCCCCCACGGGGAGCATTCCTGACTCAAACGGTTCCACGGGACCAGGCATTCATCCAGCCTACGCGGATGCCCGGTACGCCAGAGTAAACTTGGAAGCAATCATGTCTCTGACGATCACCTATCCCGCCCAGCTACCGGTCTCGGAACGGCGGGCCGACATCATGGCTGCCATCGCGGCCAACCAGGTCACCATCATTGCGGGCGAAACCGGCTCGGGTAAAACAACACAGATTCCCAAGATGTGCCTGGAACTCGGACTCGCGAAGACCGGGATGATCGGCCATACCCAGCCGAGGCGCCTTGCCGCACGGACTGTGGCCGAACGCATCGCCGAGGAGCTCGACGTCAAGCTCGGCGAAGAGGTGGGTTACCAGGTTCGGTTCACCGGCGAGGTTGGCCGAAGGACGCGCATCAAACTGATGACGGACGGCATCCTGCTTGCGGAGATCCAGCATGACAAGCTTCTGAAGAAGTACAGCACGATCATCATTGACGAGGCCCACGAGCGCAGCCTCAACATCGACTTCATCCTCGGTTACCTCAAGCGCATCCTGCCCAAGCGGCCGGACCTCAAGCTCATCATCACGTCGGCGACGATTGACCCGGAGCGGTTCGCCAACCACTTCGCGGCCGACGAAGCGGTCGAGGCCAAGCAGCGGGCGCCCATCATCGAAGTGTCCGGGCGCACGTACCCCGTCGAGATCCGGTACCGGCCGCTCAGCCAACCCGCCGGGAGCTCAGAGTCCGATTCGGATGACGAACTGGAAGAAGACCGCGACCCGCTGGATGCCGTGTGCGACGCCGTCGACGAACTGGCGCTCGAAGCACCCGGTGACATCCTCGTGTTCTTCTCGGGCGAGCGCGAGATCCGCGACGCCGCCGACGCCCTGCGTGCCCGCGTGCAGACCAACCCGCGGCTGCGCGGAACCGAGATCCTGCCGTTGTTCGCCCGGCTCTCCCTGCAGGAACAGCACCGGGTGTTCAACCCGGGCGGATCCGGCCGGCGGATCGTCCTGGCCACCAACGTAGCGGAAACCTCGTTGACCGTCCCCGGTATCAAGTTCGTTATCGACACGGGCACAGCACGCATCTCGCGCTACTCCCACCGCACCAAGGTGCAGCGCCTGCCGATCGAGCGGGTCTCGCAGGCCTCAGCGAACCAGCGGTCCGGCCGTTGCGGGCGCGTCTCCGACGGCATCGCGATCCGCCTCTACTCCGAGGAGGATTTCGAGTCCCGACGTCCCTTCACAGACCCGGAAATCCTCCGCACCAACCTGGCCGCCGTCATCCTGCAAATGACGGCCATGGGGGTCACCCGCGGGCCCAAGGATGTAGCCGCCTTCCCGTTCGTCGAGCCACCGGATTCGAAAGCAATCAACGACGGCGTCACCCTCCTTCGCGAACTTGGTGCGCTGAGCGCGGATGGCGCAATATCCGCCGTCGGCCGCCAACTTGCCCAACTGCCGGTGGATCCGCGCCTCGGGCGAATGATCGTGGAGGCAGGACGACGCGGATGTGCCAAGGAAGTCATGGTCCTCGCTGCGGCGCTGACCATCCAGGACCCGCGGGAGCGCCCGCAGCCGGACCAGGCTGCGAAGCTGCAGACCGCTACGGAGAAACACAGGCGGTTCCTCGATGAAAACTCGGACTTCACGGGTTACCTGAACCTTTGGCGCTATCTTCAGGACCAGCAGAAGGAACTGTCCTCCACCCAGTTCCGAAAGCTGTGCCGCAACGAGTTCATCAACTATCTCCGCGTGCGCGAGTGGCAGGACCTGTTCACCCAGCTACGGCAGCTCGCCAAGCCGCTGGGAATCACCATTCCGCCGGGAGCGGTTGATCCGGTGGCGCACCACGACGCCATCCACATCAGCCTCCTCTCGGGACTCTTGAGCCACATCGGCCTCTACGACCAGCGCAAACGGGAGTACGCCGGCGCACGTGGTACCCGATTCGCGATCTTCCCGGGCAGTGCCCTCTTCAAGAAAAGTCCCGACTGGGTGATGGCCGCCGAGCTCGTGGAGACGTCCCGGCTATGGGCCCGCGTCGCAGCGAAGTTCGACCCGCTGTGGGCCGAAGAGGTGGCGCCGGACCTGGTGAAGCGCAGCTACAGCGAACCGCACTGGTCCCGCAAGATGGGCTCCGTCATGGCCTACGAGAAGGTCACACTCTACGGCGTCCCCATTGTGCCGCAGCGCCGTATCAACTACGGACGCATCGATAAGGAACTGGCCAGGGAGCTGTTCATCCGGCACGCTTTGGTGGAGGGCGACTGGCGCACCCACCACAAGTTCTTCTCCCGCAACAAGGCGCGCATCGCGGAGATTGAGGAGATGGAGAACCGGATGCGCCGCCGCGACCTGATGGTTGACGACGAAACCCTGTTCGCGTTCTATGACGCGCGGGTGGGCGCGGATGTGGTCTCGGAACGGCACTTCGACAAGTGGTGGAAAAATGCGCGGCAGGACAACCCGAACCTGCTGGACATCTCGGACCAGGAGTTACTCAGCCGCGACGCAGACCTGGATGAGACGGCCTTCCCGAAGTCCTGGCAGCAGCAGGGGTTCGAACTACCGCTGGCCTATGAGTTCTCTCCGAATGTGCCCGGTGCATCGGACGGTGTAACCGTTCAGGTTCCCGTCCTGTTCCTCAACCAGCTCGAACCGGGGCCGTTCCAGTGGCAGATACCCGGACTCCGGGTGGAGCTTATCACCGCCCTGATCAAGTCCCTGCCAAAGCAGATCCGCAAGAACTTCATCCCCGCACCCGATGTAGCGCGCACTGCCGTCGACGCCCTCCATAAGGATTTCGATCCCGCACAGGATGAGCTCGAACCGTCCCTGGAACTCGCGCTGCGCAGGCTCAAGGGACACATCATCCCGCCGGGATCGTGGAACCGCGACACGCTCCCGCCCCACCTGCAGATGACGTTCCAGATCGTTGACGGCGCTGGCCGGATCCTCGACGAAGGCAAGGACCTGCAGGCTCTCCAGGAGTCGCTTGCACCACAGACCCGGCGCGCCATTGCCGAGTCGCTCGGTGCGACGCCGGGCACAGTCGGATCGAAGCAGCCGAGCGCACGCCGCAAGAAGCGGGCGCCGTCGTCGTCCGTTCAGGAAGCGGACCCCGGCATCAAGGAAGTCAGCGGCGCAACCGAATGGACGTTCGGGACGATTCCCCGCGATGTCTCGCGAATCGTTGGCGGACACCGGGTCACCGGCTACCCCGCCCTCGTCGATGAGAACGACAGCGTCGGGCTCAAGGTCTTCCCCAACCCGGCTGAACAAGCCGCCGCGATGCGCGTCGGCGTGATTCGGCTGCTCGCCCTGCGGGTGCCGAGCCCTGCCCGGTATGTGCTTGAGCACCTGAGCAATGCCGAGAAGCTGACCTTCACCCAGAACCCGCATGGAAGCGTCGCCGCCTTGATCGAGGACTGCTCGATCGCCGCGATCGACAAGCTGACACCTGACGCATTGCCGTCATCCCGGGAAGAGTTCGATGCCCTGTACGAAAGCGTGCGCGCGGAACTGATCGATACCGTCTTCACCGTCACGGCCACAGTCGAGAAGATTTTGGCAAGCGCCCGGCGGATTGAGAAGCGACTCAAGGGGTCCACGAGCCTGGCCCTGATCACCGCACTGAACGACATGAAGAGCCAGCTGGAACAGCTCGTTTATCCGGGCTTCGTCGCGTCGACGGGTTACGCCCAGCTGACTCACCTTCCCCGCTACCTTGCCGGGATTGAGCGGCGGCTGGAGAAGCTGGACACGAACGTCCAGCGTGACGGCGTCAGCACCGCCGTGATCCAGCGGCTGGAGGATGAGTACGACGACGCCGTGGCCGCCGTCGCGCCGCACGGCCGCACGGCGCCGCCTGGCCTGCGTCGCGTCCGATGGATGCTGGAAGAGCTGCGGATCAGTCTCTTCGCGCAGGAACTGGGTACGGCCTACTCCGTGTCCGAGAAGCGGATACGCGCAGCGCTCGGGGAAGCGCTCGCGGCCTGAAACCCCGGAACTTTCGTGCAGCTATGGCGGCTGAGACGCGGCTGAGGTCACCAGAGCTGCACGAAAGTTCCCCTGGAAAGTGTCAGTCCGGAACGTGCTCCGAGTACCCTGCTTTGCGCAGGGCGGACCGGAGGCGTTCGGCATTCCTGTCGAGCTTCGCCGGGTCCGGATTGTGGTCGACGTTGTGCACGTCGAAATCGGCAGGGGTCTGGGTGGGCCAGATATGGACATGGACGTGGGGAATCTCGTACCCCTCCATGAGCACCCCGATCCGCTTGGCGTTGAATTCAGATTCCTGGACCTTCGCAATTTTCTGGGCCACGTTCATCAGTTTGCCGAGCAGCTCGGGCTCGGCGTCGACCCAGTGCGCAACTTCCTGCCGCGGTACAACCATGAGGTGCCCGTCGGTGATGGGCTCGATGGTCAGGAAGGCGACCACGTCCTCGTCCTTCCAGACGAAGCGGCCCGGAATCTCGCCGTCGATAATCTTCGTGAACAGGGTGCTCATGCGTCCTCCTTCAGGGAGCTTACGTCCAGGACGAAACGGTACTTGACGTCGCCGGCCACCATCCGGTCATAGGCGACGTTGAGCTGGTCGCCCGTCACGATTTCGATGTCGGATACCACGCCGTGTTCGTCGCAGAAGTCCAGCATTTCCTGTGTTTCCTCAATTCCGCCGATGAGCGAACCGGTGTAGGCCAGGCGCTTGCGGATGAGCAGTCCCGGATTGACGGCGGGCATGGGGTCCGCAGGCAATCCCAACTGAAACAGCGCGCCGTCGAGCCGAAGCGTCCGGAAGAGCGGATTCAGGTCATGGGGCGCTGCCACCGTGTCGATGATGACATCGAGTGTGCCGGCAGCGGCGGCCATGGCGTCCGGGTCCTTCGAGATCACCACGTTGTCCGCGCCCAGTTCGCGCGCGGCGTCAACCTTGCCCGGAGACGTGGTGAACACCGTCACCTCGGCGCCCATGGCCTTGGCGATCTTCACCGCCATGTGGCCCAGGCCGCCGAGCCCGACGACACCTACGGCGTCACCCTTCTCCACTTCGAAATGGTTCAACGGAGAGAACGTGGTGATGCCGGCGCAGAGCAGCGGCGCGGCTGCAGCAGGATCCATGCCCTCCGGAATGGACAGGACGTACCCCTCGTTCACCACGATCGAGGTGGCGTAGCCGCCCTGGGTGGTCTCGCCGTCGTGCCTGCGGTCCGGCGTACCGTAGGTACCCGTCATCCCGACCAGGCAGTACTGCTCAAGCCCTTCGGCGCAGCTCTCGCAGTCGCGGCAGGAGTCGACCATGCAGCCGACCCCAACCCTGTCCCCGAGCGCGAAGCCCGTGACGGAGTCCCCTACCCGGGTGACCCGGCCAACGATCTCGTGACCGGGCACCAGGGGGTACCGCGTGGATCCCCACTCGCTGCGCGCAGCGTGGACGTCCGAGTGGCACAGGCCGCAGAAATCGATGGCGATCTCGACGTCGTCGTGCTCCGGCGAGCGGCGCTCGATAGTGGTGAGCCCCAATCCGCTCGAAGGCGACGTGGCGGCGTAGGCGTGCACAGTAGTCATCTGCCGGTCCTCTCCTGACTGGAGTTCAGATCTGTTCCGGCATTTACTCTCTCACAACACTCATCGATGCGCTCCGGAGGACCTCAGGGACCGGTGGCGACAGGTAGATCTGCACGGCCGGACCACTGGGACCAGGACCCGGGATATAGCGCAGCAGAGAATCCCGCGATATCGAGTGCCGCAATCTCATGCGCGGCCGTGATACCGGAACCGCAGTACACCGCAACTTCGGCCGTGTCCGTCACGCCGAGCGCCGCGAACCTGCGGCGCAATTCCGCGGACGGCAGGAACGTTTTCTGCGGTGTCAGGTTGTCCATGGTCGGAGCGCTGAGGGCACCGGGGATGTGGCCCGCCTTTGGGTCGATGGGTTCGGCCTCGCCGCGGAACCGTTCTGACGCGCGCGCGTCCAGCAGGACCCCGTGCCGCGGGAACCCGGCAACATCGTCCAGCTCCAGGACAGGCATTTTGCCGTGATGCAGCGTCACGTCGCCAAGGCAGTGCTGTTCAACGCCCCGCTCGGTTTCATGCCCTGCAGCCTTCCAGGCCGCGAGTCCGCCGTCGAGCAGGTGCACCGTGGTCATGCCTGCGTCGCGCAGCAGCCACCAAAGCCGTGCGGCAGCAAGACTGCCGTTGTCGTCGTAGGCAACCACGACGTCGCCGTCGTTGATGCCCCACTGACGTGCCGCTTCCTCGAGCATTACCGGGTCCGGAAGCGGGTGCCTGCCTCCCGCCGCGGTTGGGGTCGAGCAAAGCTGGGATTCCATGTCTACGTAGACGGCCCCGGGAATGTGAGCTGATCGATAATGTTCGTGACCGTGGGGGTCGCCCAACGCCCAGCGAACATCCAGCAGGACGGTCTGTTGGCCGGAGGTCATCCGGTTTCGCAGCGCCTGCACGTCCATCAGAGTCTCCATGAAGATCTCCTTATGAATGTGTGACCGGTGACACACCGGCCAGGGTGTGAATCAAGTTCACCACAGCGGAACCGGACACTCCAATCCGCCCTGCAGCACGGACCGGATTGCGGTAGCTCTCAGTCGCCGTACGCGGTACAAAGGGGTAATGACAGCTTCACTGGTGCTCGGCCCGCTGCTCCGCTATGTCGACGAGGATTCGGCCAGCGTCTGGGTGGAAACCAGCGCCGCCTGCCGGGTGGTTCTCCGCGCGCGGGACCGCCACTGGGAAGCCCGGACCTTCGCCGTCCACGGCCACCACTACGCACTCATTGAAGCGTCCGGTCTCGAACCGGGGTCAACCACTCCCTACAGCGTGGAGGTCGACGGCGAGCGCAGCTGGCCGGAAGCGGGTTCCGCCTTCCCGGACCCGGTGATCCGTACGCTCAGGCCTGAGCGCGCCTTGCGCATGGCTTTTGGTTCCTGCCGCACGAGCGTTCCCCACGATGCGGACGGCAATGGCCGCCACGGCATCGATTCGATGCGCGCCTATGCTCTGCACAGGGCCAACAACGACGACGACGACGCGTGGCCGGATCTCGTCGCTTTCCTGGGCGACCAGGTGTATGCCGATGCCACAAGCAGCGAGATGCAGGAGTTCATTCGTGCGCGGCGTTCCCTCGACGAACCGCCTGGGGAAGAACTGAAGGACTACGAGGAGTACGCGCACCTGTACAAGCTCGCCTGGTCCGATGAGGCCAACCGCTGGCTGCTCTCCACCCTGCCGAGCGCGATGATCTTCGACGACCACGACATCCGGGACGACTGGAACGCTTCGACGGACTGGCGCGACGAGATGCACTCGACCTCCTGGTGGCACGGCCGGATCGTGTCCGGCCTGGCGTCCTATTGGGTCTACCAGCACCTCGGCAACCTCTCGCCCGCCGCGCGAGCCGAGGATGAACTCTGGCAGCAGGTCTGCGCGCACGGCGGGCCGGATGAGCTCGATCTGACCGACGCAATCGACGCCTTCGCCGAACGGGCTGATAGGGAACCGGACAGCTACCGCTGGAGCTACTGCCGCGACATCGGCGATGTGCGGCTGATCACCGTCGACTCCCGGGCCGCTCGCGTCCTTGAATCCGGCAAACGCTCCCTGCTCGATGACAAGGAACTCGCGTGGCTGGATGAACACATGCGGGGCGGTTTCCGGCACCTGGTGATCGCGACGTCGCTGCCGTTCCTCCTCCCGCGCGGCCTGCATCACATCGAATCCTGGAATGAGGCGCTGGCCGAGGGCGCCTGGGGCAAGCGGGGTGCGCAGATCGGGGAACGTATCCGCCGTGCCGTGGACCTTGAGCACTGGGGTGCCTTCCAACGCAGCTTCCGCGCCGTAGCCGACTTCGCCGTCGAGGTCGCGGACGGTAAGCGCGGCGCACCCCCGCAGACCGTGATGTTCCTCTCCGGCGACGTCCACTTCTCCTACATCGCCGAGGTGGAACGGGATTCGGGAAGCCGGATCATTCAGGCGGTGTGCTCACCGATCCGTAACCCGCTCCCGCGCATCATGCGCTTTATGACTGCCATCATGTCCTACGGTGTGGCCAGCCCCGTCGGCTCCCTCGTTGCCCGCTCCGTGCGAGTTCCGAAGCCGCCGTTCCGCTGGAAGGGCGTCAGGGGCCCATGGTTCGACAACAATCTTGCCGGCCTGGAAGACACGGACGACGGCATGCGGCTCTGGTGGACCACCGGCGTCGTTGACGGCGCCGATGTGGAACGGCCGGGCTTGAAGCAGGTTGCGACCTACACCGTTCAGCCGCGCGTGCGCACCGAACCCATTAAAGCCGACTAACTATCAGCGTCCACCGGCTCCGGACTAGCCGAGCGTCACGCTCTCACCGGGGTCGAGGTGGACGAATTCGGTTCCGTAGTGCTTCCCCAACCGTGAGACGTGGCCTTCGACCATGGCCAGCCCGGTCTCGTTGAGCAGCGCATCGTGGATCTGGTGTGCCCGCGGCGCGCGCACTGACGTCACAAAGTCGATTACCTCTGCCGTCTTGGACCACGGCGCGTGAACAGGCACCAGCAGGGTGCCGACGGTAACGCCGTGGGGCACGATGAACGAATCTCCGGGATGATACAGCTCGCCGTTGATGAGGTATCCGATGTTTTTCACGATCGGAAGGTGCGGATGGATGAGGGCGTGCTGACCGCCGAAAGTCTGCACTTCGAACCCGGCGATGGTGTAGTTCTTCTCGGGCTCGACGGTGTGGACGCGGGCGGCGTCGTCGTTATCCAGAATGTCGCTCAGCCTGGTCGCGACTCCCGCCGGAGCATGGACTTCGAGCTGCGGCTCTGCCCGGACGGCAGCGGAAATCCGTTCCTCGTCGAAGTGGTCGGCGTGTTCGTGGGTGATCAGGATGGCGGCAACGTCTGCAACGGCCTCCTCGACCTCCGAGAAACTGCCCGGATCGATGACGAGCGCCGAGCCGTCCTGCTCGAGCCGAACACATGCGTGGGTGAACTTGGTCAGCAGCATGGGGCCAGACTATCGCCGTCCGGGCGGGAAGTCTCGGGGGTACGCCGGTGCTACCCTTGACGCGGTTGGGTCGAGTACAGGAGGTGACCAGCCAAGCATGCCAGCGGAAGCAGGACAACCGGTCCGTAAGGGGTCGGAGCAGCGCGTAACGAAGCAACGCCTCGCGGTCAGCGCCACACTCGACGAATTGGACGACTTCGTAAGCACCCAGGAGCTCTACCGGAAGCTGCACGAGCGCGGTGAATCTGTCTCCCTCGCTACCGCCTACCGCATCCTCCAGTCAATGGCCGACGACGGCCTCGTGGACGTGCTCCGCAACGGGGAGGGTGAAGCGGTGTACCGGCGCTGCGCCGTGGAGCACCATCACCACCACCTGCTGTGCCGGAACTGCGGGCGGGCCGTTGAAATCGAGGCTCCCGCCGTTGAGCAGTGGGCTGCCCGCGTTGCGCGCGAACACGGCTACACAGAGGTGGCGCATACAGTCGAGATCTACGGGCTCTGCCCTGAATGCACGTCCAAAGAAGCCGCAGAATAGACCGCCCCGTACTACGCGTGCTGCGGTGCGCGTGGGGTGACCGATGAGCTCCTGGACCGCCGCCACGCAATGAGCCTGCAGACCAGGTAGATCAGGAACGAGATGGTGGTCACGTAGGGGCTGATCGGGATTCGTCCGCCCAGAGCGAGCAGGATTCCGCCCACCACCGAAGTACACGCGAAGACGACGCTGAGCAGCACCACGAGGCGTGGCGAGGAGGTCACCTTCAGCGCCGCTGCAGCCGGGGTGATGAGCAGGGCGAGGACCAGGAGCGCACCCACCACCTGGATGGACAGCGCAACGGCAACGCCGAGCAGAAACATGAACACCAGCGACAGGCCGCGAACCGGTACGCCGCGGGCTTCGGCGAGTTCGGCGTCCACGCTCGCGAATGTCAGCGGTCGCCAGATGGCCGCAAGCGCAACCATAACGACGACGGCGCAGCCGGCCAGCAGGGTCAGCTGGACCTGGTCGACGGAAACAATCTGCCCGGTCAGTAGTCCGAACTTGTTTGCCGCGCGCCCCTGGTACAGGGCGAGGAACAGGATGCCGAGTCCCAGCCCAAAGGGCATGATGACGCCGATGATCGAGTTACGGTCCCGGGCACGGATACCCATCAGCCCGAGCAGCAGCGCTGCGATCACGGAGCCCACCAGCGAACCGAAAACCACGTTGGCGCCGATCAGCAGGGCGAACGCGGCTCCGGCGAAGGAAAGCTCTGCGATTCCGTGCACCGCGAACGCCAGGTCGCGCATCATGACGAAAGTGCCGATGAGTCCGCCGAGCAGGCCAAGTACGGCCCCGGCCCAGATTGAATTCTGGACCAGCGGCAACAGTTCGCCGTAGTTGTCGAACGTGAAGATCGCGCGGAATATCTCTTCGAAGCTCACTGCTACCCCACCTCGATGTGGTGGTGGGTGGTGGCGTCCGGAAGCCCCACCACCACAATGCGCCCGTTGTTGCGGATTACGTCCACCCTGCTGTCGTAGAGGTCCGAAAGAACCTCACTGGTCATGACGTCCTCCGGCCTGCCAACGCGGAAGCGCCCCCCGGCGAGGTAGAGCACCCGGTCAACGTAGTCGATGATCGGGTTGATCTCGTGGGTGACAAAAACCACCGCCGTGTTGTGCTCGCGGCACTGCGCGTTGATGAGCCTGCTGACTGCCTGCTGGTGATGCAGGTCGAGGGACAGCAGCGGCTCATCGCACAGGAGGACTTTCGGGTCCGCCGCCAGTGCCTGTGCGGCCCTGAGCCGCTGCTGCTCACCGCCGGAAAGCCTTCCGACCGGCGCGTCAGCGTACGTCGACGCTCCTACTTTCTCAAGAAGCGCATCGACCGTGCGGCGGTACCGGGCACCTCCACGACGGAGCCCCCATCGGTGCCCGTCCACCCCGAGCCCCACGAGATCGCGCGCCCGAAGCGGAGTCTCCGGCGCGAAGGATTTCTGTTGCGGGATGTACCCGAAGTCGCGGCTCCCACGATGCAGGGGCTGCCCCTGGATGGTCGCTGTACCTGAATCAAGGTCCTGGAGGCCCAGCAGTACCTTGAGCAGGCTGGTCTTGCCGGAGCCGTTCGGTCCCAGGACAGCAAGGAACTCGCCGGGATGAAGATCAAGGTCCAGGTCATGCCACAGCGTCCGGGGGCCGAACGCAAGTGAAGCCGACCGTAGGCTGACCACCGGATGGGCGGCAGCGCCGTCGTCGTCGGCCACCTGGCCTCCTAGGTGCAGGGAATGAGTGTCTGCAGCCAATTCTGTCAGGACTTCAGCGCATCGGCGATGCTGTCGAGATTGGCGCTCATCCAGGAGAGATAGTCCCCACCCTCGGGCAGGGTCTCGGTGAAGTTCACCACCGGAACCGAGGCGGACTCCGCCACGTCCCGGACAGCCTGGGTCTGTGGACCCTCGGTTTGTTCGTTGTAGGCGAGGAACGCAACCGATCCGCCCTCAACGAGCTCCTGCATCTCGTTCAACGCCGCAACCGGGACATCGGCGCCCTCTTCAATGGCTTCGGTGTAATCGGCAGGCGTGACGTTCTCAAGGCCGGCGGCCTCCAGGAGGTAAACGGGTACCGGTTCGGTAATCGCGACGGACTTGCCCTCCGCGTCGGCGTGAAGGCTCTCCGCGCGCTCCTGCAGTGCCGTGACTTCTTCGACGAATGCGGCTGCGTTGTCCTCATAGGAGGCGGCGTTGTCCGGATCCAGCCCTGCCAGCTTCTCCCCTACGACGCCCGCGAGGTCCGCCATCGCATCCAGCTTGTACCAGACGTGCTCGTTGAAGGAGCCGTGGGCGTGCCCGTGGGCGTCCTCGGCGTGCGCTTCCTCTTCAGAGTGTTCGCCCTCTTCGGCGTGCGCTTCTTCTTCGGGTGCAACCCCGGAAATCTCGACGGCGCTCACGATGTATTCGTGGTCCATCTCGACGTCATCCGCGAGCAGGTGGAGGAACGGGTCATAACCCCCGCCGTTCTCCACGAGCAGGTCCGCCTTGGATACAGCGAGCTTGTCCTGCACAGTCGCCTCATAGGAGTGCGGGTCCTGGCTGAGGCTGTTGACGATCGCGGTGACCTCAACCTCTCCCCCGCCGACAGCCTCGACGATTCCGCCGTAGACGTTGGTGGAGGTGACTACCTGGATGGTGCCGTCGTCGGCAGCGTTCGCGGTCTCGCTGCCGCCCTGGCCGCAACCGGCGATAGCCAACGGAAGAAGTGCAGCGGCGGCGAGCGCCGTCGTCGTACGCGCGGAAATACTGCGCATTGATTCCCTCGATCTACTCAAGTGTTGAGATAGGAGTGTTGATGAACAGCCTCCAGTCTAAACTAAACGCGAATCATTCGCATTTCCTCCGAAAGCGTACGACGACGCCGGCCGCCTCGCCGATGCGAGAATGGTTCAGTGTCCAGATACCGGCAGCACACGACTCCGCAGCGATGACGTTTCCTGAACTGGTCTTGGTTCTCGCTGCCGGTGCCTACGCCGTCAATGCCGCCTTCGGAGCCTCTGTACGCCTTCGCTGGCTGGACTCAACACGCTTCCGCTGGGTGCACCACGGGCTCTACATCGCCACTTTCCTGCTCACAGTCGCCGCCATCAGCTCAGTGTTGTGGAGCAGCAGCCGGGCAGGCTGGTACCTGCTGCCGGCAGTCGTGCCGCTCGCCGTGCTTCCGTACGCCGGTTCGGCACACAAACATCCCGGGAGACACATCGTCGTCGCGCTCGGCGCCCTGCCGTTCTACATCCTGGGCCTGGCTGTGGCATTCTCGGTCTGACAGCTCACAGCCCACGGCCCGTAGCCGATCGACCCGAAGGACACTGAAGTGGAATTCCTTGATGTTGTGTTCAACCGCAAGACGACGAACGGGCCGTTCCTGCCTGACCCGGTGAAGGTGGAACACCAAAAGCTCCTGATGCAGGTTGCCGGCGCGGCACCGTCGCAGCTGAACAGCCAGCCGTGGCGGTTTGTGGTGGTGGAGGACCGCAGCACCATCGAACAGATCGCCGCAATCAGCGGCGAGAGCATGACCAGGGTCATGGCCGAGGGCACGTTCTTCGAGCGCTACAAGCGCTATTTCCGCTTCAGCGAAGCCGAGATGGACGTTCGGCGCGATGGCATGCTGTTTGACCAGCTGCCCGCTCTTTTGCGTCCGTTCACCAGGAAGGTCTTCACGCCTTCCGGGCAAACCCTCATGAACAAGCTGCGCGTTCCCCAGACACTCGGTGAGGAGAACCGGAAACTTGTTGCCGGGTCACCGCTCCTGATCGGGGTGATGCTGGACCGTGCGGAATACCGGCCGGGCGAGCTGTCCGGCTTCTACTCGGTATTCAGCATGGGCGCGGCGATGGAGAATTTGTGGCTGACCACCGTCGAACTCGGTGTGGGCATCCAGTTCGTATCCTTCCCCATGGAGGTCCCGGAGAACTGGAAGCGGGTCGAGCAGATTCTGGGCGTCCCGGAGGAGCTCCAACTGATGGCCGTCTATCGCCTCGGCTATCTTCCCGAGAAGCAGCGGCGTCCGGCCATCGACTGGTCCAGCCGCCAGCGCAAACGTCCCTCCCAGTACGTGTTCAGGGACACCTGCGCCACACCGCAGGAGGGTTGGGACTAAAGCGGACGACGACGGCGGGGCCACCTTGGTGCCCCGCCGTTGCCTGTTGCCCTGCGAACCTTAGGCGGACCGGAAGTCGGTGCCCGCCTGGAGCGATTCCCCGGTGCGCCGATATCCCTGACTCTGCGTGGCATCACGAATTTCGCCGATCAGCTGCTCGATGACGTCTTCCAGGAAGAGGACACCCCGGGCCTGCCCGTCTCCGGTCATCACACGGGCCAGGTGGGACCCTGTGCGCTGCATAATCGCCAGGGCGTCTTCGATTTCGTCGTCGACGCCGAGGTTGGCGAGGGTGCGGACCTTGTTCTCCGTGATCGGCCGCGAGTACGCCTCCTCGGGCATGGACATGACGTCCTTGAGGTGCATGTAGCCGGTGAGGTTGTTGTGCTCATCAATCAGCACGAAGCGTGAGAACCCGGTGCGACCAACCGCCTTCTCGAACTCTTCGGGCGTGGAATCAGTGCTCATGGTGACCAGCTCGTCCAGCGGGACCATGACCGTCCCGGCGGTCTGGCCAGAGAATTCAAGGGCGCCGTTGATCAACCCTGAATCATCATCCACCAGCCCATGGCGGGTTGACTCCTGGACGATGGACTGCACTTCCTCAAGCGTGAAGGAGGAGGTGACCTCGTCCTTCGGCTCGATGCGCATGGCACGCAGGATGTGGTTCGCCGTCCAGTTCAGGCTCGAAATCACCGGGTGGACCACCTTCGCCACCATTACCAGCGGAGGCGCAAGGAACAGGGCGGCCTTGTCCGCCACCGACACCGAAATGTTCTTTGGAACCATCTCGCCGAACGTGACGTGAAGGAAGGTCACCAGCGCAAGTGCAATCCCGAATGCGACGCCGTCAGCAAGCCCCCCGGGCAAGCCCGCCGCTTCCAGGGGCACCACCAGGAGGTGATGGATTGCCGGTTCCGCAACCTGGAGAATCAGCAGGGAACACACCGTGATGCCCAGCTGGGCGCAGGCGAGCATGAGCGAGACGTGCTCCATTGCCCACAATGTGGTGCGCGCCCGCTTCGAGCCTTCTTCAGCCAGCGGTTCGATCTGGCTCCGACGTGCGCTCATCACAGCGAATTCCGCACCCACGAAGAACGCGTTGCCGATCAACAGGATGACCAGCCAGAGAATTCCCGCCCAGTCGCTCATCGGACACCCCCAACGGCCGGAGCGCCGTTCTCGGACTCGTCCGCGTCCTGCGGGTCCGGAATGAAACTGATGCGGTCAATCCGCCGTCCGTCCATGCGTTCCACCTCAAGGATGCCGCCGGTCACCTCAACCCGGTCGCCAACCTCGGCGATACGGCCGAGAATCGCCATGATGAAGCCGCCGACTGTCTCATAGCCCGCTTCATCCGGCACCGAGAGGTGCGGGATCTGTTCACTGACCTCGTCCGGACGCATGATGCCCGGAAAGAACCAGTTTCCGGCGGCGCTTTGTAGCACGCCTGGCTTCAGCTTGTCGTGCTCGTCGGCGACCTCACCGACAATCTCCTCCACCAGGTCTTCCAACGTGGCCACGCCGGCTGTGCCGCCGTACTCATCGAGTACGACGGCGAGTTGCAGGTTGGCCTCGCGAAGCTCACTCAGGAGCGAGTCCAGGTGGACTGTCTCGGGCACACGCAGGACGTCGGTCATGATGGTTCCGGCCGGCAGTTCCGCACGCCGGGACCGCGGCACCGCAACGGCCTTCTTGACGTGAACCACTCCGCGGATGTCATCGGGTGAGTCGCCGATCAAGGGGAACCGCGAGTAGCCGGTCTTCCGCGCCAGGTCGACGACGTCGGCTACGGTCTGCTCCGAGTCGATCGTTTCCATTCGAATGCGGGGCGTCATGACGTCCGCGGCGGTGCGCTCGGAGAAGCTGAAGGTCCGGGCCAGGAAGTTCGCAGTCCCCTTGTCCAGGGTGCCCATCTCAGCGGAGCGGCGCACCAGCGAGGACAGTTCCGACGGCGTACGCGCACCTGAAATCTCCTCTTTCGCTTCGAGGCCGAACAGGTGCAGCACGCGGTTCGAGAAACCGTTGAGGAGGATGATCGCAGGCTTGAAGATAGCGGTGAAGACCAGTTGTGGCCGCGCGAGGGTCCTGCCGATCTTGAACGGCAAGGCAATCGCCATGTTCTTGGGTACCAATTCGCCCATGAGCATCGAGAGCAGCGTTGCCAGCACCATCGCGAGGATCAGGGAAATTGACCCGCGGATTCCTTCAGGCACCCCAAGCGCGCCCAGCGGCCCACCAAGCAGCCGGCCGACTGAAGGTTCCATGACATACCCGGTCAACAGTGTGGTCAGAGTGATACCCAGCTGGCAGCTGGAAAGCTGTGTGGACAGCGACTTCAGGCAGCGGAGCAGGGGCTCGGCGCGGTTGTCGCCGTCGTCGACGGCTCGCTGAACATAGGTCTGGTCCAGTGCGACCAGTGAGAATTCGACGGCAACGAAGAAGCCGGTGCCCAGAATGAGCAGCAGCCCGGCGATGAGAAGGAACCACTCCACTAGCCGCTCACCACCCGGAGGGGAACCGTCGGAAGAGACAGCGTCAGGAGAGGCACCGTCAGGAGAGCAATCGGAGAACCGGCGTCAGCCGGTGCGGGTTTCGGAGGTTCCGCAGGTTGGGAAGGTTCCCCGGATTGGGAAGGATCCCCGGTCTGCGGAGCCGATGACCCGCACTCGGAAGGCCCTGTGGTGCCGTCCGCATTCGTTTCGCCCGAGGAAAAGGAAGCCTCGGCAGCCGAACGTGCGGGAGAGGATTGGTGATGATGGGCATGTGTACGGGATTTGCCGGCACTGGATGGCTGCGCTGCACATCGTGGTGATGCTGCTTCTCGCTGCGTGCGCGCCATGGGCCGGCCCCTAGAGGAACTGTCCATAAGAATCCCAGTTTACAACAGCGGCCCCTGCTTCCGTGCTGGACGGAAGCAGGGGCCGGCTGCGACTGTTTTCACCAGCTTTGCGGAAGCGGGCGGCCTTCCTCATAGCCTGCTGCGGACTGGACACCGACAATGGCGCGTTCGCGGAATTCGTCCAGCGAGCGTGCTCCCGCGTAGGTCATCGAGCTGCGCACACCCGCTGTGATCATGTCCAGCAGGTCCTCCACACCGGGCCGGGCAGGGTCAAGGTACATGGTCGAGGTGGAGATACCTTCCTCGAAGAGGCCCTTGCGTGCGCGGGCGAAGACATCATCCCGCTGGGTCCGGTTCTGCACGGCGCGCGCGGAGGCCATGCCGAAGCTCTCCTTGTACTGGCGGCCCAAGCTGTCCGTCTGGAGATCTCCGGGGCTCTCATATGTACCGGCGAACCAGGAACCGATCATCACCTGGCTGGCACCGGCGGCAAGCGCGAGCGCGACGTCGCGCGGATAGCGGACACCGCCGTCGGCCCACACATGTGCGCCAAGCTCCCGGGCGGCCTGCGCGCACTCATACACGGCGGAAAATTGCGGCCGCCCGACCGCCGTCATCATGCGCGTGGTGCACATGGCACCGGGGCCAACGCCCACCTTGATGATCGACGCTCCGGCCTCCACGAGATCCCGCACACCGTCTGCGCTGACCACGTTTCCTGCCACGATCGGCACCGACGGGTCGAGTGACGCCACAGCCTTGAGCGCGTCCAGCATCTTGCGCTGGTGGCCGTGGGCTGTGTCCACGACAAGCACGTCCACGCCGGCCTCGAGCAGTTCCGCGGCCTTCGCCTCGACATCGCCGTTGATTCCCACCGCTGCCGCAACGCGCAGCCTGCCGCTGCCGTCGACAGCCGGCGCGTAGATAGTGGACCGCAGAGCACCCTTGCGCGTGATCACGCCGGCAAGCTCACCGTCACGGGCGACGGCGGCCAGTGAGACGCCGGCGGCGTCGAGTTCCTCGAATGCCTCCTGCAGTGCTACATCCCGATTCTCGGAGAACCGCGCGGCGTCAAGGGTGAGCGGCCTGGTCCGCATGACGGACTCAAGGGAGGCAAAGCGGTCGACGCCGTCGCAATCGGACGCCCGAACCACACCGACGCAGCGACCTGCATCATCCACCACCATTACCGCGCCGTGGGCACGCTTGTTGATCAGGTGCAGCGCGTCGATGACGGTGTTACCAGGCTCCAGCTTCAGCGGCGTTTCGAAGATGAGGTCCCGCTGCTTGACCCACTGGGTGACCTCGCGGATGACGTGGGTGGGGATGTCCTGCGGCAGTACCGCCAGCCCGCCGCGGCGGGCAACGGTCTCCACCATCCGGCGCCCGGTGACCGCCGTCATATTGGCGACCACAAGAGGGATGGTGGTTCCGGTTCCGTCAGCGGTCGCCAGGTCCACATCGAATCTGGAAATCACTTCTGACGAGGACGGAACCAGGAAAACATCCGAGTAGGTCAGGTCGGTTGAGGGCGTGTTGATGAAACGCACGGCGTGCTCCTGCAGTCGGTTACTCAGGCGAGTCTATGTCCAATTCACTGCACTTCCTGAATCGCTTACGCCCCGCTAAGACGTGACCTGTACGACAGTGCGGCAGCGCGTTGTAGTAACCCGAAGAGATTGGCTTGTTGCCTGAAACTGTCATTAGACTGATGTCCGGGTCAACAGAGTCGGTCGTGTGCGGATGCGTGTGCCGAGTTCAGACCGTTTGTAGACCCTTTTGGGCCAAGGGCAACTCATGGAAGAGGGCGTATAACAAGTGCCAGAACAACCCAACCACCGTCTACCGGAAGACTTCGGCGGAAATGAATGGCTTGTGGATGAGCTGTATGAGCAATTCCAACAGGACCGAAACTCGGTAGACAAAAAGTGGTGGAGCCTGTTCGAATCCTTTGAAGCCGGCAGCAGCGGCTCAGAGAACGGTCGGCATGCCGCGCCCCGCTCCAGTGCAGCACCGGATGATGACAGCAAACCGACCACCCGCGAGCTTCCCGTAGTGAAGGCCGAGAAGGACGCCCCCAAGGCATCGGGCGAGTCCCCCGCTGCCACCCAGGAGTCCGGCACTCCCCCAGTGCCCAAGGAACCCGCCCCCGGCAAGGAAAACGGAGCGTCGAAGCCTGCGGCGGATGCAAAGCAGCAGGCCAAGACGGAACCGAAGGCGGAGAAGGGGCCAATCCCCGCCCAGCTTCCCAAATCAGACCTCAACCCGGAAATGGATGAGGACACGGTGAACATCCTTCGTGGACCGGCTAAAGCTATCGCCACCAACATGGATGCAAGCCTCACAGTGCCGACAGCCACCAGCGTGCGCGCCGTACCCGCGAAGCTGCTCATCGACAACCGTGTAGTGATCAACAACCACCTTGAGCGTGCGCGTGGCGGCAAAGTGTCCTTCACCCACCTCATCGGCTACGCCATCATCCGCGCCCTGGCCCAGTTCCCGTCGCAGAACGTTTACTACGACGTCGTTGACGGCAAACCGGCTGCGGTCCAGCCGGCACACGTGAACTTCGGCCTGGCTATCGACATGCCCAGGCCTGACGGCACGCGTCTTCTGGTCGTCCCGAACATCAAGAAGGCTGAGACCCTCAATTTCTCGGAGTTCTGGCATGCCTATGAAGACCTCGTCAAACGCGCCCGTGCAGGAAAGCTGGGAGCCGACGACTACGCCGGGACCACGGTCTCGCTGACCAACCCCGGCGGTATCGGCACCGTCCACTCTGTGCCCCGGCTCTCCAAGGGCCAAGCCTGCATCATCGGTGCCGGCGCGCTCGAATACCCGGCTGCGTTCCAGGGTGCCAGCGACAAGACCCTGGCCCAGCACGCCATCAGCAAGACCATCACGCTCACCTCCACCTACGACCACCGTGTCATCCAGGGTGCGGGTAGCGGTGAATTCCTTCGTATCGTCCACCAGTTGCTGCTCGGCGAGCAGAACTTCTACGACGAGATCTTCGAAGCCCTGCGTATCCCGTACGAGCCTGTGCGGTGGAGCGCAGACATCCAGGTTGATCCCATGGACGAGATCAACAAGGTTGCACGCATCCAGCAGCTCATCCACGCCTACCGCGTGCGCGGGCACCTCATGGCGGATACCAACCCGCTGGAATACGTCCAGCGGAAGCACGCCGACCTCGACGTCCGTACCCACGGCCTGACCCTCTGGGATCTGGACCGCGAGTGGCCAACCGGCGGCTTCGGCGGCAGACCCACCCTGAAGTTCCGCACCATCCTCGGCGTACTGCGCGATGCGTACTGCCGGACCACGGGCATCGAGTACATGCACATCCAGGATCCCGAGGAACGCCAGTGGTTCCAGGACGAGCTGGAGCATCCCTACTCCAAGCCCAGCCGCGAGGAGCAGCTGCGCGTCCTGCACCGCCTCAACGCAGCAGAAGCGTTTGAAACCTTCCTGCAGACCAAATTCGTTGGCCAGAAACGGTTCTCGCTGGAGGGTGGCGAATCGCTGATTCCGCTGCTCGACGCAATCATTTCCGACGCAGCAGATGACGGCCTCGACGAGGTCGCGATCGGCATGGCCCACCGCGGCCGCCTGAACGTGCTCACCAACATTGCGGGCAAAACCTATGCCCAGGTGTTCCGTGAATTCGAAGGCACCCAGGACCCGCGTTCCGTCCAGGGCTCCGGTGACGTCAAGTACCACCTGGGAACCGAGGGCACTTACACCTCGGACAGCGGCAATGAAACAAAGGTCTATCTGGCAGCGAACCCCTCGCACCTGGAGGCCGTGGATTCCGTGCTCGAAGGTATTGTCCGCGCCAAGCAGGACCGCCTCGACCAGGGCGACACCTTCCCGGTTCTTCCCATCCTCGTGCACGGCGACGCCGCGTTCGCGGGCCAGGGCGTGGTAGCCGAAACCCTCAACCTTTCCCAGCTCCGTGGATACCGCACAGGCGGAACCATCCACATCATCGTGAACAACCAGGTTGGTTTCACCACCTCTCCCACCGCCTCGCGCTCCTCCGTGTACTCCACGGACGTCGCCAAGATGGTCCAGGCTCCGATCTTCCATGTGAACGGCGATGATCCGGAGGCCGTGGTTCGCGTGGCGCAGCTCGCCTACCAGTTCCGCCAGCGGTTCAACAAGGACGTAGTCATCGACATGGTTTGCTATCGTCGGCGCGGGCACAACGAGGGCGATGACCCTTCGATGACCCAGCCGATGATGTACAACCTCATCGAGGCGAAGCGTTCTGTGCGCAAGTTGTACACCGAGGCCCTGATCGGCCGTGGTGACATCAGCCAGGAAGAGGCGGAGCAGGCGCTGCGCGATTACCAGGAGCGCCTCGAACGCGTGTTCGCGGAGACCCACGCAGCGCAGACCTCCCCCATTCCCGTGGTCACGAAGGACGCCGCAGCGATCTCCGACATTGAACGCCCCATCGCGCAGCAAAGCGACAACGGCGTGGGTGTCCCAGCAAGCACAGCAATCACTGCTGAAACGCTCGCCCACATAGGCAAGGCACATATCGACTTCCCTGACGGCTTCACCGTCCATCCGAAGCTGAAGTCGCTGCTGGAAAAGCGGGAGCAAATGTCCCGCGAAGGCGGTATCGATTGGGGCTTCGGCGAAATCGCGGCCTTTGGAGCCCTGCTCATGGAGGGTGTGCCGGTTCGCCTTGCCGGGCAGGATTCACGGCGCGGCACCTTCGTGCAGCGGCACGCGGTGTTCCACGATCGCGCCAACGGCGAGGAATGGCTCCCGCTGGGTGACCTTGCCGAGAGCCAGGCCAAGTTCTGGATCTACGATTCCCTTCTGTCTGAGTACGCGGCACTCGGCTTCGAATACGGCTACTCCGTTGAGCGTCCCGATGCACTCGTGATCTGGGAAGCGCAGTTCGGCGACTTCGTCAACGGCGCGCAAACCATCATCGACGAGTTCATCAGCTCCGCTGAGCAGAAGTGGGGGCAGCGGAGCTCGCTGGTGCTGATGCTTCCTCACGGCTACGAGGGTCAGGGACCAGACCACTCATCGGCCCGTATCGAGCGCTTCCTGCAGATGTGTGCAGAAGACAACATGATCGTGGCCAACCCCACCACCGCCGCCTCGCACTTCCATCTCCTGCGCCGCCAGGCCTACAGCCGTCCGCGGAAGCCCCTCATCATCTTCACCCCGAAGCAGCTGCTGCGACTCAAGGCGGCCGCGAGCAGCGTCGAGGATTTCACCCAGGGTGGCTTCAAGACGGTCATCGGCGACACTGCCGGGTTGAATGCACAGGACGTAACGCGCGTCCTGCTGGTTTCCGGTCGCCTCTACTACGATCTGGCCGCGGCCCGCCAGAAGGCTGACGACACCTCTACAGCGATCATCCGGGTGGAGCAGCTGGCACCGCTTCCGGCAGAGGAGATCAAGTCTGCCATCTCCTCCTATCCCAACGCGGACGTGGTGTGGGCACAGGATGAGCCGGCGAACCAGGGCCCCTGGCCGTTCATCGGCCTCAACCTTCCACAGCACCTCGACCGCCCGGTGCAGCTCGTGTCGCGTCCCGCGTCGGCGTCCACCGCTACAGGTTCCGCAAAACACCACGCCGTGGAGCAGGAGCTGCTGATCAAGAGGGCATTCGACCGCGGGTAGTCGCTGGCCGCGCGAACGTAGATTGGGCAGGGTCTGTTGGGACCCTGCCCAATCCCGTTATACGCTGACAGGCGCCGGAGGTCTGTGCGGCCCTGTGCATGAAGAAGACGTTCGAAAAGATACGAGCAAACGCGAGGGGAAAAGTGGAACAGCGCAGAATCAGGCTGGCGGCCGTTGGAGATGAGCTGCTCGCGGGTCTGGGCGATCCCCGTGCGCTCGGTTGGCTGGGCAGGGTTCTCGCCAGGACTTCCGCAGACAACGCAACCGTCGAGGCCTTCAGCCTTGCGGCTCCTGACGAGGGAACGGAAGCACTGGCTGGCCGTTGGCTGGATGAGGCCGGAAGACGCTTTGCCGAAGGCGCCGAGAACCGTCTCGTGATCGCCCTGTCCGACCGTGACCTGGATCTGGAAATGTCCACTGCGCGCAGCCGGCTCAACCTTGCCAACATCCTCGACGGAGCAGCGCAGATGAGCATCAAGGTCCTGGTGGTCGGACCGCCGCCCGGTCTGGATGCCGAACGTAACCGTCGGCTCGCTGATCTCTCCGCGGCCTTTGCCGATGTCACGACCCGACGCAAGCACGTTTATGTTGATACGTTCACTCCGCTGCAGTCGCACGAGCAATGGCGTTCCGACCTCGCCGCAAACGGCGGCACCCCGGGTCAGGCGGGTTATGGCCTGATGGCCTGGCTCGTGCTGCATCGCGGCTGGTTCCAGTGGCTGGAGATTCCAGCGCCCGCCTGAGCCGGCGTCCTACTCCGGATACCTCTTGCGGGAATGCGAAACGCGATATATCGTGTCTTGCAAGACGCGATATATCGCGATGTATCCTACGAAGGGTAATCATGGAACAGCAACAATGGCAGATCGGCTCTCCGCAAACCCTCGAGCTCGACGATGTCCGCTCGATCAAGGCCGGGATCATCGCCGGCCGCGTGGATATCCTGGTTCATGACGAACCGGTAACCCGCATTGAGGTGTCCGAGGTGCACGGTGAGCCCATTGACCTGACGCTGAATGACGGCGTGCTGGAGCTCGTGCACACGCCTGGTTCGGCCCGCGGCGGATGGCTTGGGTTCACCGGCCAGATTGTCACTGGCAGGACAAAGGAAGCTGCCGTCATCAGTATCGCGGTTCCCGAAGGAACGGCCGTGGCACTGCGCACGGTGAGCGGCGACGGACTGGCCTGCGGCACGCGGGAGACAACACTGGACACCGTCTCCGGCTCGATCATGGCCGATGACACCACCGGTACCCTGCGGGTCAGCACCGTCAGCGGCGAAGCCATCGTCCGGCACCACAGTGGCCATCTCGTCGCCAAAACCGTCTCGGGGGAGGTGACTGCCTCCGGTTACTGCGAGAGTATCCGGACCAACAGCGTCAGCGGCGGGATCACGCTGGACCTGCTGGGTGACCCGGGTGACCTGGTGGCGAAAACCGTCTCCGGTGACCTCACGGTGCGGCTTTCAGGCGAGGTGGGCGTCGACGTATCTGCGACGTCGGTTTCGGGAAGTTTGACGGTGAACGATCAAAAGTTCACAGCCCGAGGCAACCACACGCATCGGGAAGCCGGGTCCACAGGGTCCGTCCTGACGGTGCGGGCAAGCTCCGTCTCCGGCGATATCGCAATCTTTCACCATCGTCCCGACTATCTCGCCGGCAACGGCTCCGTCGAGGTGCAGGACGGTGGGCTCTAGTGCCTGCAGTCTTTGCGCACGGTGCGTTGCGCCTCTACCTGCTGGCGCTGCTCGAGGATGGCCCGAAGCACGGATACGAGATCATCAGGGCGCTGGAGGACCGCTTTGGTGGAACCTACTCCCCCAGCGCAGGCACCATCTACCCGCGCTTGTCGAAGCTGCAGGCTGAAGGACTCGTGTCAACCGAGTCCGAGGGCCGCCGGACCACATATTCCATCACCGCGCACGGACTGGCAGAGTTGACGAAGCGCCGGGGCGACCTCGCCGACATCGAGGAAGACATCTCAGCTTCAGTACGTCGTCTGGCTGACGGCCTGCGGGAGGAAATCCGCGCCAACATGCGCGGACTGAGGGCAGACGTTGCCGCCTCGGCCGAGGCCGCGCGGCGGTCAGCGCGGCAGGCACGGCAGAGCCAGCCACCCTCCAGCGACTCCGGGAATCGTCGGGTCCTCAAGGATCTGGAACAACTCGTCAGCGAGTTCCGCGACGATGTCCGCAGCGATCTGCGACACCACGCTGCCCAGGCGCAGGGTGGGATCAACGACGCCGTCGCCGAAACTGTGCGCACGGTACTCCGCCAGGCGCAGTCGTCCATCCGCGACTCTCTGTCCCGTCTGCAGTAAGAACTTCAGCCGGCGTGGTCGAACACGATCTTCCCGAACACTTCTTCCCGGACCATCCGCTCAAAACCTGCGTGTGCTTCCGCGAGTGGAAGGACGGAATCCACCGCCGGACGCACGCCCGTTACAGCCACGAACTGTGCGAGGCGCTGCAGTTCATCCCTGGTGCCCATGGTGGACCCGAAAACCTTCAACTGGAGAAAGAAGATCCGGTTGAGATCCGCGGACGGCGCAGGCCCGCTGGTAGCTCCGCAGGTCACGACGGCGCCACCTGGTTTGAGTGCCTTGAGGGAGTGCGACCAGGTGGCTTCCCCGACCGAGTCGAACACAACATCCACGCGCTCCGGGAGGCGCGCACCGGCGTCGAACACGTCTGCCGCTCCCAGCGCGCGTGCCTGTTCCTGCTTGCGCGCACTTCGGCTGGTTGCCCACACCCGAAAACCGGCCGCGCTGCCGAGCGCGATCAGTGCAGTGGCTACGCCTCCGCCTGCCCCCTGCACCAGGATCGTGGAACCCGGTGCCGCCGGCGAGGTCGTGAAGAGCATGCGGTAGGCGGTGAGCCACGACGTCGGAAGGCAGGCGGCCTCGGAAAAGCTGAGCTCAGGCGGTTTCGGAACGAGGTTCCGGGCCGGCACCCAGACGTAATCCGCCATCGTGCCCGGATAGCGCTCCGACAGGAGCGAACGGCGGGGATCCAGAGTTTCGTCGTCCCGCCAGCCGGGCGAGGAAATCACGCCGTGCACGAGGACCTCATTGCCGTCGTCGTCGATTCCGGCCGCATCGCAGCCCAACACCATCGGCAGCTTCTCCTCCCCCAGTCCAACGCCGCGCAGCGACCAAAGGTCGTGATGATTCAGGGACGACGCCAGCACCCGCACCCGGCGGAAATCCTCCGGGACCTCCGGCTCGGGAAGCTCACCGAACTTCAGCCCGGTCAGTGGCGCTTGGGGGGAGATCGACTCGGCGTACACTGCGCGCATTGGTGCTCCTTCGCTCGGGCAATCCTGATGGGGTTCCGCTGCCATCCTATGCACCGTGCGCATCCTCATCGGCTCATCCGGCGTTTAGGTCGCGGCCGCCCGCATGTGCGAGACTTGACTGCAGTCCAGCTAGGTAAGGAGGCAGCCATGAGCAAGCGTGCACGCAAGCGCCGTGATCGCAAGCGCGGCGGCGCTAACCACGGTAAGCGCCCCAACACCTGACATCACGGTCAAGAGCAGAAAAACCCCCGTCCGAGGACGGGGGTTTTTCCATGTCTGACCTGCTTCGTGGTCAGTGGTCCACAGTCTTGACTTGGCTGATCCGGTCCAGAATGCTGGCCTTCAGCGTAGCGGGCGCAACTTCGGTGCAGGACCGCTTGACCACGGAGCGGATAAGGCACTCCAGATCGTGTTCTTGTGCGCACTCCGGGCAGTCTTCGAGGTGGTCCTTGATTTCCACCAGGTCCGCATGCGACAGGGCGCCATCGAGGTACTCGTAGAGCCGCTCGATTCGTGAGTCGTCGCAGTTGCCAAGGCTATGGCAGTCGCTCATTTTCCGCTCTCCTGGGTAGTTCCGCCCTTGCCGGCGGAAGCGCGTGCCGGAACATTCATGCCGCGCTCGTGCGCGTACTCCGATAGAAGCTCGCGCAGCAGCTTCCGGCCACGGTGCAACCGCGACATGACCGTCCCGATCGGGGTGTTCATGATGTCCGAGATTTCCTTGTACGCGAAGCCCTCCACGTCAGAGAAGTACACAGCCAGGCGGAACTCCTCCGGGATCGCCTGCAGGGCCTGCTTCACGTCGGAGTCCGGCAGGTGGTCGAGCGCCTCAACCTCTGCCGACCGCAACCCGCTTGAGGTGTGTTCGGCCGCCTTTGCCAGCTGCCAGTCCTCAATGGTGTCGGAATGGGACTGCAGGGGCTCGCGCTGCCGCTTGCGGTACAGGTTGATGTACGTGTTGGTAAGGATCCGGTACAGCCATGCTTTCAGGTTGGTTCCCGGTTTGTACTGGTGGAAGGCGGAGAATGCCTTTGTGTAGGCCTCCTGCACCAGGTCCTCGGCGTCAGCGGGATTACGGGCCATCCGCATTGCCGCCGAGTAGAGCTGATCCACGTACTGCATGGCGTCCCGCTCAAACCTCGCCGTCCTCTCGGACTCGGATTCCTTGGACACGTCCAGATGCTCATCTTCGGCTGGGCTGGGCCCGGCCGCGGCTGTGGTATTCATTGCTGCAAAGTCTACGCGTCCGCGAACCTGACGAACCGGCTTCGCGAGCGTTGGGGCACTCACGCGGAGTTGGCCGACGTTTTCCCTCGTCGATGTTGCAGTACCCAAGATGCTCCTCACCTACGTCGCCCAGCATTACCCGTCGTACACCAGCCATAACGGTGTGCCGTCACGGGATATTCCATGCGCCCGTGCCGGTTGGATCCCTGACCGGCGCCTGCTCGACACCCGGCGGGTGTCGACGCCGGATCGCCACGGCGGGCGCAAAAGTGTAAAACTAGACACATTCATCCAGGTTTGTGACTGACTTTGTTCGCATACATAGATCCGGCGCCCCTCGGTGCTGGAAGCCAGGAGGCATTGTGACCCTTGTTCGCGTACTAGCCCGCCCATTGCTTGCCAGCAGCTTCGTCCTCACGGGCGTCGACCGGCTCCGGAACACTGACTCCACCGCAGCCGCCCTCCGCCCCACGCTGGACCGGATCAACAAGATGGTGCCGTCAGCGGCCTCCGCAACGGACAATGAGAAGCGCGTTGCACAGGTACTTGGCGCAGCTCATCTCGGCGCAGCCGTGATGCTCGGGATCGGCCGTTTCTCGCGGCTCTCAGCGCTCGTGCTCGTCGGCACTTCCGCCCTTAATACAGCTGTGGAGTTCAACAACGCGGACTCATCCACGCCCCAGGCCCGCAAGATGCGCCGCAACCAGCTGATCAAGAACCTGTCGCTGATCGGCGCCGTGCTGCTGGCCGCTGTGGACACCAACGGCCGCCCGAGCTGGGCCTGGCGCGCCGAACATTTCGCAGAGGACGCCCGCCGCAATGCGCTTGTCCTCGGGCATGACACCCGAAAGACCGCTCGCTCGCTGGCGCGGGACACCGAGAAGCGTCTGAAGAAGGCAGAGAAGGCTGTGCGCAAGACTGCCTCCGACGTGGCCGGCCACTAGTCAGTATGAGCGCACCTTCCACAACCCCGTCGACGCAGTTCTGGCCGGCTCCGCATCCCGGCGGTCCGGTGAACGCAACGGTTGAAGTACCGGGTTCGAAGTCACTGACCAACCGTTACCTCATCCTCGCCGGGCTTGCCGATGGTCCGTGCAGGCTGCGCTCCCCGCTGCATTCGCGGGATTCCGCCCTGATGGTGCGTGCACTCCGTTCTCTGGGCGCGGTCATAGAGGAGATCGACGGCGAAGGGCCGTTCGGAGCTGACCTGCAGATAACTCCGATCCCCGCGGGTGCCTCGGGGGACACAACGGTTGATTGCGGGCTCGCTGGAACCGTGATGCGTTTCGTCCCACCGGTGGCCGCGCTGCGGACCGGGACCACGGCATTCGACGGCGATGAGCACGCCCGCCGCCGTCCCATGGGCGCGGTGATCAACGCGCTGCGCGGCCTTGGCGTCGAAGTGCATGATGACGACGGCGCCCTTCCCTTCGCGGTCGCCGGCTACGGCGAGGTAAAGGGCGGCAGGCTGGTCATCGACGCCAGCGCCTCATCGCAGTTCGTCTCCGCGCTGCTCCTGGTCGGGGCACGGTTCACCGAGGGACTGCACCTCGAGCACGTTGGAAAACCCGTTCCCAGCCTGGACCACATCGCGATGACCGTTCAGGTCCTGCGTGAAGTCGGCGTCGTCGTCGACGATTCCGTGCCCAACCACTGGCGGATTGAACCGGGGACCGTCAACGCCTTCGACGTCCGGATCGAGCCGGATCTGTCCAACGCCGGGCCCTTCCTGGCGGCAGCCCTTGCAACCGGCGGAACAGTAAGAATGCCGCACTGGCCGGCCACCACCACCCAGGTGGGCGAAAAGTGGCGGACCATCCTGCCCCAACTGGGTGCCGACGTCGTACTTACCGAGGATTCAACGCTCGTTGTCCGCGGTACAGGACGTATTACGGGCGCCGAACTGGCGGACACCAGTGAGCTGGCCCCGACCGTCGCGGCAATCTGTGCGCTGGCCCAAACGCCATCCGTGCTGACCGGCATCGCCCACCTCCGCGGCCACGAAACGGACCGGCTGGCTGCGCTCGTTGCGGAGATCTGCCGGCTCGGTGGTGACGCCGAAGAGACGGTGGACGGCCTGATCATTCGCCCCGCGGAACTCCACGGCGGGCCATTCCACAGCTACGAGGATCACCGCATGGCCACCGCGGGAGCAATCATCGGGCTCGCAGTACCGGGCGTGGAGGTCGAGAACATCGCCACAACCGCAAAGACCATGCCACAGTTCCCCGAGCTCTGGGAGGCACTCACCGCCACGGCTGACTCGAGCGGTACGCGGTGACACCAGCGGGGTCAAGGCGCGGGATCTCATCCTGGGATGAGTCGGACGTCCGCATCAGGCCCAACAAGAAGGGGTCGCGTCCCCGCACCAAGGACCGCCCGGCGCACGAAGACGCCGTCACAGGTCGCATTATCACTGTGGACCGCGGCCGCTACACCGCCGTCGTGGATGAGGACACGCCCACCGAGCGCACAGTGATTGCTGCCCGTGCGCGCGAGTTGCGGCGCTCCCCCGTTGTCGCAGGGGACCTCGTTGCGCTGGTGGGCGACGTGACAGGTGAGCCCGATACTCTCGCGCGGCTGGTCCGTATCCATGACCGCGCGACGCTCCTGCGGCGCAGCGCCGACGACACCGATCCCGTTGAGCGAGCCGTGGTCGCGAACGCGGACCAACTGGTGATCGTGGTGGCCGCCGCCAATCCGGAGCCGCGCACCGGGTTCATCGACCGCGCACTGGTTGCAGCGTACGACGCCGGCATCCACCCGTTGCTCTGCGTCACGAAGGCGGACCTGTTGGATCCGGCCGAGCTGCTGGCCAATTACGAGCACCTTGACCTGACGATCATCACGAGTCGAACCGCTGCAACGGACGACGCCGTGGAGTCCGTGTCCGACAGCGGCACCTCGGCGCTCCTCGCCTCCGGAGCTATCGAGCAGCTCAGGGTCCTCCTGGACGGCAAGGTGAGTGTGCTCCTTGGGCACTCGGGCGTAGGAAAGTCCACCCTGGTGAACGCCCTGACCGGTGCGAACCGGGCGACCGGCGGCGTCAACGCGGTCACGGGCCGCGGTCGGCACACGTCGTCGTCGGCGTTTGCACTGAAAGCGGCCGACGCCGCCGAGGGCACCTGGATCATTGACACGCCTGGAATACGCTCCTTCGGACTGGCACATGTGCAGCCGGACCGGATCCTCGCCGCTTTTCCCGACCTCGAGCCCGGAACCCAGGACTGCGAACGTGGCTGCCGCCACGACGAGGCAGCGGTGAACTGCGGGCTGGACGATTGGGTTGCGGCCGGACACGCGGGCGCGTCCGGGCCGGTCCGCCTTGCATCCCTCAGGCGCCTGCTCGGCGCAGGTTCGGAACCGGCAGCCGACACGAAGGAACTGGGCACACACTAAGGTGCCTGTTTTTCCTGCTAGACTGGACGCAGTTGTTGTGTTGCGCACTAATTTTTAAGCCTTGATTTCTCTCCGGAGTTCGAAAGCTTTCTTGACAGGCGAAAAGAACACCGCGACAGGAACCCCGAAGTACGGGGGGATCCTCACACTCAAGGAATAGAAAAAATGGCTACAGGTACAGTCAAGTGGTTTAACGCTGAAAAGGGCTTTGGATTCATTGCTCCTGACGACGGCGGCGCTGACGTTTTCGCACACTTCTCCGCAATCAACTCGGGCGGCTTCCGCTCACTCGAAGAGAACCAGAAGGTCAGCTTCGAGACCACCCAGGGCCCCAAGGGTCCGCAGGCTGAGAACATCTCCGTACTCTAGTCTTTAGCAGCATTTCAGAAGGGCACCGGCCATTTGGGCCGGTGCCCTTCTGTCGTAAAGGCCCTGTCTCGATATTCGTCGGCGGCGCCACATGACCACTGATGGCACTCCGCTCCCGGATGGCCGCCGTCCCACACGATAGGTTGAGAAGTATGAACCTCCAGAGCTACAACGATGACCTGCGCCTTGCCCACGTGATGGCGGACTCGGTGGATGACCAGACCATGTCCCGGTTCAAGGCCCAGGATCTGTCGGTGGAGACAAAACCGGACTTTACGCCGGTCACTGACGCCGACAAGTCTGCAGAGGAAGCGATCCGCGGGCAGCTTTCACGTGCCCGGCCGCGCGATGCAGTGCTAGGAGAGGAATTCGGAAGCAGCGGTGCCGGCGCGCGGCGCTGGATCATCGACCCCATCGACGGCACCAAGAACTTCGTGCGCGGCGTTCCGGTATGGGCAACGCTCATAGCCCTCGTCGATGAAGGCCGCCCCGTAGTGGGCGTCGTCAGTGCGCCGGCCCTTGGCAAGCGCTGGTGGGCGGCAACCGGCACGGGTGCGTTTATGGGGAAGTCGCTCGCGGCGGCCACCCGCCTCCGGGTGTCCAACGTGTCACGGCTGGAAGACGCATCCCTCTCCTACTCGAACCTTTCCGGTTGGCGGGAGCGCGGCAACCTCGATGAGTTCGTATCGCTCACCGATTCGGTCTGGCGCACACGGGCCTACGGTGACTTCTGGTCCTATTGCCTCGTCGCCGAGGGAGCAGTGGATATTGCGTGCGAACCGGAATTGAACCTGTATGACATGGCTGCACTGGTACCGATCGTCACGGAGGCTGGTGGCCGCTTCACGTCTCTGGAAGGCTCAGATGGCCCTTTCGGCGGCAATGCGCTGGCAACGAACAGCACGCTGCACAACGAGGTCCTGAAGAAACTCAACCCGGCCCTCGACGACCTTTTGTAGGCCTCCTGCGCCGAATACCGCCGATCCGCGGTATTCGGCGCAACGGATCCGCCGCCAGTAACCCTGTAACAATGCTGCAGGGCAACGCCAACCTGTCCTATGCTGAAACACATTGGTCACGAGTGCCAGCGCAAAACCCCGGTTTGCTGGCCGGCAACCCTCCTTCCGCGGTGGGGTGCCCCGGGTGACGACCAGGCCGCACCAGAAAGTGATGCGGCAAGCGCGGAACCTCCCTGAACGGCGGTTCCCTGAGACCACTGTGGGGTTACTCCATGAGCAACGCAATCCTAGACCAGACAACCTTGGTATCCGCCGATCCCCTCGCTCCGGTGCTGGGTGGGGAGCTTCCGGCTCCACTAATCGACGGCACCACCGTACGGTACGTGAATCTGGACTATGCGGCGTCGGCACCGGCACTCCAGGAGGTCAGCGACTACGTCCAGAGCGTGCTGCCGTACTACGCAAGCGTCCATCGGGGTGCGGGATACGCTTCACAGATTTCTACATCGCTGTACGAGAACGCCCGCAGGATTGTCCGGGACTTCGTGGGCGGACGCGCAGATGACGCCGTCATCTTCACGCGGAACACCACAGATTCCCTGAACCTGCTCGCCGGGTGCGTGCCGAGCGAGGGCGAAGTCCTCTACCTCGACCTGGAGCACCACGCCAACCTTCTTCCCTGGCTTCAGCGGCCGCACCGCAGCGTTACCGCGGCCGACACCGTCGATGCCACCGCCGTCGCGCTCGATCGGGAGCTCGCCGCCGGCGGGATCAACCTGCTAGCGGTGACGGGGGCTTCCAACGTTACCGGTGAGGTCCTTCCCATCGGGCGGCTCGCGGAGATTGCGCACGCTCATGGCGCGCGGATCGTCGTGGACGCGGCCCAGCTCGCTCCGCACCGGCGATTGGATGTGTCCGGGGATGAGATCGACTACGTCGCCTTCTCCGGCCACAAGCTCTACGCGCCCTACGGTGCTGGCGTGCTGGTCGGCAGGCCGGACTGGCTCGATGCGGGAACCCCGCACCTGGCCGGCGGCGGAGCGGTGAAGACGGTCAGGGTGGACTCCGTGTCGTGGGCAACCGGTCCCGCCCGTCATGAGGGCGGCTCGCCGAACGTTCTGGGGGCTGCCGCGCTCGCCCACGCAACGCAGGTGATCTCAGGGCTCAGCGAAGCGGACTGGCAGCGCCATGAGGGTGAACTCCGCACCGCGCTCATCGACGGCTTGTCGGATCTGCCGGAGGTCACCGTCCACCGCATCTTCTCGGAGGAAACCGACGCCATCGGCGTGGTCAACTTCTCCGTGAACGGTTACGACGCGGGTCTGGTTGCCGCTTACCTGTCCGCTGAACACGGGATCGGCCTCCGCGACGGCAAGTTCTGCGCCCATCCGCTGCTCAAGCGCCTCGGCCTGCCTTCGGGTTCGCTGCGGGCGAGTTTCGGGCTGGGATCGAGGCAGGACGACGTCGAACGCCTCCTGGGCGGATTGCGTGCACTGATCTCCAATGGGCTTGGCACCGATTACGTGGTCGATCAGGGACGGTGGGTCCCTGCCGTGGAGACCCGCAACTTCCCCGAGTGGGCTCCGCATACGCCCGGCACCGCCGGTGCGGCCCCGTGCTCCACGGACTAGACGCATAGCGGGCGCCAGCGCGCAGTCCGGTGCTTTAATTGTCGGGTCCCACACCCGCACGCGAGGAGCTCACCACTATGGTTCCTGGAGGTCCGCGCCTCGCCGCGCACCGCCGTCGTACACTGGCTCGTGGGTATCTGCAGGACGGCGAGCGCTACGACCGCGTCCGTCCGGGCTACCCGGATGATTGCGTCGACTGGCTTGTTCCGGCCTCAGCTGTTTGGGCGATTGACATCGGCGCTGGAACAGGCAAATTCACCCGGGAGCTTGTGCGTCGCTCCCGCGAGGTTGTGGCGGTAGACCCGTCTTCAGACATGTTGGCGGTGCTATCGCGCAGTCTGCCGGATGTGCGCACTGTGGAGGGCACCGCCGAATCCACGGGGTTGCCCGCCTCAAGTGCAGGCGTCGTGACCATCGCCCAGGCGTGGCACTGGTGCGATCCGGTGGAGACCGTTGCAGAAGCTGCCCGCATCCTCGCGCCGGAAGGCGTGCTTGCCCTGGTCTGGAACCAGCTGGACGTTTCAGTGCCGTGGGTGCACCGGCTTTCCCGCATCATGCACGCCGGTGATGTCTTCCGTCCCAGCTACCGGCCGCTGCTCGGCGCGCGCTTCACGAAGCCCGAGTCGCGGGTCTTCGCGTGGACCCAGCTGTTGTCCGCGTCCGACGTCGTTGAGCTTGCGCGCTCACGCAGTTACTACCAGAACGCTTCCGTTTCCACGCGGGCCAGGGTCGACGAGAACCTGCGCTGGTATCTCCACGAACACCTCGGCCACCCGTGGAACGCGACCCTCGAGTTGCCGTACCTGACATACGCATGGAGGGCGACGCGCTCTTCGTCCTAGTGTCCTGCGCCGGTAGTTCGTTGCATTAGTCGGGATAGGGATTCCAGGATCTCATCGGCGGTCTTGGTCCACACGTAGGGTTGCGGGTCCTCGTTCCAGGCTTTTACCCATTCCCTGAGGTCTTTTTCCAATGCCTGCACGCTGCGGTGATCACTGCGTTGGAGCAGGTTCCGGGTGACTTCGGCAAACAGCCTCTCGACCTGGTTGATCCATGACGAGTATGTCGGAGTGAAATGGATATGGAACCGGGGCTGCTTGTCGAGCCAGGTCTTGACCGTCGGGTGTTTATGCGTGCCGTAGTTGTCGCAGATGACGTGAATATCGAGATGGTCGGGGACTTCCTTGTCGATCTTGGTCAGGAACTTCCGGAACTCGATCGCCCGATGCTTCCGATGCGTCGAGGCAATCACGGTCCCATCAGCGACGTTCAGGGCCGCGAAGAGACTCGTGGTGCCGTGGCGGGCGTAGTCGTGGGTGCGTTTCTCTGGCATGCCCGGCATCATCGGAAACGCTGGCTGCGATCGGGAGAGTGCTTGGACCTGGGACTTCTCATCGACGCTGAGCACGACTGCCGACTCGGGCGGGTTGAGGTAGAGACCGACGATGTCATAGACCTTCTCCACGAATAAAGGATCGTTGGAGAGCTTGAACCCATCAGCCCGGTGTGGTTTGAGGTCGAAGGCCTTCCAGATTCGCCCGATCGTTGATTTCGACAGTCCACTGCGTTTGGCCATCTTCGCTCGTGACCAATGCGTGGCGTTCTTCGGCGTGTGTTCCAGGGTGGACACCACGACGTCTTCGACCTGGTTGGCCGTGATCGTCGCGGGCCGTCCGGGGCGAGGTTCGTCAACGAGCCCATCCAACCGGTGCTCGATGAAACGCGAACGCCATTTCGCGACCGTGGGCGAGGTGACCCCGAGCGCGGCAGCAGCATCCTTGTTCGTCTTTCCCTCACTGCAGGACAGGACAATACGCGAGCGCAAAGCCAGCGCTTGTGATGATTTGGCACGACGGGCCCACCGGGTCAGGGTCTGGCGTTCATCATCGGTCAGTGTCAGTTCGGCTTTGGGGCGACCGGTTCGTGGCATACCCCAATTCTACAACTTATACAACGAATTTCAGGCGCATGACACTAGACGGTCGTAGCTGGCGCCGGAACGCGCTTAGCGTTATGTTTTAGGCATGCCGAAATTTCGTCTTGCGGTACTCCTTATCGCGATGACACTCGTGGTCGCGTCATGCGGCGCCCCCACCGTTCAGCGGGCAGGCGGGGAGCAAGATCCTAGGCCTGTGGTCCTTACCACCTTTTCGGTGCTGGCAGATCTCACGCGCACTGTGGCGGGCAGCCACATCCGCGTCGAGTCAATTACCAAGGTGGGTACGGAAATCCATGGATACGAACCGACGCCGTCAGACCTCATCAATGCACAGGACGCAGACCTCATCCTCGACAACGGTTTTGGGCTGGAGCGTTGGTTCGAGCGGTTCGTCTTGTCTGTGGATGCACCGCATGTGGTGCTTTCCGACGGCGTCGAGCCTGTCGACATCCGGTCCGGCGATTACAGCGGGCTGCCCAACCCGCACGCCTGGATGTCGCCTAGAGCTGCCCAGATGTACGTGGACAACATCGTCCGTGCGCTCTCCGACCTTGATCCGGCGCATTCAGCAGTGTTCGAGGCGAACGGGCAAGCGCTGAAGGAGGAACTCGAGGGCCTGCTCAACCACCTTCGCACCTCTCTGGCCGGCAGCGGAGCCCTGGTGACCTGCGAGGGTGCGTTTTCGTATCTGGCGCGGGATGCCGGCCTTGTCGAAGCATTCATCTGGCCCGTCAACTCCGACAATGAGGGAACTCCGCGGCAGATCAAGGACGTCATCACCTTCGTCGAGGAACACAACGTGCCCACCGTTTTTTGCGAATCCACCGTGAACCCCTCCGCGCAGCAGCAGGTCGCCAAGGCGACCGGGGCAGAACTTGCCGGCCCCCTGTACGTCGACTCGCTCTCTGAACCGGATGGACCGGTCCCAACGTTTCTCGACCTGCTGCGCTACGACATCAACCTCATCATCGAAGGACTGACGCGATGACCACACGTACCTCCTCTCCCCCGGCTCCTGCGATCAGCGTCCGGCAACTGAGCGTCCATTACGACGGCGTGGTCGCACTCGACAACGTCGGCTTCACCCTGGAGCGCGGCCAGGTCTGTGGGCTCATCGGTGTCAACGGCTCCGGGAAATCCACGCTCTTCAAGTCGCTGATGGGGCTTGTTGCCCCGCAACGCGGCACTGTGACCCTCTTCGACCGCGCGCATGCCGCCGCAAGGAAGGAGAAGCTGGTTGCCTACGTTCCGCAGTCCGAGGACGTGGACTGGAACTTTCCCGTCTCGGTGGGCGACGTCGTCTTGATGGGACGCTATGCCCACATGGGTCCTGCCCGGCGTGCCTCCCGTGCTGACCGGTCCGCAGTGGACCACGCCCTGGACAGAGTCGGTCTGGCGGACCTGCGCCACCGCCAGATCGGAGAGTTATCCGGAGGCCAGAAAAAACGCACCTTCGTGGCGCGCGGCATCGCCCAGGACGCACAGCTCCTGTTGCTCGACGAACCCTTCGCCGGCGTGGACAAAGCCAGCGAGGCCACCCTGGTGACCCTGTTGCGGGAGTTGAAGGAAGAGGGCCGCACCGTACTGGTATCCACGCACGACCTCGCTGGTATCCCGCAGCTGTGCGACCGCGCGATCCTCCTGCACCACAGCATCCTCGCTGAGGGCATCCCAGCCGCTGTCCTGACCCATGAGAACCTTGCACGGGCGTTCGGGACTGCGGGAAGTGCCGCCGTCGTACCCGCTTCTGAGCGGCAGGGAGCGTAAATGGACCCCGTATCCTTCCTCCTGGAACCGCTTCAGTACGGCTTCCTCACGCGCGCGCTGGTTGTCACGCTGGCGGCGGCCATCGTTGCGTCGGTCCTGTCCTGTTGGCTGATCCTGATGGGGTGGTCGCTGATGGGCGACGCCGTTTCCCACGCGGTGCTGCCGGGCGTAGCCCTCGCCTACATCGTCGGAGTTCCGTTCTCGCTGGGAGCTTTCGTGTTCGGTGCAGGCGCCGTCGCGCTGATCGGTGCGGTCAAGTCCACTACCAAACTGAAGTCCGACACCGTGATCGGCGTGGTCTTCACCGCCCTGTTCGCCGTCGGGCTGGCGATCGTCTCGCGCACGCCGTCGCAAGTTGACCTCATGCATATCTTGTTCGGGAACGTGCTTGGTGTCACGGACGGCGAGCTCTGGCAGGTGGTCATCCTGGGTGCGCTGACCCTTGCGATTGTGCTGTTCAAACGCCGTGACCTCACCCTCTTCGCCTTCGACCGCACTCATGCGCACGTCATTGGTCTCAACACCCGGCTGCTCAGCGCGCTGCTGCTCGGTCTGCTGGCCCTCAGCGTGGTCGTCGGATTGCAGGCCGTCGGTATTATTCTCGTTGTGGCGATGCTCATCACTCCCGGTGCCACGGCGTTCCTCCTCACCCGGAGCTTCGACAGGATGCTACTGCTTGCCGCGACGATCACGGCCGCTGCCTCCGTGGGCGGGATCTATGCAAGCTACTACCTGGACATTTCCACTGGCGCCGCCGTGGTACTCGCCCAGGCCCTGGTCTTCGCCGTGGTCTATCTGGCGGCGCCGAGAACCGGGCTGGCTGCCCAATTCGCACGACGGCGGCGGCTCGCCACCAGTCAGGGGGCGTAGCCGGCATGGCACCCAAGGCAAGCGCTCTCGGCATCGACTCCACCAGTGTCCAGGACTACGTGAAAACCATCTATGCCCTCTCGGAGTGGCATGACGCACCCGTGACATCATCGCGGCTGGCCGCCAGGCTGGCGGTCGCGAACTCCTCCGTCTCGGAGATGATCAGGAAACTCGATGACCTCGGCCTGGTACGCCACGAGCCCTACCGTCCGGTCGAACTCACTGCCGGGGGCCGCCGTCTTGCGCTGGCAATGGTTCGGCGGCACCGGCTGCTGGAAACGTTCCTGGTCCGCGAGCTCGGCTACCGGTGGGACGAAGTACACGATGAAGCGGAGCTACTCGAGCACACCGTCTCGGACACCTTCATTGACCGGCTCGACGCGAAACTGGGCTGCCCTGCCGCAGATCCGCACGGCGACCCTATTCCCACTGCGGATGGATCCATCACATTGCCGGATGCCCTTCCCCTGCACCGGCTCGACGACGGCCATTTCGGCCGGGTGGCGAGGATAAGCGACGAGAACCCGAGTCTGCTCAGGTTCCTGGCAAGCGAGCAGATCGGTATCGGATCCCCCGTCACTGTGCTGCAGCGCAAACCCTTCGGCGGAGCACTGCAGGCGCGGGTCGACATCGGCCACAGCGCCCGTGACCTGGACCTGGGCGACGAGCTGACCGGCGCTATCTGGATCGAGTCCGTGGGGAAGCACGCGGGTTGCAGCCTGGTTCCATGAGCAGGTCTCTGCCTAGGCGTTCTGGGCTGACCTCGTGGAGGACCTGGACCGCCGTCGCCCTCGGTGCGTTCATCGGAACCGAAATCCGTTACCTGTTGGTGCTGCTCCTGCCGGAGCAGGCCGGTACCTTCCCGTGGACCACGCTCAGCATCAATGTACTGGGCAGCCTCCTGCTCGGGTGGCTGACCGGACTCTGGGGAACCGGATCGGTGCCACCGCGCTGGCTCCAGGCCGGCCTCGGCCCCGGCCTCCTGGGCTCCTTCACCACCTTCTCCGCTGTGGCGCTCGTCAGCGTGCTCGACCTTGAGCTGCTCGTTCCCTACCTGGGGCTCTCCTTGTTGCTCGGCCTCGCTGCCGCGGCCGCCGGCGTGTTCCTCGGTAAGCGAAGCGGCACATGATCACCGCGCTGCTCGTAGGGCTGGCGGGAACGACCGGGGCGCTGCTTCGTTACGGGACCGACGCCGGAATCGAGGCATACCACGCACGACGACGACAGACACCGCAGCGCGATGTTCCGTTCCCTGCCGGCACACTCATTGCCAACGCTGTTGGTTCCCTGATCATCGGCCTGTGCTGGGGCACGCTCCGCGAAGCGCAGCTGGATATTGGCCAGTACAACATCCTTGCAGTGGGACTCGCCGGCGGCCTGACCACCTTCAGCACCCTCAGTGTCGCGGCTGTCACCCTGTGGCGGGACGGAAGGGTGGGTGCCGCCGTCGTTCATGTGGCTGGAAACCTTGTCTTGGGGCTGGGCGCCGCATGGCTGGGGCTGAGGCTGGTTGGCGCTCTGTGACGAGCCGTTCCCGTCACGACCGCGGTCCTGCCTACACTGGGAGCGATCCGAACGGCCACGGAAGGGCACCACATGACCACGCTGGGAATTGAAGAAGAGTACCTCCTGCTCGATCCTGTCTCAGGCCTGCCCGTCTTCAATGCCACCGAGGTCCAGGAACTGCTCGAAACCGGAGACACCGTCACTGGAGACGACATCCAGCGGGAACTGCTCAGCTGCCAGATCGAGACAGCAACCCCGGTATGCGAAACACTCACCGAGGCCGAGGAATCACTGCTGAACTTCCGCCGCCAGCTCTCGGCTGCAGCCCGTAAGGCGGGAGTCCGAGCAAGCGGCACCGCGACCGCCCCGCGCATCGAGGAAGGCTACCCGCAACTCACCGACAAGCAGCGCTACCACGAACTCAAGTCAAGCGCCCGGGGCATCGTCGCGGACCAGTTCGTCAACGGACTTCACGTGCACGTTTCCATTCCTGATAAGGAGACCGGCGTCCAGGCGCTCAACCGCATCCGCACCTGGCTGCCCATCATCACGGCGCTGAGTGCCAACTCCCCATATTGGCTGGACCGTGACAGCGGCTTCGCGAGCTGGAGGACCGTTCACTACCGCCGCTGGCCGATCCAGGGCTGCCCGCCGATCTTCGCGGACGCCGAGGATTACGAGCGGCGGATCCAGCGCCTTGTGGACACCGGCGTCATTATCGATCGGGGTGTGCTCACGTGGGTGGCGCGCCTGTCGGACCACTATCCCACGCTGGAGGTGCGGACGGCGGACGCCCAGCTGGAGGCACAGGACTCCGTGCTGCTTGCGGGGCTGATTCGGGGACTTGTGAGCACCGCCGTCAAGGAAGCGTTGGATGGCGCGCCATATCCAGACCCGGATGCGGAACTGCTCGACGCCGCGCAGTGGCAGGCCGCGCGGCAGGGTCTGGGCGACGTCGTCGTTAATCCGCTGACCGGCAAGCTGGTGCCGGCAAGGGAACAGATGGACCGCCTGCTTGAGCACGTAGGTCCGGCGCTCGACGAGGCCGGGGACACGCGCTGGATCCAGAGCGGACTGAAAACCGTCTGGGAACGCGGAACGGGCGCTGAGCGGCAGCGGCGGGCGATGCAGCAGAGCGGCGTGACCGGACTGATCGACCTGTACACGGAAACACTGATCGCCGAGCGATAGCCCCATCGACTTCACAGGACACGCCGATATGCACTCTTGAATGCGGCGTGTCCTGCGTAGTCGATTGGAACTGCGACCTTCAGGCGATCCGCAGGATCCGCACTTCCCACGGGCGGAGTTCCGCACCGTCCAGGCTTTTATAGTTCCCAAGCACCAGGGGGCCGGTCGGCAAGTCAGCCGGCTGGGTCAGCGGGTCCCCTGAGACGTTGCCAACGGTCAGAAGGGTGGAACCGTTGTAGCTGCGGGTGAAGGCATAGAGGGCCGGGTGGTCCGCTGCGAGCATCGAGAAGTCTCCGAGTCGCACGGTTTCGTCCTTGTGCCGCAGTTCGATGAGCTGCTGATAGAACCTGAAAACTGACTTTCCGGATGCGCGGTCAGCTTCAGCATTGAGGCTCGCGTAGTTCGGGTTGATGTCTATCCAGGGGGTCCCGGTGGTGAAACCCGCCTGCTCCCTTCCCGTCCATTGGACGGGCGTGCGCGCGTTGTCCCGGCTCATGATGCGAAGGTTGCGCAGCACCTCCTCGGGATCTTGCCCCAGCGCTGTCGTGGCCTCATAGAAGTGGTTGATCGATTCGACATCGCGGAAGTCGCTCACGGCTTCGAAGGGCGCATTCGTCATGCCGATCTCTTCGCCCTGGTAGATGTACGGCGTGCCACGGTGCAGGTGC
This sequence comes from Arthrobacter pigmenti, assembly GCF_011927905.1. Lineage (NCBI taxonomy): Bacteria > Bacillati > Actinomycetota > Actinomycetes > Micrococcales > Micrococcaceae > Arthrobacter > Arthrobacter pigmenti. The sequence goes on from NZ_JAATJL010000001.1 coordinate 2,136,757, forward strand.
AGAATGGCCGCCCAGAGCGTCGCGGATTCGTAGCGGTACTTCGCGTCGTCTCCGAACCGTGAAACCAGCCGCGGCTGATCGTGGTTGTTGAGGTAAAGGCTGTTCCACCCTGTGTCGGCCAGACCCTTCTGCCACCGGTTCCAGGACGTCTTGAGATCCCGGAGGTCCAGTCCCTTGTAGTCCCACTTGCCGCCCGGTCCGTAGTCAAGGCCGACGTGCTCGAACTGGAAGACCATGTCCACTTCCCGCCGTGCGGGATCGGTGAAGAGCTTAGCCTCATCGATGGTCACACCCGGCATCTCGCCCACTGTGATGAGCTCAGCGTCGCGACCTTCGAACACCTCGCGGTGCATCTCCTGGAGGAAATCGTGGATCCGTGGACCGGAAATGTAATGAGGGGAACCATCGCCCCACAGTTTCCCAGCGGGCACCGGACCGTCCGGCAGCGCGGGATTCTTTGAGATGAAGTTGATGACATCCATGCGGAAGCCGTCCACTCCGCGGTCCAGCCACCAGGTCATCATCTCGTAGACGGCGGCTCGTACATCGGGGTTTTCCCAGTTCAGATCGGGTTGCTCCGGCGTGAACAGGTGCAGGTAATACTGGCCGGTCGCAGGGTGCAGGGTCCAGCTTGGACCGCTGAAGGCGGAGCCCCAGTTAGTGGGCTCTGCACCTCTCTCCCCCGGGCTGAAGCCCTCACGGGCCTCGCGCCACCAGTACCAGTCCCGCTTCGGGCTGTTCACCGACGAGGAAGAATCAATAAACCACGGGTGCTCGCTGGATGTGTGGTTGACCACCAGATCCATGACCAGCTTCATGCCGCGGCTGTGGACGCCCTTGAGCAACTCGTCGAACTGCTCGAGGGTACCGAAGGTGGGATCGATCCGCCGGTAGTCGCTGATGTCGTACCCGTTGTCATGCTGCGGTGAAGAGTAGATCGGCGAGAGCCACAGGACGTCCACCCCAAGATCGGCGAGGTGGTCGAGCTTCGCGACGATGCCGCCAAGGTCGCCGATACCGTCACCGTTGGAATCAGCGAAGCTGCGCGGATAGATCTGGTAGACGACGGCGCCGGTCCACCAGGCTGGCTCGGTTGCGGGAATGTTGGGGGTGCTCACTTTGTCGATCCTCTCATCACCCCGGAGATTACCCAACGCTGAGCGAACAGGTAGACCAGCAGGAGCGGTGCCAACTGACTACCGTCCTTCGTTGCGCCGAGTCAGCCCGACAGTCAGGCACACGAGGCCTGCAGCCAGTGGCAGCAGTGTGTAGAGGGTGTGTGTGCCGCCAACGTAGCTCATATAGAAAATGTAGATGAAGGTGCCCACAACCAGAACGAGCCCAACAACCATGAATGCCCGGCCGCGGTGCGGAGGCGGTATCGGCGGCAGCCACGAGGGACGATCGTTCATCCAGCTCACGTGCTAAGCCTACCGGCAGGGTCCCGCCGCCGAGCGGAGCGAGGTCATGGGGGGTCGGGAGGCGCTACCGGCCCGGTCCCGAATGCCTGAGCTGCGCTTAAATGCCAGCACCCCTGGCCGTCGGCCAGGGGTGCTGATAGGTGGAGATGGCGGGAATTGAACCCGCGTCCGATGCAGTTTAGTCAGGGCTTCTCCGGGCGCAGTTTGCGTCAGATTTTCTCGGCCCCAGCCATCATGCAAACAAGTGGCTGATCCGGGCCCAGTTGCATAAGAGTCCCCCTGGTTCCTGCAACAAAAACCAAGAGCAGTGGCCCTCTAAATGACGCCAGGATCCGGGTCAAGAGCAAACCCGGGCTGACGGACTAGCTCGGCTGCTTAGGCAGCGAGAGCGAAGTCAGTGCGCTTTTGTTCGGCACTTATTGTTTTACAGAGAGCGTTTACGAGATAACTCTGTATCCTCGGCCCGCTTCCCCTGTCGCGACTAACATCGTCGAAACCTGTCATCCCCGTATTGAGTTATCAATCCGGATTGCTCCGGGCTACCCATCATAACGCACCTCGACCTGGAATCATTCCCGCGAAGCTGCGTTTGCTAGAAGTTGAACCCCAGGATCACGATCTGTGCCTGCCACAGCATCAGAACCACGAAGGATACGGCAACGAAGGCCAGCCCAAGGGCCGCCAGAGCAGTAGTCGCAGCCTGTTTCCGCCGGAAGCTCCACCAGAACACGGCGATGTTCATGAGCACCAGCACCGGTGACACCCAAATGATGACCTGCGCAAGATACACGTAGATCAGGAACATAAACGGGATGAGCGAGAGGATGCCCGCCGGAACAATCGCGAAAAGCAGAAGGAGATCGACAATCGCCCCCACGGTGATCCACCAGGGGCGCTTGTACTTGAGTTCTGATTCTTCTTCGGTCTCGTCCGAGTCCTGGGCTTCCCAGAAGACATCGCTCATGCGCCGAGATTCCTTTCGCGCATTGCACGCTGTGCTTCGCGGTTGTCCTGATGCTCCCGCAGGGTCTGGCGCTTGTCGTATTCGCGCTTGCCTCGGGCAATGCCGATTTCCACTTTCGCGCGCCCATTGAGGAAGTACAGCTGCAACGGGACAATGGTGAATCCACTTTCGCGGATCTTATGCGAGATCTTTGTGAGCTCCTCGCGGTGAAGGAGCAGCTTACGACGACGACGCGCGGCATGGTTGGTCCAGCTTCCCTGCGAGTACTCAGGGATGTGGATGCCCTCAAGCCACAGTTCGTCGTTGTAGAAGATCGCGTAGCCGTCCACCAACGATGCCCGACCGGCCCGCAGCGATTTCACCTCGGTGCCTTGCAACGCAATGCCGGCCTCGTAGGTGTCCAGCACCAGATAGTCGTGCCGGGCCTTCCGATTGGTGGCCACTACCTGACGGCCACTTTCCTTGGGCACGGTTCAACTCCTTCAGTAGCGCTGGTCCTTGCGGCCGCGACGGACCGCGACAGGACGTAGACAATTCGCATACCAGTCTACGCGCGAAGCGGCTACAGGACGCCCATCGGGTCAACCAAGCTGCCGTTGAGCACTGTTTCGAAGTGCAGGTGGCACCCCGTGGAGTTACCCGTGGTGCCGGTATAGCCGATGAGTTGACCGGCACTCACGTTCTGGCCCGGAGCAACGAGGTAACTGGACAGGTGGTAGAAGTTCGTCGCCAATGCGTTTCCGCCGATGACGCCGTGGTTCAGCACAATGCGGTTACCCGCGCCCGGCAGTACGTTGGAGTCGGCGAACCACACTTCGCCCGCAGCTGGAGCGTACAGCGGCGTACCGCAGGCAACGCCATAATCAATGCCGGTGTGTGTGTAGCCGCCGGTGCCGTTGAAGTCGATCGTGCCGAGAGGGGTTGGACGCCAACCATATCCGGAGGTGATGGGGCCATTGACGGGCGCCCGTAATCCGAAAGCTGAGGGACTGGAGGTCTGGGGCGGCTCGATCACCGGTGCTACAGGTGCGGGGACGACGGGCGCAGGAGCCGGCCTGTTAGCCGCGGCCGCTGCTTCAGCTGCCCGGCGGTTTGCCTCAGCGGCTTCTGCTGCACGCCGGGCGTTCTCGATGCGGGCGCGCTCTTCAGCTTCCGCCTTCAGCCGCGCTTCTTCCCGTTTACGGGCTTCTTCGATGAGGCGCCGCTGCCGTTCTGCAATATCGTCAACGACCTGCTGGTGTGCTTCCTCGACCTGGGCAAGCTTCGCTTCAATGACGGGCTTCTGCTCCTGCAGCTTGTCCGAGAGTGCGGAAGTGTCCGAGACCAGCTTGTCGACCTTGGCCTTCTCCGCTGCTGCTTCGTCCCGCGCTGCCTGTTCGGCGGCAAGGGCGGCGTCGGCCTTCGCCTTCAGGTCGCGGATCTCTTCCTCGACGGCTACCAACCGTGCCTGGGAGTTCACGTTCGTCGCATTCTGCTGGGCCAGCCGTTCCAGCGCGGCGTTCTGGCTGCGCAGGGCCTGGTCGACCAGTTCCATGGAGGCGAAGCTGTCTCCGCCGTCGCTGCCAAGCATGAGCGACAGGCTGGTGGGTACGCCCCCACTCTTGTAAGCCTGGGTAGCGATCTGGCCAATAACCTCGCGGGTCTTGGCCATCTCGGCTTCGTCCTGCTTCAGCTGCTCGGTGATCTTGTTCTTGGTTTCCTCCGCCAGCTGGACGCGCTGGGCGAGTGCGTTAACCTCGGCAGTCGCCGCTTCTACGCGGCCCTGCGCGTCAGCCAGTGCCTGCTGCGCTCCGGGAAGCTGACCCTGGTATACCTTGAGCTGCGCGATGGTCTCGGTGATGTCTGCATCGAGGTACTCGATCGACTGCTGGACTTCGGCAATCTCCTGCTCAAGAGCATTCTTGCGGTCATCGAGCTCATCCGCGAACACGGGGCCGCTCAGCGTCAGAGTGAGGGCAGCAACGGTGGCAAGGGATAATCCAGTGATGGCCTTCACGACGCCGGGTCGACCAAGTGGCCGGACGTATCCTGCGGTCAGGCTGCGCGCGCTGTGTCTTCTCACGGTTACCACCCTAAACCTTCAAGTAGCGTCTGAGGGTTAGGAGCGAAGATGCGCCCGCCAACAGTGCTGCAAGGAGGAAGAGTGCAGGCACGACGAGCAGCAGCTCCCGTGTCGAGATGAAACCCATCTGTGGATACTCGCGGGAGAGCCACTCCCCGCCGTAGCGCAGGACCGCCCAAAGAGTGCCCGAGGCGATGGCAGCACCAAGGATGGCAGCGATAACTCCCTCCAGCACAAAGGGCAACTGGATGATCGCCTTGCTCGCGCCGACCAGTCTCATAATGCCGGTTTCACGCCGTCGGCTGAAGGCAGAGAGTCGGATGGTGGTGGCAACCAGCAGGATTGCGCCGACGCTCATGACAACGGCGATGCCTAGCGCCACGAGCGATGCGATGTTGATATAACCAAAGATCTCCTCGAGGAACTCGCGCTGGTCGCTGACAATGTCGACCCCGGGCTCTGAAGAGAACGCCTCGCTGATCACTTCGTACTTCTCAGGATCCACCAGGCCCACCCGGAAAGACTCGGGAAGTTGCTCGGCGGTTACTGCCTCGACGATCGGCGAATTGGCGAGCTGCTCGCGAAAGTGCACCAGGGCCTGTTCCTGCGATTCGTACTCCACCGTCTCAACATAGGCACTGAGTTCAGGCGATTTGAGCTTGGCTTCGATGGCGCTGCGCTGCTCATCGGTGACCGGCCCGGCCGCACAGCTTTCCGCCGTCGAGTTCTCTACGCAGAGGAACACGGCTACCTGGACGCGGTCGTACCAATAGCCCTTCATCTGGTCGATTTGAAGCTGCAGCAGGCCTGCGGCGCCAACGAAGGTGAGCGAGATAAACGTGACCAGCACAACGGATACAACCATCACGAGGTTGCGCCGCATCCCTGAAGCGATCTCACCAAGGACGAATGCGAACCTCACTTGGCTGCCGCCGTCGTCGTTCCGATGTAGATGCCTTGGGCGTCGTCACGGACCACGGTGCCGTCGCGTAGTTCGACGACGCGCTTGCGCATTGTGTTGACGATGTCGTCATCGTGGGTGGCCATGACAACGGTGGTGCCGTTCTGATTGATCTTGTCCAGGACCTTCATGATGCCCATGGACGTGGTGGGATCGAGGTTTCCGGTGGGCTCGTCAGCGAGCAGGATGCCGGGCTTGTTCACAATCGCGCGTGCAATGGCAACGCGCTGTTGCTCACCACCGGAAAGTTCATGGGGCATGCGGTTGTTTTTGCCTTCAAGGCCAACAGTTTTCAGTACTTCGGGGACCGTTTCGCGGATGACGGCGCGGCTCTTTCCGATTACCTGCATGGCGAATGCGACGTTGGCGAAGACGGATTTGTTGGGCAGCAGACGGAAGTCCTGGAAGACAACGCCGATTCCCCGGCGCAGCTTCGGCACGCGCCAGCTCGGGATGTTCGCGACATTCTGTCCGGCGACGTACACGGCGCCGCGGGTGGCGCGATCTTCCTTGAGCACCAGGCGGATGAACGTCGATTTTCCGGATCCGGATGCGCCGACCAAAAAGACAAACTCGCTACGGTCAACATCAAGGCTGACGCCGTCGAGGGCGGGCTTTGACTTTTGATCGTAGATTTTGGTGACTTGCTCGAATCTGATCATGACTACTTTGCGCCCACGTGTTGCTGCCGGTGCGCGGGCTCTTAGGTGGGGGAAGGGAGCACCGGCTCCTCGACTATAGGCAGCCGATCGGCGTATTGACGGGCAGGTTGCCGGTGTGTCGCGGAACCGTAACGCCGGTTGGAGACTCCCGGATCAGTTCTCGCTGTTACGCGTATTGGCGCGCCAGCGGATGCCGGCGTCGATGAAGTCGTCGATTTCGCCGTCGAACACCGCTGACGGATTGCCTACCTCGTGTTCGGTGCGCAGGTCCTTGACCATCTGGTACGGATTCAGGACATAGGAGCGCATCTGGTCTCCCCAGGAGGCCTTCACGTCCCCGGCGAGCGCCTTCTTTTCCGCGTCTTCCTGCTCCTTTTTGAGCAGCAGCAGACGTGACTGCAGCACGCGCAGGGCCGCCGCGCGGTTCTGGATCTGGGACTTTTCGTTTTGCATGGACACGACGATCCCGGTTGGGATGTGGGTCAGCCGCACAGCGGAGTCGGTGGTGTTGACCGACTGACCACCAGGGCCGGAGGACCGGAAGACGTCCACACGGATTTCGTTGTCTGGGATTTCGATGGAGTCGGTCTGTTCAATGAGAGGAATGACTTCAACGGCGGCGAAGGAGGTCTGGCGCCGGCCCTGGTTATCGAAGGGGCTGATGCGCACGAGGCGGTGGGTGCCGGCTTCAACGGATAGCGTCCCGAAAGCGTAGGGGGCCTTGACCTCGAACGTCGCGGATTTGAGGCCGGCTTCTTCAGCGTAGGAGGTGTCGAGGACCTGTGTCGGATAGCCTCTGCGTTCGGCCCAACGCAAGTACATTCGCAGGAGCATTTCCGCGAAGTCCGCGGCGTCCACTCCCCCGGCGCCGGACCGGATGCTCACTACCGCCTCGCGTTCGTCCCACTCACCGGCCAGGAGTGTGACTACCTCGAGCTCGTCGAGCGCTTTGCTGAGTGAGGTGAGTTCCCTGACCGACTCGGTACGGGAGTCTTCATCGTCTTCGTCCTGGGCGAGCTCGACGAGGACTTCAAGGTCATCAATGCGGGCGGTGAGTCTCTCGAGGCGCTCGAGTGCGGACTGTTTGTGGGAGAGCCTGGAGGTGATCTGCTGTGCTGCGGCGGGGTCATCCCACAGGTTGGGGACACCGGCTTGCTCGCTGAGTTCGGCGATTTCCGCGCGGATCCCTTCGACGTCCGAGACTGCCTCAATGGACTCGTATTTGGCTCGGAGGGCGCGGATCTCTGCGGAAAAATCAATGTCTGCCATGGTGATTCAAGCCTACGTCATGGTGTGGCGGTCACAACTATCGCCTCAGATCCGCGCGGGCGTCGGCCGTGGCGACGATGGGGATACCCGCGGGCACAAGGAAATTCACAATCGGTGGGTGTACGACGGCGGTGAGCACCACCCGCGCTGTGCGTGGGTCGGGTGCTCCGGTTGCCGGGCCCAGGGCCAGCTCGCTAAAGCGGGAACCCGCTCCTGAGCGCTCAAGGTATCCTGACGCGGCGCGGGCCACCGACTCGGAATCCAGTGTCGGGGCCGGCTCGCCAACACCGGATTCGATGTTGGCGACTCCGAAGGTATCGGCAGCAGTGAGTACTGCACCGTCGGCGACGGACAACAGCTTCTTGTGCTCGATGTAGACGGCCGAAATTGCCGTGACGACGGCGACAACCAGAAGGGAGAGCAGGATGTAGCCGATGACGAGGATCGAGATCTGTCCGGATTCGGGATCCCCGGGTTCCTGCTGCGCCCCGCTCATCCGAAGCGCTCGACGAGCTGCGTCGCACTGGAATCTACCGTGGCGGCCGTACTGTTGAGCCCCGACATGGTTGGAATCAGCGGCAACGGAACGCTGAGTTCCACGTCTACTCTCACACTGGAACCGGGCTCGAGGCACGGGCCGGCGCACACGATCTCTAGGGACATGGACTCCGGTTCGAACCCGAAATCGGTCACTGCAAGCAGCGCCGCTTGCTCCGCGCGGGCGTGGGCTTCTTCCGGGCTCTCGGAGTCCACAAATACTTTGGCCGCCTGGTCGGCTGCACCTACGACGGCGAATGCCCCGCCCTGCAATTGGCCCACCGTAAGGATTAGGTAGACAACGGGCACTAGGAGAAGCAGACCAAGGAATGTGAACTCGAGGACGGCGCTGCCGTCGTCGTCGCTGTGCGCGGCTTGCCGGAGGCGGTCACGAAGGAAGCGCAGCACGTCCGGTCACCTCCATTATCCCGGACGGACCGATCAGGCCGATGACGGGGATCGGTGCGCGGACAGTGACCTGAAGAACTGGAATCCCGCCCTGGTTCACCTGCCTGACTGACACGTCCTGCGCGTACTCGCTGTTGATGGTCCCCGAAATCAGGGAACTCGTACGAGACGCTGCGTCCGACGGCGTACGATCTGCCAGCGTCCCGTAACGCGCACCGGAAGAGGCGGCGTCGATGAGCGTATTGCGCACATGAAGGACAAGGGTGAGCTGCACGATGGCGATGAAGATGACGGTCAGGAGTCCTCCGACCAGTGCGAAATCGACCGTGGCCGCGCCGCATTCGTTCTGGCGCCGCACACCCGTTCGTACGCGACGCCAAGTGTTCCTCACCGGCTAAGGGCTGACGCGGTCGATGGCCTCGTTGAACAGGCCTTCGAGGGCGGGCGAGGCGATGGCCAGGAGCGCGGCCACAAGAACGGCCGACATGAGAGTGATCATGACCCAACCAGGAACGTCTCCTCGTTCACGATCATCGGATGCACCCACTGTGAGGTGAGCACACAGGAGTGCCATTGCGGCGATGGCGCATGAGGTGAGGCGGTTACGCATGCTGATTTCCTTGCTGTCGGTTGGTGGGTGAGTTGGAAGTAGGAGCTAAAGTCCGAGCTCGATCAGTGCGATACCGGGATATACAGCGAAGAGGACCGAAAGCGGGAGCACGCCGAAAACGACCGGAACCATCATGGCGATCTCCTTGCGCCCGGCGGACTCCATGAGTTCCCTCTTCGAGAGGTCTCGCACGTCCTGGGCCTGTGCCCGGAGTACATCCGCGAGCGGCGTACCTCGTTCGACTGCAACGCTGATTCCGTCGACAAAACGCACGAGCGGGGCAAGTTGGGTGCGGTTTGAGAAGTTCTGCAGTGCCAGCATCAGGGGCGCGCCGGCGCGGGTCTCGGCGAGCACCCGAGAGAACTCCTTCGCAAGTTCACCATGACCGGTCCGACAGATGCGTTCGAGTGCCCCACTGGCACTCTCTCCGGCACTGACGGCGAGCGCCATCAGTTCGGCCAGGCTGGGGAACTCGGCGAGTATCCTGCCTTCACGCTTCCGGATCTGGGCGCTCAATACGTAGTCCCGCAGCAGGTATCCGCCCGCTGACGTCCCGATGATGATGAGGACGGCGAGTAGCGGATTGAAGTTTCCGGAGACCGCGAGCATGACTATCACGGTTGTCGAAGCGGCGAGCCCTGCACTGGCCCAGATGATCTGTTCTGCCCGGAAGTCCAGGACCGATTGACTTCGACCGGCCTGGTCGAGACGCTTGGCGAGCACGGACGACGCGGGACTGAACCTGTTGAGCCAGTTAACTGCATCGCGAGCGACCGGTCGGACAATTCGTTCCAGCGGCCCGAATGGGGTAACTGTCTGCGAGCTCAGCAGCCTGGAGCTGACGTCCACCGACTTCAGTTGCGGTGCGATGCGCTCAGCGAATCGCGGCTGGCGCATCGCCGGGAGACGGACGAACATGAGCCACAGCCCGGATCCAAGACACGCACCGGTCAGAGCGGCGATTGCCAGGGCACTCATCAGCGCAGCACCCGCTCGTCTTCGGGAAGGGAGCCGACGCGGAGCATGACCCAGTAGCAAAGGACCGAAATTACGAGGCCGCCACCGAGTACGACGGCGCCGGCAGCCGTGCTGTACGCCTCCACTGCTTCCGGCCGGGTGGACAAGAGGGCGAGCACAACCCATGGAGCCGCGATCGCCAGACGCGCTGCGTTCACCGTCCATGATTGACGTGCTTCAAGTTCACTTCTGGTGCGGGCGCTGTCCCGGAGGAATTCGGCAAGGGTGCCGAGGAGTCGCCCGAGATCCGTGCCGCCGACCTCGCGGGTGAGCCGCAGTGCTTCGACGATCCTGTCTGCGACCGGATCCGCCAAACGGTCCTTGAGATTATTGAGCGCGTGGTCGAACTGGCCACCCGAACGGTAATCAGCCGCGAAGTCGTTGAAGGCAGGACGCAGTTCCTCCGGGCCCTTTGTCCCCAACTGCATGAGTGCTTCGGGCAGCGACAACCCGGCGCGGATAGCGGATCGGAGGTGGTCGACGACGTCGGGCCACAGCTCCCGCAGCGACGCTGTGCGCCTGTGCGCACGCCATCGGACGATCATCAGGGGCGTAACGCCGCCGAAGATTGCAAAGCAGGCAGCGATGGGCGGCGTTCCCGTAAAGACGAAGGCGGCAAGGAAGACGAATACAGCGGAGACCACGCTCGCCGCGGCAAGGCCCCCGGCAGTGACCTTCTCAACGCCTGCTCGCAAGAGAAGTTCGTTCACCCTACCGATGCGGCGTTTCCCTTTCGGTGCTTTCGGCGGCACAGCCCACGTGGACCACCAGATGAGGAAAAGCCCGGCGCCGAGACAAACACCCCATGCCGCGGTCATGACGGATCCAGCAGATTCGCAACGCTGTAGCCTGCCGTTGCGAACTTCTCCTCCGCAGGCATGTCGGAGGCCGTAACGCGCAGTTCGCCGTCGATGCGCTTGAAGACAGTCGAGGTTTCGATGACTCCGTTTTCCACCCGCCGGCCAAGCGCCACGACTTCCGCTACTTGACGTTTGCCCGCGCGGTCACGAGTGCAGTGGACCACAAGGTCGATGCAGGAGGCCACAGTCGGAACCACGAAAGCGCTGGAGATATTTTCACCTGCCAGCAGAGGGAGCGTGCAGATCTTGGTGACGGCGTCGTGAGCACTATTGGCATGGACGCTGCACATTCCGGGAAGGCCGCTATTAAGGGCGATGAGCATGTCCAAGCTCTCTGCTTCGCGGACCTCACCCACTATGAGGCGGTCGGGCCGCATCCGCAGAGCTTCCTTGACGAGCCGCCGGAGCGGTATCTCGCCATGGCCCTCAAGGTTAGGTTGCCTGCATTGAAGGCCTACAACGTCCCGGAGCGGAAGTTGCAGTTCGAAGATCTCCTCGACTGTAACCACTCGCTCCCGGCTACCGATGCTGGCGCCGAGGCAGTTCAGCATGGTGGTCTTACCAGCCTGTGTAGCACCGGAGACCAGAATGTTCAGGCCACTTGCTACTGCCGCGCCGAGAAAACGTGCAGATTGCGGTGACAGGGACCCCAACTCGACCAGATGTTCCAGCCGCGTAGCCCGCGAAATGAACTTCCTGATGTTGACGGCCCAATGCCGGCGGGTCACATCCGGGATGACAACGTGAAGACGCGAGCCATCAGGCAGGGAGGCGTCGACGAACGGCGAAGATAAATCCAGACGGCGTCCGGAAGACTTGAGCATCTTCTCGACTACGTCCCGAACCTGCTGCTCAGTCAGCCTCAATGAGGTGAGTTCAGACTCTCCCGCCCGCGCGACGTAGATTTCCGACGGGGAATTGATCCAGATTTCTTCGATGGTTGGATCATCAAGGAGCGGTTGCAACGAACCGTAACCGGCTACGGCATCGAACACGTAGCGCCGCGCCTGCTCACGGTGGCCAAGCGGTGGCAGCGAACCGATGATCGAGCGTTCGTCGTAGTCGTTGACGGCAGCCTCTACCAAGCGCCGTACTTCTGCGCTCTGGTGTGTTGGGTCTATCCCCCGTCGACGGATGAGTTCTCGGACTTCATCCTCAACAATGCGCACTGCATCCATAGTTTTCCCCAAGGATTCGGCTGGCGGGAGGAGACCCGAGCCGGAGACTGTCAGACTGATATTGCTTGTTCGCTGCCTAAAAGCGTAGGCGAGAACCAGGCATCGACCTAGCCGGGTGTACTGGCCTGTGGATAAGTCCACACAAATCAGTCACTTTTGTCCCTCTGGTCACATCAGTAACACGCAGGTACCCTTACTTGGGACAACGCCCCGCCCTACTGGGGATTGCTCTTATCTGGAGATTTTCTCGTGATAGCTTCTCGCGCCTCGAAAACCATCGCTCTTTCATCCCTCGTAGCCCTCACCCTGATTTCCGGCATGACTCCGGCTGTGGGAACGGAGCTCACAACGCAGGAAACCGCCCCTCCGGCGCAGTCGCCCAGCGTGTCGAGCCAAACCCCAGCAGCTCAGCCTTCCGCGGCTGAACCCACGGCTCCAGCGGTCGAAACAGAACCGGCACCTACCGAACCGGCGGTAGTACCAAATGCGTCTGCCGATCCCGCGCCTGAGTCGACCCTGCCGGCTGAACCCGCGCCGTCGTCGTCGGTTCCGGCCGCACCCACCGCGCGGGAGGAACTCACCCCTGAGGACTACGCCAACAACCCGGAACTGCTCGCCGAGCTGATCGGCCGGAACGGCGCGGAGATGGGACAGGGACTCGAGAGGATCGCTGTTACCGGAGATCCACAACAGGCAACGCCTGCTGAGTCGCTGATGCCGGAGGGCTCGGCACGTTCCTTGGACGCCGCGCCCAAGGCAGCGGCGGCACCCGCTGCAACCAACTACTGGCAGCCCTCCACCGGCGTGCTTGGCGTCGACGTCAGCAGCCATCAGGGTCAATACGTGAACTGGAACGGTGCCTGGAACTACGGCTCGCGGTTCGCGTACGTCAAAGCCACGGAAGCGCTGAGCTACAAGAATCCGTACTTCGGTACGCAGTACACCCAGTCCGGGAACCGCGGCATGATCCGCGGCGCCTACCACTTCGCGATCCCGAATGTCTCCAGTGGAGCGGCGCAGGCAAACTACTTCGTGGCGAACGGTGGCGGCTGGTCACCCGACGGCAGGACGCTTCCGCCGCTGCTCGACGTCGAGTACAACCCATACCCTTCACTGGGCAACACCTGCTACAACATGAGCGCATCGCAGATGGTGAACTGGATTCGCGACTTCTCGAACCGGATGGTGACCCTCACCGGTCGCAAGCCGATGATCTACACCACCACCGACTGGTGGAGCCGGTGCACGGGGAACAGCAGCGCTTTCGCCGACCATCCCCTACATGTCGCGTCCTACAACAACTCTGGAGCTGGCACACTGCCCCGTAGCTGGAGCTACTACAGCGTGTGGCAGTACACCAGTTCCGGGCCGGTCATCGGTGACTGGAACCAGTGGAACGGCTCGTTGACGTCGCTGCAGGCATTCGCCCGCGGGTCGGGAGCGTCAGGCTCATCAGGAGCCATTCATCAGGCGTGGCTCCGGTCCGGAGGGGCCAACGGTCCGCTTGGAACTGCCAGATCCTCCAGTGACATTTGTGGCCTTCACGGCGGCGGATGCTATCGGTCCTACGCCGGCGGAAACATCTACTGGACAGCGGCCACCGGCGCTCACGCGGTGACCGGCGCATACTGGAAAGCCTGGGGAGAAGCCGGCTGGCAAATGAAAATCGGCTACCCCACAGCCGGCGTCCGCTGCGGACTCCACAACGGCGGCTGCTACCAATCCTTCACCGGCGGCAACGTCTACTACCACCCATCCGGCGGAGCACACGCAGTCACCGGCGCATACTGGAAAGCCTGGGGAGAAGCCGGCTGGCAAATGAAAATCGGCTACCCCACAGCCGGCGTCCGCTGCGGACTCCACAACGGCGGCTGCTACCAATCCTTCACCGGCGGCAACGTCTACTACCACCCATCCGGCGGAGCACACGCAGTCACCGGCGCATACTGGAAAGCCTGGGATGAAGCTGGCTGGCAAATGGGAACCCTGGGGTATCCCGCCGATAGGGTGCGCTGTGGCTTGCACGGGGGCGGTTGCTACCAGGAGTTCACCGGAGGGCACATCTACAACACGAGCGCCACCGGAGCGAACGCTGTTACGCAGCCCTACCGGGAGGCGTGGCGATTGTCCGGTTGGCAGATGGGGCGCCTTGGCTATCCCCTGCAACCCGCAGTTGCCTCACAGGGCTACCGGAACGTCGAGTTCGAAGGTGGTTGGCTGCGGTGGACAGCTACCGGCGTGCAGGTGCGCTACAAGTAACATCCCTCAGACGCGCTTACGCCCCCGCCGCCATAGAACGGCTCCTGCGATCCCCGAAAAGAGAGCGACTGCTGCGCAGGTGAAAACGCCGGTTAGTAAGTCGGTTGGAAGGAGAACGAGGACAACAACGTAGGCGATCGCCGTGACGGAGCAGAGTACGTATAGTCCTACGGGCCAGCCGCCGTGTGCCCTCTTCCTCACGAGGAAGAAGTACACCAGCCCGAGCACCAGAAAGGCTGCGGCGTTTGCCAATGCCACAGCTACCAAATTTCCGTTCAGGGCCGGGCCTACTGCGAGCGCAACTCCAATCAGCAGAACGGCTGGCGTGACAACGGCAAGAATGCCGGTGCGCCTGTCAGAGAACAGCAGGGTTGTGGCGTTCAAGTAGAGGACGTATCCCAGCGCGGTCAATGGCATGATCTGCGCCACCGGAATGAGGTCCTCCCTGCCATCCGCGAGAATGTGCGTCATCACGTTGGCACTCCCGGACGCCAGTACAACGATCCCGAGGGCGGCGAGGCTTGCCGTCGACATCGTCTCATGCATCCGGCGCGGCCGCTCCTCCTTCGACGCAGACATGATGCGCGGCACCCACACGTTGTTAAGTGCTCCCAGGAGGGTGATAGTGCCCAGGATGAAGACCTGGACCTTGCCGTAGTCACCCGATGTCGCAGTACCGCTGATGAACGCGAGAAGGAACACCGCGCCCTGAGTCAGTAGCATCAGGGCTCCCGTATGCGGCAGGACCGGAAGCCCTATGGCGAGCGCTTCCCTCACAGCACCCGGGGTCGCTGAAGGTGAAGCGGGCGGAGCGATGAGCAAGGATAGGCACGCGGTTACCACAACGGCCAGGGCGAAACCTGCCAGATACAGCCAGGCAACCGGTTCGATCAACCAGATCGCCAGTAGTCCCGTGACGTGTGCGCCCACGGACGCGCCGATGCTGAGTCCCACGAAAGCCACCGGTCGCTCCTGCGCCCTAAGAATAGCCTGCGCCGCGAGTACAGAAGCGAGGACGCCCATGGTGACCAGGGCAATTGTGAAGGTTGCCGGGCCCCTTCCCTCGACTGCCGACTGGTACAGCCAGAATCCCAGGGCCGCGGCCAGTCCCAGAGCCAAGCCGGCGATGCCGAGGAATCCGCTGATGGCGCGGGCACGCAGCGGCCCGTCCTTGTCGTCGAACCAGGCTCGGGTGATGGCAAGTGGCAAACCCGCAGCGGCTAGCACCACTCCCACCTGAATCACCGATACGGCGATGATCAGTTCTCCCCATTCCCTGTCACTATCCATGATCCGGACGGCGAAGGGCTGCACGAAAACTATACCGAGGCCCTGGAGTAATGCTCCGACGAGATAGAAGGCCGAGTTCCGGTGGCTTCCGCTTTCCACCACCGACCCGGCAGGTTTGCTCACCGAGTCTGTAACCACGCCAGGACCCGCTCGATCACCCGTTGCTGATCGGCGTCGCTGAGGTCTGTGGAACATGGCAGGGAAAGTCCTCGGGCGAATAACTCTTCGCCCACGGCGCCTCCGAGGACCTGCTCCTTCGCCAAGGGCGGCTGCATGTGCAGCGGCCGCCACAGAGGACGGGATTCGATGTCCGCTGCACCCAGGAAATCCTGGAGGTTGTCTCGTGTTTCCGTGCCGGGCTCCGCCGAGGGAACCAGGATGGAGTACAACCAGTAGGTTGACTCCTCACCGGGCATACCGGGTGGACACGTTATCGGCGTCCCGGCGAAAGCGTCGTTGTAGCGGGCGGCGATGGACCTCTTCCGGGCAACAAACTCGTCCATCCGGCTCAACTGCGCAACGCCCAGCGCCGCAGCAATATTGGTCAGCCGGTAGTTGTAGCCGATCTCATTGTGTAGATATCCGCGTTCCGGCATCCGGGCCTGGGTGGACAGGTGCTTGGCACGCCGCGCGAGCTCCTCGTCGTCGGTAGTGAACATGCCGCCGCCGCCGGTGGTCATGATTTTGTTTCCGTTGAAGGAGAACGCTGCCATGTGCCCCACCGTCCCAACATGGCGCCCAGCCAGCGGACCATCGGACCAGGTTGCGCCTAGCGCCTCCGCAGCGTCCTCGATCAGGACCGCCCCGAATTCGTCCGCGATTTCGCGCGCACCGTGCGCGTCCGCAGGTTGACCGAGTATATGGACCAGTTCGATAACCTTCGGCAATTTCTCGCCTGCTGATCGACGGCGGAGGAGTTCCGTTCGCAGAATGTCCAGGTCCATTCCCCATGAGTCCGGTTTCGAGTCGACCAGGAGCAGATCCGCAAACTGATAGGAGGCAGCGTTCGAAGATGCCATGAAGGTGAAATCCGATACGGCTACAAGATCGCCCGGTTGCACGTCCGCAAGACGCATTCCAAGGTGCAGCGCAGCGGTGCCGGAGGAGCACGCCACCGCGTACGGGGCTCCCACATACTCTGCGAACCGGCGTTCGAACTCGGTTACATACTCTCCAACTGAGGAGACGAAGCCGCTGCGCATGGCGTCAGCGACCAGGTCAGCTTCTGTCTGTCCGATATTCGGAATGGCAAGGGGAACTCGGGTTGACACGTTTGCGCCTTTCACTAGTGCCGGTCAGCGTGCGTAGCGTGCGGCGGCTTTGGCGGTGATTCCGCGAGCCTGAATCCATTCGGCGCTCCGCCGAAGACCCTCTTCAAGACTTGTTTGCGGGACCCATCCGAGTTCCTCCAGCGCCTGCGAGGGATCGGAAAGCAGCCGCATCACCTCGCTCGCCTCCGGGCGAACCCTCACATCTTCGGTCACAATCTCCGCTTCGGAGCCGGTCACCTGGCGCGCAAGGTCGACCAGCTCGCCGATACTCACGTCATATCCGGTCCCCAGCTGAATAACCTGTCCTTCCAGTGGGATATCGGCCGTCGCCGCCCGAAGGAAGCCATCCGCAGTATCCGCAACAAAGGTGAAGTCCCGGCGCGGAGTGAGCGATCCCAACTGAATCTGTTCGGCACCTGCGAGCATCTGCTGAAGGATCGTGGGGATTACCGCGCGAGCGGACTGTCTGGGGCCGTAGGTGTTGAAGGGACGCAGAACAACAACAGGGGTTTCGAAGGAACTCGCCCACGCTTCGCAGAGCTTGTCCGCAGCGATTTTTGTGGCGCTGTACGGGGATTGACCGCGCAGTTCGTTCTGCACGGTAATGGGTACTGTGCTTGGAGTTCCGTAAACCTCGCTCGTGGAGGTATTCACCAGACGGGGAACGCTGTGGCGACGGACCGCTTCGAGAACATTGAGGGTCCCTGTCACGTTGGTTTCCACATATGAGCGAGGCGCTTGGTAGGAGTATGGAATCGCTATGAGTGCGGCTAGATGGAGAACGACCTCGGATCCCGCAACAAGGTCCGAGACGAACTCGGAATCCCGTACATCGCCGAGTACAAGGTCAACGGAATCGCGTTCTTCCTCGCTGAGGTCATCCAGCCACCCGTAGGACCCATTCGAGTTGTAGATGCACAGCGCGCGAACGTTGGCTCCTTCGGCGATCAGCCGCTGTGTGACGTGACTACCGATGAAGCCATCGGCGCCGGTGACAACGACAGTCTTTCCTCGGAGATTGTGGGCGCTCTCTTTTTCCAACATGGTCATTGTCCTTTCGCTGCTGCCAGATCTTTGGGTGTGCCTACATCGATCCAGTCGGACAGCATGGGCCAGGCGGATACCCTTTTGCCCCCGCGGATGCACGCGTCGATAAGATCCGGCATTGAATACGGCTCCCGGTAGGGAACCATAGCAAGTGTCTCCGGCGACACCGCATAGATTCCCGAGCTGATCTCGAACTCGATGTTTGGTTTTTCGACCACTCCGGTAACCGAACGGTCTGAGCTAATTTCGAGTACTCCGAATGGCACCTGATGGTTATACGGTCTTGCTGCCACGGTGAGCGCCGCGCCATGGTGGCGGTGGAATCGCAGGAAGTCGGCTGCCGAGTAATGCACCATCAGGTCCGCATTCGTGACGATCACCGGCTCGGAGATTTCCGGTGCTTCCCTGTGCAGGAGGCCAAGCGCGCCAGCTGTATTGAGCGGACGCTCCGGATCTTCGTGAATGTAGGAGATCCGACAGCCCAGCTGCTCACCATCACCGAGGTGGTCGATGATCTTCTGTGCGAGGTGGGCCACACTGATGTATACACGGGTGATGCCCGACTCGACCAGCCCGAGAAGCACCCATTCAATGATGGTGCGGTCTGCGACCTTCATGAGGGGTTTAGGGGTTTCCTTGGTAAGGCTGCCCAGTCTGGTTCCTTTGCCGCCTGCCATGATCAGCGCAACATTTGGCAGCTTGGGTTTGCCGACGATGTCAGTCAACGTTTGAAGCCCGACCAGAACCCCGTCGTCGTCGACGACCGGAACCTCGCTGATGCGGATACTCCGCATCAGATCGATGACGGCGGCACGCGAGGTTGACGGGTTAACCACTTTGGGATTGGCGTTAACGAAGTCAATGACGGTGCTTTCCAGGCCAGCTCCAGCCAGCAGCGCCCTTCGAACGTCCCCGTCCGTCACGATTCCGAGCAGGTGCCGGCTCTCATCGATCACGAGGGCAACGGAGGAGGCACCCCGGTCGATCGCCAGCAGGGCCTCGCGGACAGTCGCGCTGCGTTCTACACAGGCATCCTTGAGTGAACGGTCATTGCTCATCCTGAACTCCTCCGACACAAGCATCGACGAAAACTTTTGACATAGGCTCATCAACCGAGCCGGTGATGACCTGAACGATCCTTCCGGCGGCTCGCCCGTCGCCATATGGGTTCGCCACATAGGGCGCACGGGAGCTGAAGTCAGCTCCCAGGGCCGTGCTGATCGCCGTCTCGAGGTCCGCCGTGTTATCCGCAGACCAGATGACATTAGTGCCGCGCTCCCGCCCCTTTTGCCGGTCGCCGACGTCCACTGCGGGAAGTCCGAATGATGCCGCTTCAATGATGCCGCTCGAGGAATTGCCGACCATCAGATCCGCAGTGGCCATGACTCTGGGATACGTCCTGCCAAGGCTGGCACGAATTACGAGGTTTGGGACTTTCCCCTGCTTCAGTTCAGCGAGGACAGCCAGGATTTCCTCACGACCGGCGTCGAAACCCGGATTCGTCAGAATGAGCGTGCCGGCCATCCTGAGGCTGGTCTCGAATACCCGTCGCGCGACCACGCCAGGAGACTCCTCAGAACCGGCTGTTACCGGATGGTATGTTCCGACGATAAGTGGACGATGCAGTGGAACCTGAAACTCTTCCTCGAATTCCGAACCGCTCAACGGAGTCGCCTCAAGGAAACGGTCCAGGCCGGGTGCCCCGGTGCGGTGAATACGCGCCGGGTCTTCTCCCAACTGCTCGACCCTTCGAGAGGCGCCGGCGGTGCTGACACAGTGCTGGTCCGCCAGTTTGGTCAACGCATGCCGCACGCGCTCGTCGAGAGCGCCCTCAGTCACTTCGCCGCCATGGAGGTGAATCACCCGGACCCCCATAAGGAGTGCGGACGGGACCGCGTACAGCAATTCCCACCGATCACCGAGCACCACCAACGCATCGGGCTCAATGGATTGAACAAGCTCGAGAAACTTCAGGGAAAGCTCGGCCCCGAGCCGCCCCTGGCCGACCGGAGTGCTGTCCTGAAGAAAGAGCCCCAAATCATGGTGCGTGTGGGCATCCCGACGTAATCCCGCATCCAACAGGACCTCACGGCTTGTCCCGCCCTCGAAGCCCACGGCCGTGGCAATGTGCAGTTCAACGTCGGCGCTCTCCTCAAGACCAACAAGAACAGGACCGAGTGGGAACAGATCTGCCCTGGTACCTACGAACGCCAGAACCCTCATGGAACTTTTCCGACCGATCCGGGCGCCACCGGAACTCCCGCGGGGAGATCGCGGAGCGCGACGGCGCCGACTACATGGGCCGACGGCTTCATCCCTCCTTCGGGACGCAGGATTGCCACATCCTCCTCCGTGATCACGGCGCCCTGGGGGATGGAGCGGACGGTGTGGTAGCTGCGCCTTACAAGGTGGGCGTTGTCCTCTTCGCTGGGCATACGGCGTTTCCGTCCATCTCCGAGGCTTTCCTTGGCCGCGCGAACATCAGACACATAGTCTGCGAACTGGGCGGCTTCCAGGCTGGCACGGTGGTCGGGCCCGTTTCGCTCCCGGTCCGTGGTGATGTGTTTCTCCAGTAGTGTCGCGCCCAATGCCGTTGCCGCAACTGCAGTGACTGAACCGGGAGTGTGATCGGACCAGCCGATCTCAGTGCGAAATTTTCGCCGCATTGCCGGAATGGCCAGGAGGTTCGCCTCGCCTAGTGGCGCGGGGTACGCCGATACGCAATGCAGAAGAACAGTGGCGGGGGCACTAGCTGTCGCCTCGAGGGCTTCGTGAATTTCCTCCGCGCTGCCCATGCCGGTGGAAACGATCAGGGGGATGCCAAGTTCTGCGATTGTTCGCAGGAACGGCACATTTGTCAGCTCACCGGAGCCTATTTTCAGCCCGGGGACACCAATCTGCGCCAGCATCTCAGCGCTTGCAACATCGAATGGTGTGGAGAGGAACGTGATTGCGCGCTCGTCGCAGTGCTGTTTCAGTTCTTCCCAGGCAGCATCCGGAAGCGTCAACCTCGTGAGCATCTCGGACTGGGACTCGGAGAATCCTGCCTTCTTCTGGTAAGGCGTGGTGGCCGCGCCGGCTGTAACGAGAGCAGCCGGGCGAAACGTCTGAAATTTCACGGCGTTTGCGCCAGTGTCCGCAGCAATGTCAATCAATTGATGTGCGACCGCCACGTCACCGTCATGGTTGACACCGGCCTCCGCGATGATGAAGACGTCCTCGTTCAGGCCCAGGGAGTGGTGTCCGAACTTGATGGATTCAGCATGCCCGGTCTGGTTGCTCATTCAGTGATGCCTTTCATGGACGTTGTCGGGGCGGCGGGAACGCCAACATAGGTTGTCGATCCCGGAAGGTCCTTTGTCGCCACTGCGCCTGCGCCAAGGATGACGTCATCCGCCACCGATATGCGCGGAAGCACCCGCGCACCGGAACCCACAAATACCCTATGGGCGATCGAAGCTTCTCCCAAAAGCATCGCGCCGGGCGCGAGATGGCATGAGTCGCCGGTCGCAGCGTCGTGCTCCACAACCGCCGAGGTATTGACGATTGTCGCCGCTCCCACGGTAGCGCCGGGTCCTACGTGCGCGTGTTCCAGGATCTGGGTCAGCGGGGCCAGATCGGCTGTGGGATCGACGGTGGCACTGTGGGCGACCAGCGGTACGAGGTTTTCCGGGGGCAGCGCCTCCAAGAGCAGTTCGGCGAGCCGCCAACGAACGTGGTTTGCACCGATTCCGATGCAGACGGAAAGGTTACGGTTGAGCGCGAACTCAATGGCGTCGTCGTCGTTCGAGAAAGACTTCTGAACAGGCTTCCATTGGCCCCCACCGTCACCGACAACGCCTGCAACCGTGTCCCCCCGTCCCCGAATAACGGAGAAGAGACTGCGCGCGTGGCCACCCGCTCCGAAGATGATCCATTGCCGGGTACCAGGAGAGCGCAGGTCACTGTTCTCCGACGCCTGTAAGTCCATTTAGATACGCTGAGCCTCGACACTAGAGTTGGTGAGCATGATTTACGAATTCTATCCGGCGCCCGGACGGTGAATGTGCAGCAACAACGTGAGGCCATTTCGGTTAGAGGCCGTGGGGTGCGTGCACTCGTCAGGGGGACAGGGTCGATCGGCGCACGCCACCTGCGCGTGCTCGAATCCATGGGGGTGGACGAACTCTATGCCTGGCCCGTCCGGAAGGGCACAGGTTCTACGGAACGCGCGGATATTCCGTCACGTACGGTCTTCGTGGATACCTATCCGAACGCTCCGCTGGACCTCATCATCATCGCGACCGATACGGTTCGGCATGTCGATGATGCCCTTGGAGCCGTCGAACAGAATCCCCGCTCCGTTCTGCTGGAAAAGCCCGTGGCGCCAACCGTTCAGCAGTGCCGGCCTCTCCTCGACCACCCACGCGCCTCCATTGTCTCGGTGAGCGCACCCCTTCGATTTCATGACGGCTACGTCGAATTGGCGCAACTGCTGGAGCAGGAAGGCACACCGACCTCGGCGCAGATAGTCTCGCAGTCCTGGCTTCCCTCCTGGCGCCCGGGCAGGGATTACAGGCAAAGCTACTCGGCACGGTCCGATGAGGGCGGTGCCCTGCGCGATCTTGTGCACGACATCGATTATCCGCTCGCGCTCCTTGGCACACCCGATACCGTCGTAGCCCGGCTCGGACGTGGGGTGCTGGGAATTGAGGCCGAGGAGTCCGCGGACCTGCTCTGGCACAGTTCCGGGAAAGAACACCCGCTGGCAGTGTCGGTGAGGCTTGACTACGTATCTCCTGTGAAGAAGCGCGAAATCCGCATCGCTACCGCGCACAGTGCCCTGTCGTGGAACGTTGTCACCAACTCCGTGATTGTTGAGCGCCCGGGCAGCGTTCCTGAGCTCAGCGTTCATCCGGGTGACGGCGACGTTGACAACGTACTTGCCCGTCAAAGCGGAACCCTCCTGCAGCGGGTGGGAGTGGTCGTCGACGGGTTGCGGCATGAATACAACGCCGCGTCCCTCCAGGCGGGTGTGCTCGCCGTTGCCGTATGCGACGCAGCCCGCCTGTCAGACCGGACGCGCAGGGGCGAAACGGTAGTGTTATAGCCGGATTCCATCGCTCAACCCAAGGTGCCCTATGACCACACGTACCGATCCCAAAATCCTCGCCGTCATCCCTGCCCGGGGCGGCTCGAAAGGTCTACCGGGAAAGAACGTGCGTCCTCTGCTGGGGAAACCGCTGATCGCCCACAGCATCGCGTTGGCGGAGCAGCTCGGAGCGTCCGTTCGTTGCATCGTGTCTACGGATGATCCAGACATCGCAGAGATCGCCCGCCGGCATGGTGCGTCCGTTCCGTTCCTCAGACCGGCCCATTTCGCAACCGACACGGCCCCGATGAGCGGGGTCCTGAGACATGCACTGGCGGAGATGGAGAACACCACGGGCGAGACCTTCGATGTCGTGCTCCTGCTGGACCCAACGAGCCCAACCCGGACGGCGGAGAATGTTCTGGCCGCAGTCAATAAGCTGATTGCCAGCGATGGAATCGACGGCGTTGTCTCCGTATCGGAACCGTTCTTCAATCCCACGTGGGTAGGCGTGCGTCCCACGGCCGACGGAACGCTCGAACGCTACTTCGATGCTGGAAGAGGTGTGGTTCGCCGCCAGGATGTGCAGCGCTACCTGCGCATCAATGGAAGCTTCTATGCGTGGCTGTCGCCGTTCGTGCGCAGACTGGAGTCCAGCTGGTTCGACGAGGGAACCCACACCTACTTCGAAATTCCCGAAGCCCACGCCTTTTCCATCGATGACGAGTCCGAGTTCCGGCTTGTTGAGGCAGTAGTTCAGGCCGGGCTGGCACCTCTTCCCGGATTTGCCACCAACAAGGAGGAGGCAGGCCGTGCTTGACCTTTTTTCGCTTCAGGGTCGCCGCGCATTGGTGACCGGCGGTACCGGCCCCCTGGGCCGGGTGCTCTGCGACGCTCTCGCTGGGCTTGGGGCCGACGTCGTTGTTTCGGATCTTGATCAGGACCTCTGCGATCAGTTCGCCACCGAACTGGCCGAGAAGCACGGGATTTTTGCAAGTGGGCTTGCAACGAATCTGCTTGACGACGACGGCGCATCCCGCCTCGCGAGGGCAGTTACAGGCTCCCTCGATGTGCTGATCAACAATGCAGCCTTTACCGGAACGGCGAATATCCCCGGCTACGCTGTTCCTTTCGAGGAACAGTCCGACGAAGCTTTCATGCTTGCGACAAAACTCAACCTGCAGGTGCCATTCACCCTTACCCGGATGCTCGCGCCGCAACTGCGTGAATCCGGTCATGGATCCGTGATCAACGTGTCCTCGATCTACGGTCTCGTGGGGCCGAACATGGGGCTCTATGAGGGTACCCAGATGGGTAATCCGGCAGCGTACGGTGCGACCAAAGGCGGTGTCGTGCAGCTGACCCGTTACCTCTCAACGGTGCTGGCGCCCGGCATCCGGGTCAATGCCTTCGCGCCCGGCGGCATAGCTCGAGGGCAGGCGGAGGAGTTTACCGAGCGTTACGAGAAGCTCACTCCCTTGCGCAGAATGGCTACAGAGGATGACTTCCGCGGCGTAGTGATGTGGCTGGCATCCAGTGCTTCCCGGTATGTGACGGGGCAGACCATTCCGGTGGACGGAGGATGGTCAGCGTGGTAAGTGTCATAAGTACTGGCCGCCGAAACAACCGCCAGCTCGATCGACTGCTCACACCAACGACGCAGCGGGCAGCTGCACTGTCCGCCTGCGAAACCGGCCCCCGAACTTCCTGCTGATTGGGCGTTCCAACAGGTAATACGAGATGGACGCAACGAAAAACGCCGTGCCCCATCCGACCATCGACTCAAGCGGCTGCGGCAGCGCCTGCACCGCAGGAGCGCGGAACACCGGATAATGCCAGACATACAGTCCGTAGGAGATTTTGGCCGTGTGCCTGACGAACGGGTTGGCTGCCCACGTACCCCGTTGAACCACAGCCCAGCAAACAGCTACAGCGGTGGCACCCTGTAGCGCGACCATACCAACCGTGAAGTAGGACCATCCGGGCGGCCAGAATCCCGACGCATAGGCCAGCAGGAAGACCCAGGAAGCCACCACAATGGGGCGGTTGGGCTTCCACTCTCCGCGGTGATAGAACCACATCGCCAAGAGGCAGCCAATCAGGATCGCGTCTATCCTTCCCGGTCCGTTGTAGACCCAGCGAAGGGATTCCTCCAAGCTGGTCCAGTACGAGAATCGCCAGATCCAGATGCCCATAACCAGCGCGATCGCACCGCCGGCCCATATGCGCCAGCGGCCCCGAACCAACAGCAAGGTCAGGGGTGCAAGGAGAACGAACTGCTCCTGCGCTGCAAGCGACCAGGTGTGTGTCAACGGATGGATGTCGAACTCCATCGCGGCAGCGAAATTCGAAAGGTAGGACAAGACGAGTACGGCACCCAGGACTGACACTCCCATTGCCAGTCCGACGACGGTCACCGCGATGAGTGCCGGGTAGAGACGGATTGCGCGTCGGGCGTAGAAGGACTTGACGTCAATGCTTCCGTCCCTCCGCCACTCTTCCATCAGGGTGACCGTAACCAGGAACCCCGAGAGCGTGAAGAACAGATTAACCGAAACCAAGCCGCCGTCGTCAAGAAACCACTCCCAATTCGAGTGACCGACCATGAGCAGCAGGATGGCTACTACCCTGAACCCATCGATGCCCTGGCGGAACCCCAGAACGAAGCGTGCTTGTTCCAAATTTGGGAGTACTTCAGTTGGCGTTTTGACGAATTGCTCCCGAAGGCAGCAGTTCCTCGCTCACCAGGCGGGGAAGCGGCGAAGGCAAGTGTTTCAACGGGTGCCGCAACCAGTGCCAGGGTGAGAGTCCCACCTCAGTAATGTGCGCACCATTCGGGCGCTTCTTCAGTCCCAATACCGCCCTGGCCTTGTCGAACGGACCACTCAACCAGTACTCAAGAAAGGGTCCCGCAGAGGTCCGGTTCCAGCCGAGCAATTCCATCAGTTCCTCCGGCGAACGCATGTCCGTAAAGCCGAGCTCGTCTCCAGCAATGGCACGAAGCACCGATTGATCCGCCTCCGCGGAATGAAATTCGGGCCACAAGCGCTCCATGACCTTCCCAGGGTCCACATCAAGGTTGTGCCCCAACTGGAATTCGGGTCCATATAGTTCCACATCGGCACCCGCGACAGAGGCATACATGATGGATGTGGAGAGCCGGTTACTTACCACCCGGTTGGAAGACGCAACCAGTGAAAGTATCCGTCCCAGGAAACGTGGGTCCCGGCGATCGCCTGCTGATACCACTGTGTGGCCGTGCTTCGTCCATACCCCGGCCACGGAAGGGTCATCGAGGTCATCAACGTGGAGGCACACTGTACTTGGGCCCTCCCGTTGCAGGACCTCCTCCGCATACCCTGCATGATTCCCGGATACCTTCAGAAGTGCTGTTCCGTGCATCGGAAACACCAGTGTGCCCTGCCGATCCAGCGGCAGGGTGTGGCTCGCACGTGCCATCTCCAGCAGGTAGAGAAACGGCGCGCCGATCGCGTGCAGCTGCTGGGAGCCGTCCGGGAGAAGGTTCTCCGAATCCGTCGGAGAGAACGCACGGGACCGGCTTGTCCAGGAAAGGCGTCGGCGCCCCGGCCCCTTGTCAGCGAAGTCGCCGAACTGCGCGATGATGGGCGAGGTAACCGTCCACCCGTGCTGGATAAGACCAGAGACGTGCCTCAGCCGCGGCATTGAACAGTAAGCGGCGAGGACGCTGGAATGGCCGTAGTAGTGGTTCTGAATATCCAAGAGAGCTGCGCCTTAATTCCGTACCGGAACCCGGTTAGGGCCTGACTGCATGCCGTGCGAGCTTCCCCAGTCCGCCCCACGTGCGCGTTGAGGCGACCTTCGGCAGCAGCGTCAGCGCGTTCAGACGCGAGGTGAAGTGGACACGAGCGGATGCAGCTGCCTTCTTCCACCCCAACCTCTGGAAATCTTCAACGCAAGCGTCGAAGAACCGGCGTTCCTCGTCGAAGCGGCGGCCATCCAGCGCGCGTACGGAGGAATCGCTCTGCCTGTGGCGTCGGTACTGGAAGCAGACGGTCTCCGCTACGAGCAGCTTGCCTCCCGACATCAGTACGTCAAGAGCCAGCGCGAGGTCCTGGACGACGTCGTACTCAGGACGGAATGAATGGCTCTTGAGCGCCTTCGCACTCCACGCAATGGACGGGAAGTACAACCAGTTGCCTGAAAGCAAGCTGCTCGCTGCCCGCTCCCCCGACAACACCGCCCGTTCGCTCGCACCGACAGCACGCCCCCTCATCACCGTCTTCACACGATCTGACAACGGGGAGTAGACACGCGCGTTCTCGTCAATGATCTCCACGCCCGGCTGCACAATTGCTATCTCCGGACTCGACTCGAATGCCGCCCGAATGGTGGACAGGTAATTGGGCAACATCAGGTCATCAGCCCCCATGATGACTGCGATGTCGTGCTCCACGAGGCCGACGCACTTACGGTAGTTGCCGTTCGCCCCAAGATTGGTTTCGTTACGGTGGTACACCACACGTTGATCGGACGATGTGAGGTTCTCGAAATAGGCAGGCAGGGTATCGTCCGGATATCCGTCGTCCACGATGGTCAGCTTGAAGTCGGTGTCATCCTGACTCAGGATGCTTTGGATCGCAGCCTTCATCATGGGAACGTCCCCGTAGTAAGGGAACATTACGTCGATCGTCACTAAGATCCTGCCTTCTTCTCATTGTGCGGGCGAACGTGCGCGGTTGGATTTGATGGTGCTTCCCAGGGCCGCTCCGCCTCATCGAGAGCGATACGGCGGGAAAGCTTGGTTAGTGATATTTCCGTCTGACGGAAACGCTGATAGGTGGTTGCTACAAAAACCAGGAAACTGACCACAAGACCGTAGAGCACCAGATCCGTGCCACGGCCGATGCCGAACCATCCAGCTACCACCGACAGGAGCTCCGGGAAGAATATCGAGAGCACTGCTGCAAGGGTGAAAAGGATAAGCATGATGCGCCGGACAGCCAGGTGCCGTGCGTTTGAACCCCCGCGCATCAGTACGAGGGAAACGACGACGACGGCCACTATGAGTAGGGCCTGAATAAGAATAAGCATTACTACCTCAAAAACAGTTCTGCGAGAATATTTACCGAATTGAGCAGCGACTGTCCTTTGGCTTTGGAGTAATCGGTGTAGATGATTTCCACGGGGTGCTCCACCCATCGGGGGTTCAGAACGGCAAGCTGGTGAATCAGCTCCGAAGCGTGCGCCATGCGATTCTGGGTCAGGTCGATTTGCGTGGCGACATCCCGTCCGATGGCTCGAAGCCCGTTGTGTGCGTCCGTCAGATCCAGCCCGGTGGACAGCTTGGACTGAAGCGCCGCAGTCTTCAGGACAAGTTTCTTCAGCGGTGCGATCTTGGTTCTGCTGTCGAGGAACCGCGAGCCAAGCACGATCTCGGCCTCCCCGGAACGCAGGCGCTGGACCATCGCGAATGCGTCATCGACCCGATGCTGGCCGTCGGCATCGAAAGTAACGATCGAATCCGTT
This sequence comes from Arthrobacter pigmenti, assembly GCF_011927905.1. NCBI lineage: Bacteria > Bacillati > Actinomycetota > Actinomycetes > Micrococcales > Micrococcaceae > Arthrobacter > Arthrobacter pigmenti. The sequence continues at coordinate 2,165,152 of NZ_JAATJL010000001.1, forward strand.
GCCGGATCCTGCAAAGCAAACTCAATACCTGTCTGCAGTGCCGCACCCTGCCCGAGGTTGATGGGATGCTGCACTACGACCGCACCGGCCTCGCGTGCGATCTTCTGCGACCCGTCCGCACTACCGTCGTCGATGCAGACGACGTTAGGGAAGGTCGGAAGGAGTCCGCTGATCACATCGCCAACAACGGTGCATTCGTTGTACATCGGAATGACAACCCAGGTTCGACTCACCGCAACAGTATTTCACAGACAAATCGAAGAGCATTCGTCCACCCATCAGACCGCGTGCCATGGTTCGAGTAGGCTGGGATGCTGGTATGTCCGAGAACGCGAGCCGGATTCGCTTGCGGACGACAATACTCACGCCCCACCCGCATATACGAGGAGCACCCCCTCTTGACCTGGCTGCAAGCCCTTCCAGCTCTGTTCATAGCCATTGGAGTATTCCTCATCCCGGGAGCGGTGCTCGGCCGGGCAGTTGGCCTTCGCGGCCTGATGCTTTGGGCCGTGGCAGCCCCCGCCACAGTTTCCGTTGCCAGCATCACCGCTATCGCTGCCGGGGTTCTCGGCGTGCGTTGGTCAGTAGGGCTTGTTGGGCTTTCCGTCATAGCTCTGGCGCTGCTATGCCTGCTTCTGCGTTTCGCTGTCAGTGTCACCAGAACGCGCATCGACGGCCGGTCAATCTCACCGATTCGCTCGGTGCGATCTCCCGAGCTTCCCCTACCAATCGGCGTGGTTCGAGCCCTGAGCTACGTGGCGGCGGTTGTAGCTCCGACTGTGATCATCACCTGGCGTTTCATGGCAACGATCGGCAGTCCGGGTAACATCTCGCAAAGCTACGACAACGTCTATCACCTCAATGCAGTTCGTCACATCATGGAAACTGGTTCGGCTTCATCGTTGTCCCTGGGCAGCCTGACAGAGGCGGGTGAAGGCTTTTACCCAGCGGCGTGGCACGACATGATTTCGCTCGTAGCCCTGGCGACAGGTACCTCTATTCCAGTCGCGGTCTCCCTGGGAAACATCGTTATAGGTGCCGTTGTCTGGCCGCTCGCGTGCATGTACATGATCAGCAGGATCACGGGCATGTCCGCCATCACGATCCTCCTAACGGGCATGTTGTCCGGCGGATTCGCCGCTTTCCCATACCTGATGATCGATTTCGGCGTCCTGTATCCCAATCTGCTATCCATCGCCATTCTTCCCGTGGCCTTGGGAATCATGATCAGTTTCCTGGGTGTTGGTGTCCTTACAGCCGGGCTGGGGCATTCGGTGGTCCTGTTCCTTCTCGTGTTTCCAGGACTAGCGCTCGCCCATCCAAGTACTGCGATTGCGATGATAGCCTTCGGTGCGCCAGTCGTGCTCGCCTGGGTGGCTTACCGAACGCTGCAGTGGCGACGCGGGACCGTGGCCAACCGCCGCATGGGCCTCATCTTCACGTTCGCCGGTTTGTACCTGGGCATAGGTCTCGTTGCCTGGAACCTCGCGCGCCTCGATCCCAGCGTCTCCCTCTGGGATCCACGACAGACCGGCTCGCAAGCGGTAGGCGAGGTACTCATGAGCGCGCCTCAAGGAGCCGAAGCGTCGCTCGCCCTGTTTGCGCTGACCATCCTGGGCTTGGCGGTTCTTTCGACGCGGCCTGCCCGATTGTGGATAGTAGGAATGTTCTCGGTGGGATTAGGGCTTTATGTGATCGCCTCGGCGACAGGCGAAGGAGAATTCAGGCACTTTTGGACCGGCGTCTGGTACAACGACGCCAATCGGCTGGCCGCCCTCCTCCCTGTCGTTACCTTGCCTGTTGCGGTTATTGGTGGAGAATGGGCCCTTCGCCGCCTGGCAGACATCGTTCGAACCAGCGAGCTGCCCTCCGCTATTGCTAGAAGGGTATCGACACCCGAGTCCAGGGTTCACTACACCTTGCCGGCAACGGGGCTCCTGGCCGGAATCGTCCTGATTGGCGTGTCCGCTCAACTCATGGGCGTTCCCAGACAACAATCCGAAGCGGCCCCAGGCTATCGGTACACCGATTCGTCGGACCTGCTGTCCGTAGACGAACTCGCAATTTTCGACGCAGTCGAGGAGCACGTTCCGGAAGACGCCCAGGTCTTCGGCAATCCGTGGACGGGAGCTTCGCTTGTGTATGCTTTCACCGGCCGCCAGACGGTCGCCCCGCACATCACCGGGCAGCGCACGGACGAGGAGAATATTCTGCTGACTCAGTTGGACGAAGCCGGAGCCGAACCTGGCGTGTGCGCGGCAGTTCGAAACACGAATACCTACTACGCGCTGGATTTCGGAACGCGGGAAGTAGGTAGCCGATACCACCCGAGCACAGCCATGGACAACGCCGAGTCCGCTCCCGGTCTGGAACTTGTGGCCAGCGCCGGGAATGCCGCACTGTACGCCGTCGTTGCGTGTGGAACGCAGGGAGAAGCATCCTGACTGGGCACTGGTTGCGCCGGCGCCCTCGACTTCTCCGGGTTGCGGCCCGGCTATAATTTTGCGGAGCTGTGCAGGTCCGTATTCACAGCCTTACCCGACGTTACGGCGTCCAGGCAGCTGAAGGAGCCAACGTGAGACATCGCCGTGTGACGGTCGGGGTGATTTCTTCTATCTCAAGCGCACTCATCTTCCTGGCATGGCAGATCGCTCTGGGGCCAGGACCTATCTGGGCGGATACCGTCCAGTATCTGAGAATCGCGTTTGCGGCTCAGGGCATGCCCACGGACGAAGCCTGGATGAGCGCGTATAGCCATTGGTGCGAGCATCCATCCGTCCCGCATAACACTCCTCAGGACGTCTGCACGCGCGAGGTCTACAACGGACAGCAGCCGATCATCGGTGTCTCCGACCGGAACCCGCAGTATCAAGCAATTTTCTCACCACGTCTGGGATACCCGCTTCTGTCGATACCTCTCATGAACCTGCTGGGCGTACATATTGGGCTTTGGGTCATTCCTCTGGTGCTGACCGTCCTGTCAGGCATGATTCTCTTTCTGGTCTGCCGCTCGTTGAACCTCGGAGTGCTGGCAGCCAGCTCAGCCCAGGCGCTTTTTTACGTACTTCCGGTGGGGTATCACGGTGTTGCCTTACTGACCGAAGGGCCAGCAATGTTCTTCACTTTGGTCATACTGCTGGGCACAGTGCTACTGGCCAAGGGGCAGCTGAGAAACGGGGCGCTGATAACCACCCTGGGGTTTGTAACACTGTTCTTCTTCAAATACTCGGCGGTGCTCATCACCTCCGTGAGTTTCCTTGGAGTCGTAGTCCTGTTACTGCTGGTGCCGCAATTCAGACAGATACGCGGCCTACGGCTCCTGGCCCTTCTGATGACCGCCTACGCCGCAGCCTCGTTTGCACTAACTCACGCTCTTCATTGGCCGGGAATGTCGGAAAGCCTTCAGGACACTTTCACGAAGCACTTCGAACTTCCACCCGTGCCCAATCCGATCGAGAGGCTCCTCCTCCTGAACGGGGACTATTTGAAGATTCTGGTGAACGACATTCACCGGGATGCGGCGGGCGCTGTACTCGTCGTCCTGGCGCTCGGTGCCTACGCAGCTTTTGCGCGTACTCCCCAGTTATGGCTCCCGTTGGGCGTGTCCCTTGTTGGTGTCGGAACCATACTCGCGCATCCGGTGGCAAGTCAGGCTGAACGCTTGGGTTCACCATTCTGGGTTGGGATAGCTGTTGGCATAGCGATCGCGGTCGAACGGCTCGCAGTAAGGTCGGCGAATGAGGTTCCCGAAGAACGAAAACTCGTTCCAGTGAACTGACTAGGGCAAGTTTGCGTTAGCAGCCCGTAATTGCGTAGACAGCGGCCCCATCAGCGCTCGTTATGAGCCGTACGCTGTCCGGGCTTAGCCCCCTGACGGTCAGACCCTTCATGTCTTTCCTATGGACAATATCGGCGAGATAACGTCCATCGTCGTCATAGACGTGCGTAATACCCATTTCGTTGATGATCCGGCAGACCCTTGGATCTGATTCGAGCTGGTAGAAGTTGCGTCCCAGGTATCGTGCCTCCTGGCTCCAGCTGCCGGCCATGGTTGGGAAGACCGCCTCCACATCGCCAAGCGCGTACGCCAGCGCGGCGCCGGAAGTCGGATCGCCGAGAAGAAGGGCGTCTTCCGGAAGCCTGTCTTCAAGACTCAGGAGCATCTCGAGCTCGGCGTCAGAAGCCAGCCCATCCGCCCATTCCCGATGCTCCCAGTAGTCAGCGGCTATGCGGTCTTCCCGGACGTCCGCCCTCATAGACTCACTGAAGAGGAACACGAGGAAGACTGAGAGCACCGCCAAGCCGAAAGAGATCACTTGTCTCAAGCGGTGGGATACCTGTCCTCGCATCTTCCCGACCGCGGCTCCGCCAAGGGAAGAAACACCGACGTGGATCGCGTAGGCGCCAAGTACTGACGCGAAGATGGGCACCAGGCCGCCGAGTCGTACCGGATCGGAATACCAAAGACCGACCAGCGGGCTAAGGAACGAGGGTTCACCTGCGGCAATGACATAGAGTGCAACGCTGATCGCGTAGCTTGCGACTATCCAACGGCTTTCCCGTCGCGCGATCGCTACCAGCCCGCCCACTATCACCAACAGCCCACCGATCCAGAAGGGCTCCGTATTTCCATGACCCAGCGGAGCGAGCATCGTGTCGAAAACCGCAGCACCGAAAGCGTCTGTGCCAGGGCCAACAGGAGTAGTCCGGAAATTGAAGACAGCACGAACCGCGGGAACAGCATGAATTGCCCAAATAGTCAGCGCCAAGACGCTGAGCGGGACTAGCAGTGCCACACTGACACTGAACAAGCTGCGCTGCCGTATGGCAGTCCGTAGAAACGGCACGTACCTGCTCAGTAAGAAGGGCAGCACCAGGAATGCCATCGCGACCGCCGCGGTGGGATGGCACAGAACAGCGCCGGCGCCCGCAATGAGAAGCGCAATCGACGAACCAAGGCGAGCTCGATGGTCCGGGCGGCCAAGAAGCTGGACAACCAAGCCGATGAGAACGGGGGTGATTGCTGTTCCCATCGCAGCCGGCCACACGGTGCCATAGGAGATCATCCTTGCAGGGAATGCGACGAAACCTGAAGCGAGGACCGGCGCGATGAACCCGATCCATGCAGACTGGGGAAAGCAAACGCGCGCCAGGTAGGCGACGGCAAGGGGCCAGATGAGGCCCGCCATCATCAGCGCCGCAACGTTGATGCTAAGACTGATCGGTAAATCGGTGACCGCCAAGCTGACCAGGTCATGCCAGGCGGCCGGATAAAACCTGGGTACACGTTCATCAGACGCGATTCCGCCCACTGTGAGACTGGAACCATCTCCGCTCTCAAGAATCCAGCGGATCGTGCTGAGGTGGTGTACTGCGTCCCACGTAAGTGCGGGAAAGTGCGGTTCGCCCATACCCAGCCGCAGCGGTGGAATACTGATGAAGGCTGCGGTGACCAAACCGGCTGTCGTCGCGATCCACGAGTATCGGTGGGTACTTGGCACTGTCTGGACGGGGGTTTTCCTGCAGAGCGCCCACGCAGCGAGCGCAGTCAGGGTAGTGGCAACACAATACGTCGCGATCCCCCATGGGATGCCAACCAGCCCTCCAACGACCGCGCTCACGCCGCCGATTCCCAAGGATATTGCAGGCGCCGCGGCCAGCAGGGTTATACCTCTAAGGCGGGCAAGAGCTCCGACCAGGAGCCCCGGGACGAAGAAAACGCCGGCCATGATAAAAACTACAGGCAGGGTCTCCCACCAACTCATCCGGCCAACTCACCCATCCGAAGACGGGCCATGGTCATTGCGCAACCATTTGACAGCAGCCTCCACCTGACCGTCGAGCACTACTTGACCGTGCTCCAATACGACACCTCTCTTGCAAACTTTCGACACCAGATCGAGATCGTGACTGACAACCATCAACGTCTTGCCTGCCTCCGCCAGGTCTTTGATCTTAGCAATGCACTTTTTCTGGAACGGCTCGTCCCCTACTGCAAGGATTTCGTCGACCAGAAAAACTTCAGGGTCTGTATGAACCGCAACCGAGAACGCAAGGCGAAGGTACATCCCTGAGGAATAGAACTTGACCTCAGTATCAATGAACTGACCGATCTCAGAGAATTCAACGATTGAGTCGAACCGATCGTTGATCTCCTCTTCTGTCATCCCCAGTATGGCCCCATTAAGATAGACATTGTCCCGGCCGCTGAGATCCGGATGAAAACCTGCCCCTACTTCGATCAAGCCCGCAACCCGCCCCTTGGTTCTCACGGATCCAGTGTCCGGGAGCATAACCCCTGAAATGTGCTTGAGTAGGGTCGATTTGCCGGAACCGTTCAGGCCGAGCAGCGCAACCGTCTCACCCTGATTGACCACAAGGTCAATGCCCTTCAGCGCGTGGAACTTCTCGGACAGGTCCCCCTTGCGGCCTTTCACAAGCCACACGAACGCTTCCTTGATCGACCGCGTATGGCGGAGAACAAACTGCTTGGACAGGTTCTGCACTTCTATAGCGATTGCCACTCACAACTCCTGAGCGAAGCGCCCCTCAAGGCGGCGGAAGGTGAACTGACCAAGCAGGATGACCGCAAGCGCGGTAAAGACTCCGACGGGAGTCCACACAGCGAATAGATTCGGAGGGGAAAGCACCGCCGGGTCCGTAATCGCCGACGTCGTCGGCTTCCAGAAGGCAAAGTGGAACAGCTCCACAGCGATCGTGAGCGGGTTGATCTGATACAAGGTCAGAAATGTTGAGCCGAGGGTGTCCCTCACCATCGTCCAGGAATACAGGACCGGCGACGCCCAGGTGGCGATCATAAGCAGCATGTCGACGAAATTCTCGGAGTCCCTGAAGTACACATTGGCAGCACCGAAGAACAAACCCAGGCCCGTCGCCAGCAGAGCAACAATTCCGAACCCTGCGACTGCTGCAACTAACTCCAGGATCCCGGGCGTCCAGCCGGTGAAGAGGCAAGCGATCAGCAGGACAACCAACTGCGGCACAAAGTGGACCGCAGACACCCAAACCGACGCGACCGGAAAGAGTTCACGCGGCAGGTATATTTTCTTGATCAATCCGCCGTTACCGACGATTGATCGGGACGCGTTTCCCAGCGCCTCTGTGAAGAAGTTGATCAGGATGATTCCTGAGAACAAGTAGATCGGGTAGTTCTCGGTGTTGTCATTCATACCCAGGAAAACACCGAGCGCGAACCAGAAGACGATGAACTGTACGCCCGGCTTCACATACGACCACAGGAGACCAAGAACCGACCCCCTGTAGCGGACCTTCAGTTCCTTCGCCACCAGAAGCTTGAGCAGGAAACGTGAACGGACAACGTCCCGTAGTCCCCTACCCAGGCCGGGGGTGACTAGCTCGCTGCTCAACCTTGCTGACTCTTATCCGAGTGGGCTTCGAAGGTCTTCTTCCAGGCCTCGAAGGAAGTTATCTCAGTCAGAGCCGAGCGATACTGCTCCCGTAGTCGCGGCCAGTCCTTCAGGATCTCCGCATTCAATCGTGCGGACTCCGCGAGGAGCGCGCGCAGCTTTTTCGGATCCCGCTGGTACCAGGATGCGCCCGTGCCTTCAGCGTTCGAGACCACAGCGCTGTCGTATTGCGACATCCGCCACCATTTGTTGTCCTGATGCGCTACCACAGCCTGCGGCCGTTCCTTGGCGGAGGACGGTACGGACTTGCTCAACTGCCGCGCAACAGTCTTCGCTGCCCAGGGTGCCAGCTTCAGGTAGGACGGCGCCCTGAATCCCTGGCCTCTTCTCGGCGGCTTGGCCATCCTGGGGGTGGGGAACGCGTCCGGGTCGCTCTTGAACTGCGAGTCAGGATACTCGCTGGCCATTCCCCGAATCTCCACCAGTCGCGTCGGAAGTATGTCGTGCAGTTGTCCTGGGCCCTTCAGCACGTCGCGCAGTGCCATGACACGACCCATCGCAGTGTAATACTGCATGGAGATCAAGTGCTTGATGTCCAAGTAACCTGTTTCACGGACTACCCGCCCACCACGCTCATATGGGCTGTGAAGCAGCGCCGCGATCATCCGGTTCCGTGTGTGGAAGTACGCCTGCCAACCGACAAGGTCGTCCTTGTCGATCCACGAGACGTGCCACACCGCTGATCCTGGCATGGATACCGTGGCATACCCTGAGGCCTTTGCCCGGAGCCCATATTCGGCATCGTCCCACTTGATGAAGACTGGCAGTGAAAGCCCGATATCCCGGATGACAGCAGTTGGAATCAAAGACATCCACCAGCCGTTGTAATCGACGTCAACCCTTCGATGCAGCCACGGGGTCTGTCGAAGGTTCGACCGCACGAAGTCATGCCCCAGGGTTTGCTCGGCGATCGGTTGGTCGGGTTGGAACCGCCATGGATTGACGGTCTCGCCGAAGGTGTGGAGCACGGTTCGGTTGTAGAGGTCGAACATATGCCCACCGACAATGGTCGGGGCCTTGCACCGGTCGGCAAAAGTGAGCAGCCGGGCAATACTTTCCGGCTCGATGACGACGTCGTCATCCAGCAGCAACGCATAGTCACTGCCGTTCTCGACAGCTTCATACATACCGCGGGCAAAACCGCCGGATCCACCGAGGTTAGCTTGATCGATGATCCTGAGCTTGCCGTTTAGGGCTGCTTTAACCTCAGCGAATCCTGGTTCGTCAGCAACTTTCTGCGTTCCTTGATCGACCACCAGTATTTCTTGAAGGTTCTTCAGGCTCTCGGGATGTTCGGCCAGAATCCGTAGGTTGTTAAGGCAGAAGTCGGGCTTGTTCAGGGTTGTTATCTCAAGCGTGATGGACCCGGTTGGGCGGTCCTGCGACGAAGCCTGCCATTCGGCCGATTCCAGGACAAAGCTCTCCGACCCTGCGACCAGATCAAACCAGTACCATCCGCCGTCGCCGAATGGTTTCAGCGAGAGGTCGAAAGTGGTGGTATCCCTGCCGGTTACGCGCTTGGTTTCAACGTGCTGGAGGGACCCACGGGCGTTCGATTTGTAGACGCTTATGCTGCCTGGACCGGCCGTGGTGACAGCGAGGCGGATGTTTTCTACGAAGGTCCAGCGACGCCAATAGCTGGCCGGGAAGGCATTGAAGTAGCTGCCGAAGGAGACTCTTTCACCGCTTCGGACGAGGGTGGAGTGCCGGGACTGAAAATCTTCCGCATGGATCTCCTTCGCATTATTGAAGCTCCCGTGGGATGCACGATCGGAAGAGGCGCTGCCGTCCATGGTGTTCAGTTGGACACCCAACGCATTGCCGGTGTCCAGGTAGAGCGGAGCTGTGTCGAGATTGTCTTCGCTGGGCAGGATTATTCGCTGCAGCGTTTCGAAGCGCACCTGGTGCTCTTTCGTGGTTGCTGTAGTGCTCATACGTCTACTCCTCCGCTCTCCAGCCGGGTCCCGTTGTCGAAGTAGGGCTTAATCTTGTTGTCGAACATGGAAAGGGCCGATCCAATGGCCATGTGCATGTCGAGGTACTTATAGGTACCAAGGCGACCACCGAACAGAACCATGTCTTCTCCCTTTGCAAGATCGCGGTACGCCACCAGCTTGGTGCGATCCTCCTCGGTATTCACCGGGTAGTAGGGTTCGTCACCCTTTTCGGCGAAACGCGAGAATTCACGCATGATCACCGTGGCGTCCTTCGTGTAGTTCCGCTCGGGGTGGAAGTGACGGAATTCATGGATACGGGTATATGGGACGTCTTCGTCCGGGTAGTTCATGACTGAGCATCCCTGGAAGTCCTCCACCGGGAGAACCTCCTCCTCGAGATCGATGGTGCGCCAGGACAGGTCGCCCTCCACATAGTCGAAATAGCGATCCACGGGCCCGGTGTACACAACGGGCACTTGACCGAGAGTGGTGTTACGCGAGTAGGGGTGTCCGTCGTCGAAGAAGTCTGTGTTGAGTTCGACGGTGATGTTCGGGTGATCCGCCATCCGCTCAATCCAGGCGGTGTAGCCGTCCACTGGAAGTCCTTCGTACTTATCGTTGAAGTACCGGTTGTCATACGTGTAGCGGACAGGCAACCGCGAGATGATTTCCGCCGGTAGGTTCTTCGGGTCGGTCTGCCACTGCTTGCCGGTGTAGTACTTGATGAATGCCTCATATAGAGGACGCCCGATGAGCTGGATGCCCTTGTCATTGAGGTTCTCCGGGTTGGTACCTGCCAACTCCCCGGCCTGCTCCTGGATGAGGGCCCGTGCTTCCGCAGGACCCATTGATGACCGGAAGAACTGGTTGATCGTGCCGAGGTTGATCGGCATCGGGTACACCTCACCGCGATGGCTGGTGTAGACCTTGTGCTGGTAACTGGTGAACTCAGTAAAGCGGTTGACGTAGTCCCACACGCGTTCATTGGAGGTGTGGAAGAGGTGAGCACCGTAACGGTGCACCTCAATGCCTGTTTGCTTCTCGTTCTCGCTGTAGGCGTTGCCACCGATATGCCTCCTGCGGTCGAGGACTGCGACCTTCAAGTCCAGCTCTGTTGCGGCCTTTTCGGCGATCGTTAGGCCGAAGAAGCCGGATCCGACGACGACGAGGTCAACGTTCACTAATTCTCCTGAGGTTGTTCCACTGGACAGATCGCCCGCGCCACAAGGTTACCCGACTCGAATCCATTCGCTGCTATCAGTCAAGGCTCAGGTAGAGGCGATAGTAGCCGTCGGATATCCACAGATCCTGCTCGGGGCCCACCGGCGCACGCTTCGGCTTCTAGGCTCAAGACATGGATTTGCACGCCACTCTCGCCGCGGGCCCGGGGGCCGACCTGCCCTCGGGCGAACCAATCGAGGAAATCGTCGTCAATACGACTGTCCTCTCCACCGGTGAGCTGCTCCGCGCCGAATTGGCAGCCCGCACCGGCGTCGAACACTTCCAAGTGGCAGGCGAGCCGATGGAATCGTGTGTCCCCGGCGTACCGCCGCTCACCCACGGTGCTGTGATTGTGGCCTCACGGAGAGCACATAACGGGGAGCCTAGCCCGGCAAGCGTTGGAAACCTGATGTTTGTGGTGCGTTCCGGTCCCGACGCCGGCAAACTGGTGCCGCTCGCGAGGGGAACATACAGGATCGGTCGCAGCGCGCCGGAGATCACCATCCATGATCCGGAGCTGTCGCGCACTCACGCCGTCCTCACCGTGACCAACGAGGCCATCACGCTTGCGGACGAGAATTCCGCCAACGGTATCTGGGTGGACGGCAGCCGTGTTCATAATGCGCTTGTAACCACAGACTCCGTGATCCGTCTTGGGGCGAGCCAGTGTGCCCTGACTCTCACCGATGAACCTCCCGCCGCCGTCGAGGCGGTCGACCTCACCGAGCCGTCCGAGGTGCCGGCGCCGGCACCCCCCGAACGGAACCGCCTGCTTCTGGTTACAGCCTTGCTCCCCCTTGTTCTTGGCGTTGTGCTGGCGGTCACAACCGGCATGTGGTTCTTCCTGGCATTCAGCGCGTTGTCGGCGGTGACGGGTTTGATCCCCCTCGTCAGTGGACGCAGGAAACGTGCCGCATTCAGCGCGGCAGTTGCGGCAGCGGTCCTGACAGACAGCGAACGGCGACGGTGCGCCGCCTGGGATGTCGCTGTTCTCGCCTTATCAGCGCTCCAGTCTCGGCTCCAGCCCCTCGGACCCGCACCCGCCGGTACCCTGCACCGTGGACGATATGTGAGGATCGGTATCGCCGACCAGCCAGCCAACATTGCGGTGAAACCCAGGACGGCAGGATGGGAGCCGCCTGTCAGTGAAGCGGTACCGCTGGTGATCCCGTTGTCCGCTCCAACGGAACGCGGTGGGGAGGAACCGCTGAACCTGACCGTTTCAGGACCACCGGAAGTGTTGCGCAACTCCGCGCACCTGCTTCTGCTTCAGCTCTGCGTACTTGAAGCGGCAGGCAGCATTATCTGCTTCGGGGGCTCCGACGACCTTCCTTCTTCGGCGCGCTTCCTCCCACAGGTTTCGCTGGTAACCGACCGTGAACGGCTCGACCAACTCCTGAGCACGGGCAGATTCTCCACGCTCCTGCTCTTCGGAACGAGCGCGGGGGCGATTGTCCGTCTTCCGGGAATCAGGGTGTACCGGTTCTGTGCTCCTTCTGTGCCTGCGACAGGTGGCGGATGGACCGTTGACTATCTGCAGGTGGAGCCTGCGCTTGTGTCCCCGTCGGGCAAAGTCCGCTTCGAACCGGATCTCGTCCAGGCCGGTACGTTCGATTACCTCGCCCGTGCGCTTGGAAACGCTGCTCCCGCGGCATCCGAAGATGCATCTGGTGTGCCCATCCCGGACGAAGTGGCGTTGACGGACCTCCTGGCGTGGGAGAGCGCATCGGTCGCACGCCGATGGCGCATGCCATCGAAGGGATCCACGTTGGCCGCGATCGTCGGATCCGGCGGCGATGGCCCGTTGATGCTGGACCTCGTGACGGACGGACCGCACCTTCTCGTCGCCGGAACCACCGGTTCAGGCAAATCCGAGTTCCTTCGGACCATGGTGCTCAGCCTGTGCCTCACCCACGCACCGGCTGACCTCAATCTCCTCTTCATAGACTTCAAGGGTGGTTCAGGACTCGGCGTACTGGCGGATCTGCCCCACGTGACAGGAATGCTGACCGACCTGTCCCCTGCCGCGGTTTCCCGTGCGCTCATCTCCCTGAATGCGGAGGTGAAGCGTAGGGAGTACCTGTTCGCGGCCTGCGGGGCGACGGACTATCTCGAGTATCGTTCAGTTCCCGGTCAGGGTCCCCTCCCGCGGCTTGCCATTGTCATCGACGAGTTCCGCATGCTGAGCGAGGAGGTCCCCGGGTCTGTTCAGGAGTTGATGCGGATCGCCACGCTTGGCCGGTCACTCGGACTGCATCTCATCCTCGCCACCCAACGGCCCCAGGGCGCGGTCACCTCGGACATCCGAGCCAACGTGACCGCCAGCGTTGCGCTTCGGATGCAGTCACCCATGGAGTCGCAGGACGTGCTGGAATCGCCCATCGCCTCCACCATTCCGGTCAGGCTACGCGGCCGCGGTTATGCGCGTGTTGGCGGGCAGAGGCCGGTCGAGTTTCAAACGGCAACGACGGCGGGGGGCTCCTCAGCGCGTCCACCAGCTATCAGATCGCTCGCCGCCTACCTGGGAGACGACTCGAGCCCGGAGATGGTGACTTTGCCCGGGACGGACACTACATCCGGGTTGGATGCCCTCATCGCTTCGGTGCGGACGGCTGCCGTTGAGTTTGTCCCGCCGGCGGTGCGGGTTCCCGTCTGCCCTGCTCTGCCGGAGAACCTGCCCCCGGACTCCGGCATGTCGCCCGGAACACCCTGTCTCGGTCTGCTGGACGTTCCCGAAAGGCAGGAGCAGTACCGCCTCAGCTGGACACCCCATCAGGACTCGCACCTTGCTTTCATCGGCCAGCCGGCCGGTGGCCTCAGCGCTGCGCTCTGCTCTGCGGGACGACAGCTACTTCAGCATTTGCCCGACACTCACCTCTACGTGCTCGACGGCGACGGCAGTCTGCGGTCGTTAGCCCATGTTCCCCAAACAGGCGCTTATGTCACGGCATCGGATGCGAAACGGGCGGCCCGCGTCCTGCGACGGGTTGCCGCTTTGGTCGAACACCGTCTTAGTTCGGGCACCGAAGCCGCTGACGCATCGCCTGCCATTGCGATCCTGGTTTCGGGGTGGGGGCGGTGGACCGGATCATTCCGTTCCGGAAGATTCGCCTGGGCAGAAGAAGCATTGCAGGACATTGCCCGCGACGGGCAGACCGCAGGAGTCACACTACTGATCGGGGGTGAGAGGGAGCTGATTTCCAGCCGATTCTTTTCCCTCCTGCCCAACCGGTTGTACTTCCCTACGGGCATGAATCCTGAATCATTGCTCAGTTGGCCGAAGATGCCGGCGGTGGACCCTGTGGTGGGCCGCGCGTACGTCCAGGGACGGATCGGCGCGGCGGACGGCGCTGTGGCTCAGCTCGTCCTGACGATGCCTGAAATTCCCGTCCGGCAGCCCGCACAGGCTCCTCTTATCGTCGCAGCGCTCCCTGCAACCGTCACCGCGCGGGAATTGAAACTCCCGCCAACATCGGATCGCGAAGACCACATTCCGATTGGGGTGGGCGGTGACAACCTCGCCACAGTCTGCCTGACGCTCAGGGAGCGGTCCGTTGCGTTGCTGGTTGGACCGGCCGGTTCGGGGCGCTCCCATACATTGGAGCTGATGGCCCAGCTGGCACCGCCGCGTTTGGTTTGCCTTCGGCCCGATCCCGGGGAGGATCCGGTGGCGTTCTGGCGGACTACTGCCGAACGGGGCGTACCGGACCGGGCCCTTTTACTTGTCGACGACGCCGATAATCTCCCCCGCGAGAGCCACCAACACCTGGCGCACCTCGTGAGTTGCGGCGCGCGCATCGTCCTGGCGTCGATGCCGTCGTTATCTGCCGTTTCGAGCATTCCGCTGACTGCTGCGGTGCGCGGCAATCCGCTTGGCCTGGTGCTGGGTGCACGGTCTCCTTCCGACGGCGACGTATTCGGCATCCGGCTCGACGCCGACGGCGGAGCACAGCCAGGGCGGGCATTCCTCATTGACGCGCACGGAGCACACGAAATCCAGGTCGCTCAGCTGGCAGCCGACCGCCGGGAACCGAACACGCTGTCGTGAAGAAACACCGTTACAGTGCGGGGGTCCCTTCCCCGGTGCGGCTGGTGAAGGCGATCACGTCGCGCGTAAACAGTTGATGCAGGACAAGGACGGCAGGAATCAAGAGGAGGAGACCGAGCCAGATAATGCCTGCGGTCAGCGTCGGAATGGCAACGACCATGACGAAGAACTGAAACACCAGAGAGGCGGACCTCGTCCATCGGTACCCGCGATAGAAGAAGTGCCCCACAACTAATAACCAGACCGCGAACAGTATGAGCAGCACCACCATGAACACCGCTCCGCCCAGGGATGCGGGCGCGCTGGTCAGCAATCCGTACACGAACCAGCCAGCTACGGCGAAGAGCGCAACGGCTTCGCAAACCAGGATGACGGCGATGATCGCCACACCTGGCGGCCGTCCGGAACGTGGGGATTGGGGCTGTCCAGGGGGTCTTGACACAGTGGCACCCTACCGGACATAGTCGTTGACAGCTACGACCGCTTTGCCTGATGTCAACTGTGTGACGCATCCCTCACGCTTTGAGGCAATTACCCTACGGTTACCTCTTGTTTGCGCACACGTAACGTGACAGCCTTGATGAAGGAAAATGCGGGGGCCGTAGTGGCCCCCTTTACTATGACACCACTCGTGAATGTTTTCACAAAGCTCGCGAGCTGTAAGGAGAAAGTGATCAGCATGGACTGGCGTAGCCGCGCTGCCTGCCTCGACAAGGACCCGGAGCTGTTCTTCCCTGTAGGCAACACAGGACCCGCCCTGCTTCAGATCGAGGAAGCCAAGAGTGTCTGCCGGCGCTGTCAGGTGGTGGATACCTGCCTGCAGTGGGCTATCGAATCCGGCCAGGACGCCGGCGTGTGGGGAGGACTGAGCGAGGACGAGCGACGTGCGCTGAAACGTCGCGCAGCTCGCGCCCGCAGGGCTTCCTGACACACCATTTATAGCGAAAGGGAGCGCATCCTCGATGCGCTCCCTTTCGCTTGCTATTGCTGGTCCAGCAACAAAAACTATCGTGTGTCGCTGCGAATCCCCATCTCGATACTGACTACGGTTCCTCCACCTTCACGGGGAGTCCATTCGATCGAGCCGCCCAACTCGCTCATCACCAGGGTCCGCACAATCTGCAGGCCCAGCCCCTCACTGTATCCTTCAGGCGGCAACCCCGCGCCGTCGTCCTTCACGGTCACGGTGAGCAACTCGCCGTCGTCGCCCTCGCTGCGGTCAGCCGTCAACCACACCGTCCCGGTCTTCTCCGCCAGTCCGTGCTCGACGGCGTTTGTCACCAACTCGTTGATGACAAGAGCCAGGGGCGTGGCGAAGTCGCTGGGTAATTCCCCGAATTCACCCGAGCGTTCAGTACGGACAGCCTGGTTGGGCGAAGCAACTTCGGCGGACAACCGGAACTGGCGGGCAATCAGCTCATCGAAATCCACGTTCTGGGACAGGCCCTGGGACAGTGTTTCGTGCACGAGTGCGATGGTCGCCACCCGCCGCATAGCCTGCTCTAGGCCTTGCTTGGCCTCGTCACTGACCATGCGGCGCGACTGCATGCGCAGCAGTGCTGCGACGGTCTGCAGGTTGTTCTTCACCCGGTGGTGAATTTCGCGGATGGTGGCGTCCTTGGATACCAGCTCCATTTCCCGCCGCCTCAGCTCCGAGACATCACGGCACAGCACGAGGGCTCCGAATCGCTCCTTCTCGTCGCGAAGCGGGATGGCCCGCAGCGAGAGACTCACACCCCGGGACTCGATCTCGGTCCGCCAGGGCATCTTGCCGGTCAGCACAAGCGGCAGCGTCTCATCGACTACGCGCTGGTCCTTCAGCAGCGAGGTCACAATCTCGGCCAGCGGACGGCCTTCCAGCGTTTCGACATCCCCGAGCCTGCGGAACGCTGATACCCCGTTCGGGCTCGCATACTGGACTACGCCGTCGATATCGAGCCGTATCAGCCCGTCGCCCACGCGGGGGGCGCCCCGCCTGGAGCCGGTAGGCGTAGCGAAATCGGGCCACAACCCCAGCGTGCCCATACGCAGCAGGTCGTAGGCACACTGGCGATAGGTGAGCTCCAGCCGGGAAGGCATCCTCGAACTCGAAAGGTCCATGTGGGAGGTAACAACGGCGAGGGTACGTCCGTTGCGCACCATCGGTACGGCTTCCACCCGCATGGCCATCTCGGTTGTCCAGTTGGTCTCACCGGACCGCTCAATGGCCTGTGATTCCCACGCCTTGTCAACCAGGGGCTGCAGATCCGCCCGGATACGCTCACCCACGAAGTCACTGTGGAAAACGGTATGCGAGGTTGACGGGCGGACATGCGCAAGGGCGACGTAACCGCCGTCGTGCAGGGGGAACCACAGCGCGAGGTCCGCGAAAGCAAGGTCGGCGACCATCTGCCAGTCCCCCACCAAAAGGTGAAGCCATTCGGCGTCTCCGGGAGCGAAACCCGCGTGCTCGCGGATTGGGTCCGTGAAGATTGCCAACTCAGCGCCTCCCTCTACTGCCGGACGATCGAACGCAGCAGACGCAGTGCGACCGATAGGGATGCCATGTCATCACGCTCCAGCTGGTTTACCTCGGCGAACATCTTCTTCGCGCGGTCAAGGTGTTCAGCGTTGAGCTTCTCCCACTCCTGAAGCCTGCTCGACGCGTCCGCTGAATCCAAATGTGACGAACTGTTCATCACTGACACGGTCATCTCAGAAACGGTCGAATACAGGTCATCCCGGAGTGCTGCCCGGGCCAGGGCCTGCCAGCGGTCCTCCCTCGGCAGCGATGTGATGCGTTCGAGCAGGTTGTCGATATTGAAGCGATCGTAGATTGCGTAGTAGACCTCGGCGATCCGTTCCACAGGCTCATCGACGCGGCGGGAGATGAGCGCTACGTCCAGGAGCCCGAAGGACTCGAACTGTTCGGCCCAATGCTGCGCGATGTTGTCGGGCAGCCCCCACTCTTCAGCTTGCGCGAACCAGCTTCGGACACGCTCCAGATCCCCGCCACGGACGTAATTGACCAGCTTGGTGCGCAGCGGATCGATCAGCGGCTTGAACGCAGCGATATCCTCCTCAACAGTGGTTCCCTGCCCGACGTGGTTCACGAACCATCTCACCGCGCGGTCGAGCAGTCGGCGAATATCGAGGTGAACGGTTGCCCAGCGTTCGGTGGGGAAGCTGGCTGGCAGTTCCGCGAGCGCCCCCACGATCCGTTGAAGATCGTAGATCTCGCGGAGTGCTACAAAGGCCCGCGCGACAACCGACTCGGAGACTGAAGTCTCCTCCATGACCCGGAACACGAAAGTGATTCCGCCCATGTTGATCATGTCGTTCGCCACTACGGTTGAGATGATCTCCCGCCGCAGTGGATGAGTGTCCAGTTCACTGTCAAATCGATCCACGACCTGGCTGGGGAAGTAATCCCGCAACGTGTCCTTGAACCAGGGATCGTCGGCGAGATCGCTCTGGGTCAGGGCCTTCGTGAGCTCGATCTTCGCGTATGCGGCAAGCACGGAAAGCTCGGGCGAGGTAAGCCCCTGGCCCTTCTCCGCCCGAGCACGCAGTTCACGTGTGGAGGGAAGAGCCTCAAGTTCACGGTTGAGGTCTGCCTTCTTTTCGAGCCAGTCCATCAGCCGCTCAAAGCTCGGGCTCCACTCCAGCACACGCTGCCTGTCGTTCAGCAGCAGCACGTTCTGGTCGATATTGTCCTGCAGCACAAGACCGGCAACTTCATCCGTCATCGAGTGAAGGAACTCTGCCCGTTCTTCCGCCGGCAGATGTCCCGTTCGCACCATCCGGTCAACGAAGATCTTGATATTCACTTCGTGGTCGGAGCAGTCGACGCCCGCCGAGTTGTCAATCGCGTCCGTGTTCAGGATGACACCGTTCAGCGCCGCTTCGATGCGACCGCGTTGGGTCATGCCAAGGTTTCCGCCTTCGCCCACAACGCGTGCCCTCAGTTGATCGCCATTTACCCTGATGGCGTCGTTCGCCTTGTCCCCCACGTCCGAGTGCGTTTCCGTTGACGCCTTGACGTAGGTCCCAATTCCGCCGTTATAGAGGAGATCCACGGGGGCGGTGAGAATTGCCCGCAGTAGCTCGGGCGGACTCATGCTCGTGGTTGACTCATCCAGGCCAAGCGAATCGCGAACCTGCGCCGAGATGGGTACGGATTTCACGTGGCGGGGATAGATGCCACCGCCCTCGCTGATGAGCTCGGCGTTGTAGTCCTCCCAACTCGATCGGGGAAGTTCGAAGAGTCGCTTGCGCTCAGCGAACGACGACGGCGCGTCCGGGTTGGGATCCAGGAAGATATGGCGGTGGTCGAAGGCAGCGACCAGTCGGATGTGCTCGGACAGGAGCATGCCATTGCCGAACACGTCTCCGCTCATGTCACCCACACCAGCGACCGTGAAATCCTCGGTCTGCGTGTCGATGCCGAACTCGCTGAAGTGGCGCTTGACCGATTCCCAGGCGCCCCGGGCTGTGATGCCCATCGCCTTGTGGTCATAGCCGACCGATCCGCCGGAAGCGAAAGCATCGCCCAACCAGAAGCCGTACTCGGCGGAAAGTTCGTTGGCGATGTCGGAGAATGAAGCAGTGCCCTTGTCCGCAGCCACGACCAGGTAGCTGTCGTCGGCGTCGTGCCGGACAACACGCGGCGGCGGGACCACCCGCTCTCCGTCGTCGGTGGTTACGAGATTGTCCGTGATGTCGAGCAGGGCACGGATAAACGTCCGGTAGCTTGACTGCCCTTCCGTCATCCACGCTGCCCGGTCCTGCGCCGGGTCCGGTAATTGCTTTGCGAAGAATCCGCCCTTTGCGCCAGTGGGGACGATGACGGCGTTCTTGACGGTCTGTGCCTTCACCAGCCCGAGCACCTCGGTACGGAAATCCTCCCGCCGGTCGGACCAGCGCAACCCGCCACGGGCCACTTCCCCGAAGCGGAGATGGACGCCCTCGACCTGAGGCGAGTACACCCAGATCTCGAACTTCGGCCGAGGGTGCGGCGCCCCATCGATAGCGGAGGTGTTCAGCTTGAAGCTGACATGGCGCTTGTCCTGGAAATAGTTGGTGCGCAGCGTAGCTTCGATCAGGTTCGCGAAGGTCCTCAGGACACGGTCGGCGTCCAGGGTAGGCACCTGCTCAAGACCGGCCTCGAGCTTTTCCCGCACACCGACGGTCATGGCGGCGTGTTCCTCATCATCCAGGTCGGGGTCGAACCGTGCTTCGAAGAGAGCTACCAGACTCCGGGTCACATCCGGGTTGGTCAGCAGCGTGTCACTGATGAAGCCGTAGGAGTTGATGTTTCCCATCTGCCGCATGTACTTCGCATAGCTTCGCAGGATGACGACCTGGCGCCACCGCAGATCCTCCCTCAGGACCAGGCGGTCGAAGGAATCGGATTCGCTGGCATTCGCTACGGCGGCCGCAAACGCATCCTCCAGCAGCTCCCCCGTCCCCTTGGGGTCGATACCACTCGGGTACTTCAGGCCGAGGTCATAGAGGAAGAACTCCCGGCCGTCGGATCGCTCGATCTCGAACGGGCGTTCATCGAGGACTTCGAGTCCCAGGTTGTGGAGGAACGGAAGGATCTGGCTAAGGCTCTTGGGCTCGGTGAGGTACAGCTTCAACCGGGCATCTTCCTCCAGATGCTCTCCGGCACCCGTCGGGACGTAAACATGCATGACCGGCCCCGGCGTATCGGTGCGGTCATAAATGGAGAAGCGTTCGATGTCCTCGAGCGCGTCCTCGACCTCATAATCCACTCTGTAGGCGGCCGGGAATGCTTCCGCCCAAAGCTCCGCGAATCGTTCGGCTTCACGACGGCTGAACCGGCTTCTTGCCACTTCATCGATACCTTCGGACCAGGACCGGGCGGCGCCGACGAGGCGCTTCTCCAGGTCCGCCACCTCGACATGGGCAACCTCGGCGCCCTTCGGGAGCCGGATCCGGAAGAACAGCCGGGCGAGCGCTGACTCGCTCATGCGCGCTTCATAATCAATGGACTCGGCGTTGAACGTACGCCGCAGTTCCTCTTCGATGCGAAGGCGGACGCTGGTCGTGTAGCGATCGCGCGGCAGGTACACGAGTGCCGACATGAAGCGGCCATAGGTGTCCGGGCGGAGGAACAGTCTGGTGCGCCGCCGCTCCTGCAGGCGGAGGATGCCCAGGGCAGTAGCCACCAGATCGTCGATGTCTATCTGGAAGAGTTCGTCGCGTGGATACGTCTCAAGAATGGACAGCAAGTCCTTGCCGGAGTGTGAATCCGAGGGAAAACCGCAACGGCGCAGCACCTCGTTCACCTTGTCGCGAACGATCGGGACATTCCGAACAGACCCGGTGTACGCGCTGGTCGCGAACAGGCCGATGAACCTGCGCTCACCGCACACGTTGCCCTGGCTGTCGAATTGCTTGACCCCGATGTAGTCGAGGTAGGCAGCCCGGTGCACTGTAGACCGTGAGTTTGCCTTGGTGATCACGAGGGCCTGCTTCTCGCGTGCTTTCGCCCGTCCCGCCTGCGTCAGGTGCTGCACGTGGCGGCCGTCGATGGAGTGTCGCAGCAGGCCGAGGCCGCTCTCCCCGCGCACCCGCAGTACGTCTTCCCCATTCTCGGCCACGAGGTCGTATTCCTTGTAGCCAAGGAAGGTGAAGTTGCCGTTATCGAGCCACTCCAGCAGCTCCCGTGCCTGAGCCAGGTCCGGGACTTCAGCCGCGCTTGGCACTGATTCGAGCGTGACTGAGATTTCGCGCACCTTGCTACGCATCGCAGCCCAATCCTCGACAGCTGCACGGACGTCAGAAAGGACACGCTGAAGCCCCTCGATGATCGCCGCCTTGCGGGTTTGATCTGCGACGCGGCCGATCTCCACTGCAATCCAGGACTCGACATGCGCGGTGAGATCACTGTGCGCACCGACCTCGGACAGGTTCGGCAGCGCTGCGGTGTCTCCGCTGGAGACGCCCGCAGATGAGGGAACGCGCCGCAGCCGCTCCAATTCATGGGACTGCCGATGGCGTACGGCCACGAAGGTGGGATGCACCACCAACCGGATAGCTGCCTGTTGCCTCACCAGCTCAGCCGTTACCGAATCCACCAGGAACGGCATGTCGTCAGTGACGATCATGACGATGCTTGCGTCATCCTGGTCGAAGATATCGACCTTTGCCTCGCCGGTCGGCCGGATCGCGGCCGTCGAGCGATGCTTCAGCGCCCTGTCGCCGAGGGCGTCGGGCGAATAGGCGCCGGCGTCGTCCTCCGCGAGGTGCTGGTAATAGTGCTGGATGAACTCGGTGAGTGAAGTGTCAGAGCTGGACTGTTCCGTGGTGCTGGATCCAGACGACATGAACCGCCTCCGTAACGAGATGAAAGGCCGCCCCTTTGCGACCCCCTTACTGTGAGAGCCTAACGCCGTTGCCGGAAAACTTCATTTCGTTGTTGGGTGCTCCAGTGGAGCCCCTCCTCCGTTGTTCAACCGGTGCATCGACCAAGCTTGCGATGCTCTGGCGCAACGGTGACGCAGGCGCTGCCTCGCACAGGGTCGAACCCGCCAGCAGCGCGGCATCCGCGGCGTCGAAATCGGCGGGCAGAAAGGCTGAAATCGCTGACGCCGGCCCGAAGCGTTCCCAGGCCTCCCGCAGCTGGCGTTCCGGCGAGCGACCCACGGAAGCGGCACGGACCTTGTTGAAGATCACGCGAGGAACCGCCGTGGGTACGGCCTCTGCGAGTTCGTTGAGACCGCGGACCAAACGGGGGACGCCAATGGAGTCAGCGGCTCCCACCGCGTATACCTCGTCGGCGAGTTCGAGACAGCGCAACGTTGCACCGTTACGCCGGGGCGCCAGGGTGTCGAAGCTCAACTCCTCGTCCGCTTCCAGCCCAAAACCACAGTCGACGACGACGGCGTCCGCACTTGAGCGGGCCACTGCGATGATGCGGCTGAGGGCGGAGGGCCGAACTTCAGCCCACCGGTCCGGCCGGGTGATGCCGGTAAGGACATTCAGGGCGTTTCCCTCGATGAGCACCTCGGAGCAAACCCGCATCAGCATGGCAGAGTCCAGCGATCCCTGATCGGCGAACCGGCATGCCTGGGCTACGGCAGCTGACTCATCCAGGAGTCCAAGGGCGGCAGCGACACTCGCGCCATACGTATCCGCATCGATCAGGAGTACACGCGAGCCGGTTGCCGTGAGTTCGGCCGCAAGGTTCACTGCAAGGGTGGTGCGGCCGGGCGCGCCAGTCGGCCCCCAGATTGCAATGACCCGCCCATCGCCGTCGGACTCGGGATCCGCGGCGGGCGCAGGGGTTCGCGGCACCAGGGAATCCGCCGTCTCGGCGAAGGAACTGCTGCTGCCCGTATCCCTGTGAAGCTCGAGATCTGCGACGGCTAAGGAAACCTGTTCGGCCAGAACAGCGGGTTCCACGTTGGTTCCTGCCTGCCGGATATTCAACGCACGCAGGCGCTCCTGTGCATCATTGTCATCGGCGAGCGCCACTACGGCCACATCAGCTGCGCGCAGGCGGTCCAGGAGTGAAGCTGTGAGCTCACCCGCGTCAAAAGCGATGATCGCTGCACGCGCGATGCCTGTCTGGCACGCCGCAATCATCTCGGTGAATTCTTCGCAGCGACGGACAACGGTAACCGGTCCCCGCAACTGTTCCAGCCCGGTAACGCACTCGCTGGCCGATTCCCCGACCGTAACCACTGGGATGCTCATCGTGCCCCCGCGTTCACGACGACAGCGATTCTCGATTCGTTTGACAGGGCGTCCAGAAGAGCCGGCAGTGTCTTGTCATCGACCAGGACGAAAATACGAACGGATTGGCTCGCCGCCAGGGCGGAATCGTCTTCCGTGTAGTCGAAGATTTCTGCTCCCTCGAGCAGCAGTTTCGGCTCGCCGTAGTCATCTCCCTCGCCACGCGGTGAAACCCACACATCCACACGGTCACCGGTAGTCGTTCCGGCAGGCAACGGGTCCTCGATTGTCAGCCCGACGGGCTTTCGATCGTGTTCATCCGCGGCCGCAATTCCCGACGCCGGCAACAGTTCTCCCGCACGGATCAGGCGCTGCGCCACCGCATTATCCGGAATCCCTTCGCTCACCAATCGGTATGAACCCTGAACATCACCCAACCGGACCGGCACAACGTCGAAGTCCTCCACCGTGAGTTCAGCGCCGACGGCGAGGTCATCGCGGGCGGCATAGACATCGGTAGTGCTGTCCACGCTCTCCACCAGGGCAATAACGCCGGCGATCGAGACGCAGACCAGCAGCAGGCCAATCAGCAGCCGCGGGTCCTTCCAGGACGGCTTACGGAGACGAACCGGCGTGTTGACTGCCGATGGACTTTCGGTTCTGAGACTCACTGATACTCCCCTGTTTTACGTTGGTGCAGAACACGTGCACCGTGCAACAAGACATGCGTTGCCGAAGCAATTCTCTTGCACCTGGGCAGCAAATGGAAACGAACTTCGTCGAACAGCACGAAACTGTGGATAACCGGCGATGGGGCGCCTTCAGTGATGGCAAGATAGAAGCAACAGGTTTCTTGCATTGGGCGAAGGGAAAGGCGGCTTTCGTGGCAGAGAAACGATTCATGACGTTGGCGGACGTGGGAGAAGTCCTCAACATCTCCTCGTCGCAGACCTATGCGCTGGTGCGCTCCGGTGAGTTACCAGCTATTCAGGTGGGCGGGCGCGGTCAATGGCGGGTGGAGACCCAGGTCCTTGAGGACTACATCGCTCGCGCTTACCAGAAAACGGCAGCGAGCCTGAAGGAAGGCATCCACGCCGAGCAGGACTTCTGACAGGTGTATCCGGATCAGGGCGGCGCATCATAGATGTGCCGCCCTGATCCGTTAAGCCTCGCAGTTAGATGCTAGCTACGGGAGGATACGGCTGCTATACCGGCGAACGGGACCGCATATACAGCACCGACGCTGCCTGAGCGACGCTGCTCCCCAGGCAGCACGGCTGCAATTTCCATGAAGTCCTTGCCTACCCGGTCGATTGTGCCCTCGATGCAGGCACCGGCGTCGGCGCTATGCACCACCACATGGCTCCGATCACGGGCAAGGGTTCTCAGGGCTGAAGCCAGGCCCAGCGCGGACTGCACCCTGGAAGTATCCCCGAGCACCTTCCTCCCCAGTCCCTCAACGAGCTGAACAGCCGCTAGAGGGATAACGACGTCGCCGGTCGCCTTACTGAGCACCACCCATTCGGACCCTACATGGGTCAACTCACCGTCGAACAGAACGCCCCCTGAGACCCTGATTCTCAGGATCAGCCCCAGCTGCCCCCGCAAGCGGTCTATCAGCAGTATGCCCGCCTGCTCGAGCCGGACGCGGTCGGCAATTTCTGACTCCTCCGCCAGCCGTTCAGACGCAGCAAACTGAACCTCAAGGTCATCGAACAACGCTCTCCATCGCACTGGGCAACCCTATGGGTCGCTCATATGCGGGTCAAGAGTGGACATTGAACTTCATTGAGTGTAGACAAGTGATGTCAAACTGTTTAAAACACGTCAAATGACATTAAACGAGGATAAAATGGTCCAGAAGACAGATGTGGCAATGGCGTTGGGCGTACTTCTGCTCGGCGCTGGGCTCTACTTCATCGGGGGTTCACTGGCAGCCTTTCTGCATCGGAGCACCAATGAGCCGGGCGTGGAGAATCTGGTCGGCCTCGCGGTAAGCATTCTGGGCCTGGTGGTGCTGGCCTGGTGGGCACTTACATTCTGCATTGCCCTGATCGCGGAAATCCTGTCGCGGCGCGGCCTGCACCAGGCAGCAACGCGTACCGGATCCTTTTCACCCGCGTTCATGCGCACCCTGGCGTGCGCGGTGCTGGGGTTCAACCTATTCGCTGTGCCAGCAGCCCATGCAGATACGCCGGCTCCGGCCAGCGTGGCGGTTGCTAAGGAGGCTCAGCAGGCCCAGGCCGCGGAGGATGCTACGGCGCTCAGTCCACTGTGGGCTACCGCAGGAGAACCGCATGCACCGGAGCCTCTGTGGCAGCCGACAGCACCTCCGGCAGACGGGGGCCTTCTGGTGAAGGCTGACCGCGCTGCCGCGCCCAGTGCAACAAACACAGCTGAAGTCATCGTGCAACCGGGTGATTCGCTGTGGTCAATAGCTGCGAAGCATCTCGGCCCGACGGCATCCGAAGCTGAAGTGGCCAAAGCCTGGCCGCGGTGGTTCGCGGCTAACAAGCAGGTAATCGGTGAGCAACCCGATCTTCTCCTACCCGGCCAAGTTCTCTACGCACCAACAGGATCCTAGGCAAAGCGAGGAATTCACATGAGTATGATCGCCCGTCTGAGCCTGGCCGCCGGCTATGGGGCTCTGGCATCTGCCAGCGGCGCACCCAGGCCGGTCCTGCCGAGGCCTGCGCACACCGGACCCCGCGACGACACCTCGGTCGTGGTTCCATTGACTCGGCCTGCCGCACCCGCTCCTAGTCCGGAGCCCGAGATTCCTGAGGAACTCGAAGCAGTTGCACGCAAAGTCGCCCGCGGCGCTCTTGAGGTGCTGGGCGGCACGAGGCCACTGCAGCAGATGGCTCGCCTACTGGATGCCCGAAGCTACGAGCGCCTTCAGTTGCGGGCTAACCTGGTGCGCAGCGTTGAGCAATCAAACGACCAGATTGGGAAGGGACCGTCCAGCACCAATACGATGCGTCTTCACCGCAACGTCATGATCCGTACAGTCCGAATCTGTGCCATCTCTGAGACCATATTCGAAGCCTCCGTGGTCGCAGCCGAGCAGCGAAGAGCACGCGCTATCGCCCTACGCATTGAGCGGTGGCGGGGACAATGGCGGGTAACCGAGATGCAGGTAGGCTGACGCCGTCCCAACCACAGGAACGGCGTCAGTATTGAACTACTTGCGGCGACGCTTGGCTGATGCCCGTTGAGCGGAGCGGGTTTCCTTACCCGTGTCCGGAGTGGATTCATTACGACGGCGTTCCACCCTCGTCTCAACCTCGCCCTGCGCATTTGGAGCGCTGAAATTCAGGCTCGCAGGGCGCTCCGGCGCTTCAAGTCCGGCCGCTTTGATGGTCGGCGTATCCACCAGGCCGCGGCCATCAGCTACCCCCGGAAGGCCTGTCTGTTGGGCCGGCGTCACCTCAACCTCAAGATTGAAGATATAGCCAATGCTTTCCTCGCGGATAGCTTCCATCATGGCCTGGAACAGCACGAATCCCTCGCGCTGGTACTCCACCAGCGGATCGCGTTGGGCCATGGCCCGGAGACCGATGCCTTCCTTCAGGTAGTCCATCTCATAGAGGTGCTCCTGCCACTTTCGTCCGATGACCGAGAGCACAACCCGGCGCTCCAGCTCACGCATCGATTTTTCGCCGAGCACGGTCTCCCGCTGCTGGTACGCGAGCTTCGCGTCAGAAAGAATCTCGGCATGGAGGAAGTCCCTCGTGACCTTTGACTTCCCGCCGGCTTCCTCAATCACCTCATCGATGGTCAGGTTGATGGGATACAGGGTCTTGAGGTTGGTCCAAAGCTGTTCGTAGTCCCAGTCATCGCCGTGTCCCTGCACTGTCGCTTCGTCGACCATCGCCGTTACAACGTCCTCAAGGAAGTGAGCGACCTTCTCGTGCAGGTCATCGCCCTCCAGGATTCGCCGCCGATCGCTATAGATCGCCTCGCGCTGACGGTTAAGGACGTCGTCGTACTTCAGGACGTTCTTCCGCTGTTCGGCGTTACGGCCCTCAACCTGCCCTTGGGCGTTCTCGATCGCCTTCGAAACCATTTTCGACTCGAGAGCCACATCATCAGGCATGGTCGAGCTGTTCATGATGCGCTCGGCCGCACCTGAATTGAACAGCCGCATCAAATCATCGGTCAGCGAAAGATAGAATCGCGATGCCCCGGGGTCGCCCTGGCGCCCTGAACGGCCCCTCAACTGGTTATCGATTCGCCGGGATTCGTGGCGCTCGGTACCGAGCACATAGAGACCGCCGAGCTCGCGCACCTCGTCCTGCTCGGTCTGTACGGATTCTTTCGCCACAGCCAACGCTTTCGGCCATTCAGCCTCGTACTCGTCCGGGTTTTCGGCAGGGTGAAGGCCCTTTTTTTCCATCGCAGTGACCGCGTTGAACTCCGCGTTGCCGCCGAGCATGATGTCCGTACCGCGACCGGCCATGTTGGTTGCAACCGTGACCGCGCCCTTTCGACCGGCCTGAGCGACGATCGCCGCTTCCCGCGCATGGTTCTTTGCGTTCAGCACTTCGTGACGGATGCCTGCCTTCGCCAGCTGCTTGGACAGGTACTCGCTCTTTTCGACAGAGGTGGTGCCGACGAGAACCGGCTGACCCAGTTCATGGCGTTCCGCGATGTCCTTGACGACCGCCTCGAACTTGGCGATTTCATTCTTGTAGATCAGGTCCGAGCGATCATCACGGATCATCGGCATGTTGGTCGGAATGGGAACGACGCCAAGTTTGTAGGTACCCATGAACTCCGCAGCTTCTGTTTCAGCGGTGCCGGTCATGCCGGACAACTTCTCATACAGGCGGAAGTAGTTCTGCAGGGTCACGGTGGCGAGCGTCTGGTTCTCGGCCTTGATCTCGACGCCTTCCTTCGCCTCGATCGCCTGGTGCATGCCTTCGTTATAACGCCGGCCGGCGAGGATTCGGCCCGTGTGCTCGTCGACGATCATGACCTCGCCGTTGAGGACCACGTAGTCCTTGTCGCGCTTGAACAGTTCCTTGGCCTTAATGGCGTTATTGAGGAATCCGATCAGGGGCGTGTTCGCCGACTCATACAGGTTCTGGATGCCGAGGTAATCCTCAACCTTCTCGATTCCACCTTCCAGCACGCCGACTGTCCGCTTTTTCTCGTCGACCTCATAGTCGGTCTCCCGCGTCAGCCGGGTAACAACCTTGGAGAATTCGGTGTACCAACGGTTGACGTCACCGGATGCCTGCCCCGAGATAATGAGGGGCGTGCGGGCTTCGTCGATCAGGATGGAGTCGACCTCGTCAACGATGGCGAAGTTGTGTCCGCGCTGCACCAGCTCAGTTGCGCTCCAGGCCATGTTGTCGCGCAGGTAATCGAACCCAAACTCGTTGTTGGTTCCATAAGTTATGTCGGAAGCGTACTGTTCGCGGCGCGTAGCCGGGTCCTGCTTCGAGAGGATGCATCCACAGCTCATGCCGAGGAAACGGAAGACGCGGCCCATGAGGTCGGACTGGTACTCCGCGAGGTAATCGTTGGTCGTGACGATATGAACGCCATTACCTGTCAGCGCGTTGAGGTAGGCGGGCGCCGTGGCAACAAGGGTTTTACCCTCACCGGTCTTCATCTCGGCGATGTTGCCAAGGTGAAGGGCCGCTCCACCCATGAGCTGAACGTCGAAGTGCCGAAGGCCGAGGGTTCGGCTTGAAGCTTCCCTTACGGCAGCGAATGCCTCCGGCAGCAGCGCCTCCAGCGTGTCGCCGTCCTTGTAGCGCTGCTTGAGCTTCTCTGTTTCTCCCCGCAGCTCCTCGTCGCTGAGGCCGCGGAACTCGTCCTCCAGGACGTTGATCGCATCGGCGTAATTGCGGAGTTGTTTCAGTGTCTTCTTATCGCCGGTACGTAGGACTCGTTCAAGAAGTGATGGCACTGGTTTTTGCTCCCAATCTAGGTACGCCGCTTTCTGGCGAGTTCAGTCTACGTGAGAGACGTACTGTCCCCCGATTTAGTTCCCAGCCATACTTGCCGACCATCAAGGCTCCCAGCTCCGCCGAGAGGTCGCCACGCTCTTCCACGACAACCTGGCTGAGCCCCAACCACCGCGCCATGAGCGTCAGTTCCTCGGCCAGTTCGACGCCGGTATCTGGCGGCATCGACAACTCGCCGTGCGCAGCCCGCACCAGGAGCCGGCCGGAGGGACGGTCCGCCTTCAGGTCCACCCGCGCAACCATTTGATCGCGCAGCAGGAAGGGCAGGACGTAGTAACCGAATTGCCGTTTCTGAGCGGGCGTGTAAATTTCGATGCGATAGTGAAAGCCGAAGAGCGCCAAGAGCCGTCGCCGTTCGAAAACCATGGAATCGAAAGGGCTCAGCAGCGCACGACCGTCGGCTGACCGCGGAAGAATGGACCCGGCGAAGCGGTACGCAGGCTGAGACCAGCCCTGCACGCTGACCGGAACCAGCGTGCCGCGCTGCACCAAAGTATGGATTGCGGCCGTTGTCGGCTTGATGGGTGTCCGGAAATAGTCTGCTATACAACGCACCATTCCGATGCCCAGCGCTTTAGCTGCACGTTCGGCAAGGTGGAGATAGGCCTCCTCGGCGGACACATCCACCTGGGCACGGACCAGATCCGGCATGACCTTCCCGGTGAGCGTGTAACGTCTCTCAAACTGTGGTGTCCTTCCCGCCGATGTCACGAGCCCGTGCTGGAACAGGTCCTCCAATACCCGTTTGACCGAGGACCAGTTCCAGCCCCACTGGTCCGAGGTTCTATCCTCGACGTGGCCGATTCGGTCCTGTACCTGCGCAGCTGTGAGCGGCCTGGATCTCTCCAGCAGTTCCAGAATGCGTGAGCTCAGCGACTCCGTCAGTTCCTCCGGAAGGGAGGAAGCGCTGGCCCACTTTCGGCTCTGAACGGTCAGCAGATAGGGGAAGAGGGCCGGTCGGATGAAACTCGCCTCATGCGCCCAGTACTCGACGAGCCGACGCGGCGACTGCCCGGCCATACGGTCCAGCAACGCGCGGTCGTATGCGCCGGCCCGCGCGAAGACCGGGAGGTAGTGGCTACGGGCCAATACGTTGACGGAGTCAATCTGCAGGAGCTGGATTCGCTCAAGGATACGGCCCACCTCCCGCGTTCCCGCGGGCTGGGTGGACCGTACTCTTGACAGTCCCTGGGCCTCCAAGGCGATCCGACGTGCCTGAGGGAGGGTCAGGGTCGAGGTCATTGCTCGATCATAGATGCCGCTTCGGGAATCAAGCCGTAGCCGATTCGCGCGACCGGTAGGCGACGAGCTCCTCGTGCGGGTCTTCCTCGCCGTCTGCGCACTTCGAGTCAAGGGTGATGACGCCATAGGTCCAACCCTGACGCCTGTAGACCACCGATGGGGCTCCTGTCAGCGAATCCACGAAGAGGTAGAAATCGTGTCCCACAAGTTCCATGTTGTCGACCGCGTCATCCAGGCTCATCGGCGTTCCCGAGAACACTTTCCTGCGGATCAATACCGGCGAATCCCCGGCCGGTACATCGTCCGCTACCTCATAGCCGGACTGCTCAGCGGTGTCGGTACCGGAGCTTCCGGTGTGGTTCGACGATTCGGCGTAGATGGGCTGACTCGTGCTGGCCGGTTCCAAACCGGCCGTCGCAACACGCACGGCAACCGGCGTGTGCCGTCCGTGGTGCACCTTGCGCCGGTCCCGTGCGCGGCGAAGCCTTTCCAGCAGTTTGCTGTAAGCGAGATCGAACGCCGCGAACTTGTCTGCGGCTGACGCTTCGGCCCGGATAACCGGACCCCGTCCCATCACCGTAAGCTCAACGGTGAGCGCGCTGTCCGCCTGACGCGCATTTGGCTCTTTGGTTACCTTCGCGTCGAGCCTTTGGACCTTGTCCCCCAGCTGTTCGATTTTGTCGATCTTTTCTTCCGCGTACTCGCGGAACCGGTCGGAAACCGCCAGGTTTCTCCCGTTGATCATGAATTCCATTAGTGCCCTCCAAAATCGCTTAGGTGACACAACAGCGGCCGAGGATGTTCTCCTTCCAGCCGCTGTCGACGGGTAACTGTCTTCGCTGCGATACCCATACTTCACGTTAGTTCACGTGATGTTTGAATTCACCCCTACCGGCGGGTTTTTTTCGGTGGGTTCGCTGGGAGTCCGCTGTCAGCTCTCAGTTAGCCCGTCGGGTCTTCCGTTTCACGTTCGCGGCGACCGCGAGGGGCTGGAGTTGCTGCGATAACGACGGCGCCCGCCACCGTGGCGTCCAGTCCGCGAAGTACCCTGGCGGTTTCCGCAATGGTGGAGCCGGTGGTCAGAACATCGTCAACGATCAGGCATGCACGCCCGCGGAGAACCCGTTGGTAAGCGGGAGCGGGCTCCATGCTCCACGCAACATTTGAACGCCGCCCTCGCCTCCCAAGTCCCTTCTGACCTGACTTCGCGATGTCGAAGATTGCACTCGCAGCGGGTGTACGCGCGTGTCGGACCGCCGGGACTACCACCGCACCGGCTGGTAACTCGCGGCGTCTCGCCAACCCGCCCAGCAGCAGTGCGAGTGGATCGTAGCCGCGGCGCCTGAATGAAGCACCCTTGCCGGGCACAGGAACCAGAACGACGTCGGCGGCATGGACGCAGAGAGACGCATTAGCTTCGTGCAGGGCTCCGGCAAGCGCAGCCTGCAGCCACCGCACCAGGTCCGTGTGCCCATGATTTTTGTACGCCAGCAACACAGCGGCGAGTGACTTCGCGTAACGGCCGGAGGCGATGACGGGTAAGGGCACGAAGTCTGAACCGTCCGCTCGTGGTCGGGAACCGCTGACTTCCGAGGCAGGCAGACCGTCGGCGCTCTCCTCCGCCCGAAATGGGCGGACCGTCATACGCCGAAATGTCTCGGTGCAGTCAGTACAGAGTGAGCTGTCCGGCTGTTCGCAGACGACGCATTCGGTAGGGAAGAGGAGCGACCAGAACTCGCCGAACGCTTCTCCGGTCTTCACCGGCCAGGGACGGAGCCGCAGTTCGTCGAATCTCGCAGCAAGTCGTTTCCAGAGCACCCTCCTCACTTTGCCGGATCGAAGCGTCGCGTCGCAGCGGACCTAGGCGCTATGTGGATAAGTCCACGGGACTTCGAAGCACCTAGCCGGGAAAGGCAGGGTCACGCGCCGGCACGTCCTGGTTGTTCCACGTGCTGCCTACCAGCTGCCAAATACTTCCGGCGCTCTGCGCGAACAGCGCGGTCGTCCCGCTTCCGGCGCTGATGTGTTCAATCGCGAGCGACGTTTCGTCTTGTGGGGGCTGAAAGTCGGTTGAGTCCCCTGCAAACGGGATGAGCGTCGCGACGACGGGATCGTCACTGGATGTCTGCGCGACGAGAACTGAGGTTTCCGACACCCACTTTGCCGCGTTGACCGGTCCGGACGCGTCGAGAGAGATTGGCTCGCTGAGGCTCTGCGGCACGCCCTCTTCCGTCCGGCTGACACCGGAGAGAAGAACTTGGCTCTGACCTGACTGCTGGGACACAATCAGGGCCCTAGCACCGTCTCGTGAGATACGGATTTCACTGATGGTCCGATCTCCAAGCCACGGGGCAAGAACCTGTACTGCGTCGCCCTCGTTCCCACCGGGCGGAATGGCGCGTACATAGGACGACTCGTTGCTGGTCCCTGCTGTCCAGAGCCAACCAGTGGGGTCGAAGCTCGGCGCAGTCAAATTGGAGCCACTGAGTACCGTCCTCACCGCCTCCCCCTCACCAGTCGCGAACAACTGCGTTCGAGCGGCGTTGAGGAAAGCGAAGCTTCTGGTGCTGCCGTAGGACATCGCCGGATCGATCGGCTCCAGCGTGGCGATGGAAGGCACGTCCTCGACCGGCCTCAGCGCCCCGCCTTCGAGATAGACCAGCTCGTTTTCCGAGATGGCGACCTGCTGACTTCCCACGGCCTGGTCCCGAATCGTATTCAGGTTCGCGTCGGAATCCGCGAGAGACAGAGTGCCTGATCTCAGCTCGACCGAATTTACCGTATCGAGCGCAGTCAGCGTCACCTCGAGTTGCTGCTCCATCTGCTGGCGCTGAAGGTCATCTGTGCTGTCCAGAATCTCTTCAGTCAAATCGACGGTAGCGGTACCCGATTCGATGGGAACCGATTCGACCGCCAACGCCGCGTTCTCCGGGAACGCGCTGATCACGGCGCCTTGCAGATACGGTGCGGGACCATTGATGAGTGCTTGCGCAATATTCGAAGCAATCCCCTGACGGTTGACGAACCAGCGAACGTCCGGCACCCAGAACTCGCTGGTGCTGCTGTAGAAATACAGCTCGTGCGACTGCAGCAGATTCACCGCATCCGCGGTTGAGATCATGATCCCATTCGGAATTTCCGCGACACGCCACTCACCCTCCACCCGCTCCATCCGAACGGAGAGGGACTCAGTGCTTCCGGCGGGCACATTGCTACGTATTCCGGCTGCGTCAATGTAACCGGCTACCTCTACCTGTAGCTGCAACTGTCCGTCTGTAGGCGTGGGACTGACAATGGGGTCAGAGCGGTAGATAGTAATCTCTTCCTCCGGCTCCCAGGTCTGCGCAAGCGCCGGCGTAAGGTATTCTCTGGCGACGCTGAAGTTATCTGACACACCAACTCCTGCGAAAAGGAACCCCTCGAGCACTTCTGCCGCACTGGAACCTTCCCTGGGCGGAGGAGGATTATTCACGAATCCCCCGTCGTTCTCCGCCTCTGCGGTCGCCTCGATGGTACCGATGGGACCAGCCGTGGGAATTGACGAGCACGCGGTAAGGGCTCCCAGCAGGGCGAGAGCGATAACAAAGCGCGAGTTGCGCAGAAGCTTCACGATCGGTCTCCCCCTACTGCGCCGTGCAAAGTCGGAAGCGCGTCCGGCGCTGCCTGGTTGGCCTCAACCGGTCCAGGCGGAAGCGCTGCCTGTCGGGGAGGAAGCGGCAGGGGCGAGACTTTCAGCACCGCGTCTCGCCGTTTCGGCAGGGTCAGCCGGAAGCAGGACCCCTCCCCGGGCGACCCCCAGGCCTGCAGCCAGGCTCCATGCAGGCGGGCGTCCTCTGTGGCAATGGACAACCCCAGGCCGCTGCCCCCGGTTGTCCGAGCGCGCGCAGGGTCTGCGCGCCAGAACCGGTCGAATACCCGTGCCGCGTCCAGCGGGGACATTCCGATGCCATGGTCCCGTACGGCAACGGCAACCGCATCCGGGTTGGAAGCAATGTAGATATTGATGGGCTTGCCTTCGCCGTGTTCGAGCGCATTCAATACGAGATTACGCAGGATACGGTCTATCCGGCGCGGGTCCGCATCCACCACGCACTTGGTTTCGCTCGAGATGACAGTGATTTCCGACTTGTGGCTGTCTGCCAGGGGTTGCGCGCCATCGATAACGTGTTGCACGAGCTGAAAAATATCGGTGGGTTCCGCATCGAGAACTGCGGCGCCGGCATCAAACCGTGAAATTTCGAGCAGGTCTGCAAGGAGCGCCTGAAAGCGCTCAACCTGGTTGTAAAGGATCTCCGCTGAGCGTCGGTTCACGGGATCGAAGTCACGGCGCGCTTCGTGCAGGACTTCGGCCGCCATCCGCACCGTTGTGAGCGGCGTCCTGAGCTCATGGGACACGTCCGAAACGAATCGCTGTTGCATCTGCGAGAGCTGTGCGAGCTGCGTGATCTGGTCTTGGAGGCTCGCTGCCATGTGATTGAAGGAGGCGCCAAGCCGTGCTACCTCGTCCTCTCCCTGCGTCTCCATGCGTTCCTGCAGCTGGCCGGCAGCAAGTTTCTCCGATACCAGCGCCGCATGGCTGACCGGTCCCACCAGACTTCGGGTGACCAGCCAGACAATCGCGCCTATTGTCAGCAGCAGCAGCGTTCCACCGATCCAGATGACACCGTGTATGTAGTCGAGTGTCGCTTGCATCGAAGAAAGATCGTAGAGAAGGTACAGCGCATACTCTGTCTGCTCAGGTGGGAGGGTCACCTTCGTGCCGAAGGCGATTCCCGGCACGTTAAGTTCGGTTCCGCTTGCCGAGGTTGGCAAGCTGGTAGGAGACCAATACTGTGCATCGCCTGTCCTGACCGCCTGGATCAGCTGGTCGGGAATCGCCGCTGACTCTGTGAGGTCGTTACTTCCGAACGGGGAAATGATGAAGTCGCTCGTTTGTTGTTCCGGCACGTCAGCCAGGATGAACTGACGGGGCGCGTCGGCGCCCCCGCCTTCCAGGCTCGGCAGGGTATCCCGTACGAGCTGGCCGGTATCTTCCTGACCAGTCACTGAAGTCTGAGCGAAAATCTGCTTCACTTCGCTCAGACCCTCGCTCGCCTCGGCCTTGAATTGATCCAGGCGTTCCTGGTAGAGACCGTTGGCAATCTGGCTGGAGAGGAAGGCACCGACAGCAACCAGCGCGACGGCAGTGAGCACCAGTGTGGACGTCACGGTCCGGAACAGCAGCGATCGTCGCCACCGACGCGCTACCCGCCCCGTGGCGGATCGGAACCCCCGCCACCCCCGTACCACGGCATCTGCCGCGGCACCGAAGGACTGGCTCACACGCCGCTTCAAATTACGCTTGTCCTGCCTTATATCCAACGCCTCGAACTGTGAGCACAATCTCCGGGGCCTCAGGATCGCGTTCGATCTTGGACCTCAGCCGCTGCACATGGACATTAACGAGCCGGGTGTCCGCAGCGTGCCGGTATCCCCAAACCTGCTCCAGCAGAAGTTCACGCGTGAACACCTGCCACGGTTTGCGGGCAAGCGCCACGAGCAGGTCGAATTCCAGCGGCGTCAGCGAAATACGCTCGCCTGCCCGGGTCACCGAGTGCCCCGCGACGTCGATGCTGACCTCGCCGATTCGCAGCGTTTCCGGTGCTTTCTGATCACCCGGCCGAAGGCGTGCACGCACGCGGGCGACCAGTTCCGCCGGTTTGAACGGCTTGGGCACGTAGTCATCAGCACCGGATTCAAGTCCTCGGACTACATCCGAGGTGTCCGACTTCGCGGTAAGCATGACGATCGGAAGGTCCGATTCGTTGCGGATCTGCCGGCACACTTCGATGCCGTCCACACCAGGCAACATCAAATCCAACAGCACAAGATCGGGCTTGGAACTTCGGAAGATCTCCAACGCCTGCGCGCCGTCGGCGCAGAACACCGGGTCGAACCCATCGTTGCGCAGTACGATACCGATCATCTCGGCCAGTGCTTCGTCGTCGTCTATGACCAGAATGCGTGCCTTCATGACTCCATGTTCTCCCATTGCCCCAACCAATGTCGCATTGGCGCGCTGGCGCACCAAGCACATCCGGCATCCCGCTGCGCTCCTGTCATCCTAGAGGACGATTACTGGCGGCCCCGGGTCAGGAACAATTGGGCCGGAGAACAGGAAAGACACTAAACGTCGGCGCCGGTAACTATAGTTCTAGATGAGCCAGGCGCAGTCGCTATAAAAGCAGTGGCAGCAAATGTATGTAAGGGGATCATCATGAGCGGGAACTTCCCGGGAGGAAAACCGGAAGACCGGCCATGGCAGCCTCCCTCCGGACCGCCACAGCATGGGCAGAACCAGCCGCCCCAACCACAGTGGGGCCAGAACCAGCCTTGGCCGTCTGAGCAGCCCGCCAATTCGGGTGCCCAGGGATGGCCGGCTTACCCGCCGGGCCGATTCCCGGGGTATCAGGCACCACCGAAACCTGGGATCATTCCGCTGCGTCCGCTCGGACTGGGCGAGATTCTCGACGGCGCTTTCCAAGCCTGCCGGCGCAACGCTCTTGCCACCTTCGGCTCGGCCATCCTCTTCCAGGTGATCGTCGGCATCATCACCGTTCTCCTGACTTTCGGGCTTACCGGATCGCTCGCGACGCTGGACCCGTTCACCGCTTCGACAGAGCAGACCGTAGGCCTGATTGCGTCATTCCTGTCTGTCGGCTCGGTTCTGATTCTCCTGACATCAGTAGGCGTGCTGATCCTCCAGGGAGTCCTGATCATCCCTATCGCAAGGGCCGTCCTGAACGAACGCACAGGGTTCAAAGCGCTGTGGAAACTCGCCGGGCGGCGTATCCTTCCACTGCTGGGGCTGGGAGCCATACTGTTCCTGATCTGGACCGTCTCGATCACCATCCTCGTGGTTATTTTTGTTGGCCTCGCGGTGGCGCTGGAGGAAGGTTCCATCGCAATCATCATCGTCGGAACACTGGCCGCCGTCGCGGTTGCCGCCTGGCTCAACGTCAAGTGGGTCATGGCGCCTGCGGCGCTGATGCTGGAAAATGTCGGGCCAATCGCCGCCCTTCGCAGATCCTGGACCCTCACCACCGGAAACTGGTGGCGTACGTTCGGCATCCTTATTCTCACCGCGATCATCGTTTCCGTCATCACTCAGATCGTCACCATGCCGATCTCCTTCCTTGGCTTCGGATTCGGGTCATTCACCACCGATCCTGCCTCCTTCGAGACCGGGATGGTCCAGTCACTGCCCCTGCTGCTGATCCTGCAGTCGATCACGGCCATATTCACAGCCATCGGATTTGCCTTCCAGGCCGGAGTAACGGCACTGCTTTACGTAGATCTCAGGATCCGGCGGGAAGGCTTCGACATCGTCCTGCTCCGGGAGAACGAGGCCCGCGCAACCGGCGTGTCCCACCCAATCCCGGGCCAGTCCGCCGGGCAATTCGGGCATCCCGGATCTGCGGGCCCTCCCTCACGGCCCGGGCCCTGAGTGCGCATGCAGAAAAACGTTATTGACTGGCCCGTATGGGCGGGCGTTCCGGTCCAGCCTGACGACGAGGAGGCCAGGCAACTTCTGCAGGAAGAGTTATCGAAACCGGTCTACCAGGAAGCCGAGCCCTCCCTGCTTGAGCGAATCTGGACTGAGATCCTCAACTGGCTTGGCGAACTCCTGGGACAGATCAGGGGCGTGGACGCCGGGCTGGGAACCATCCTGCTTGCCGTCGGCGCCGCCGTCGTCATCGTAATTGCCGTACTTCTCGTCCGTCCACGGCTGAATGCCCGCAGGAAGCGCTCCGGGCCTGCAGTGTTCGAACAGACATCCCGGCTCTCCGCGGAGGCGCACCGCGCACTCGCTGATGAAGCCGCGGCCGGAAGTAACTGGGATGAGGCGCTCACGGAAAGGTTCCGTGCCATCACGCGCTCCGCCGAGGAGCGGCTTGTCCTCGACGACCAGCCCGGCCGGACAGCCGGCGAAGTCGCCGACCGGCTGCAGGGCGCGTTCAGTGCATTCGAGACGGACATCTCCTGGTTGGCCTTACGCTTCAATGAAGTGCATTACGGCGCCCGGCCCGCGACCCCGAGCGATTACGAGCGGTCAGTCGCGCTGGACCGGAACCTGACGGTTTCCCAGCCCCAGTCCGCCCGTGCGACGGCTCAATGGGCGGCACCAGTATGAGCGAAACGACGACGACGGCGCCCCCTGCTTCGGCAGAACGGCAGCGCGATGCGGAGGTGATCGGCGACGGGGGAAGTGTGCGCCGCACCGTTACGAATCATCTGTCGCGGGCGCGTCCATGGCTCATCCTGGGCTCGCTGCTCGTCATCTCGGTGATCGTCGGCGCACTCGTTGCGACGTCGAACGACGGCACCCCGCTCTCCCCCAGTAACCCTGCACCGCAGGGCGCGCGAGCCACCGCCGAAGTGTTGAAGCGCAGCGGTATTGAGGTAATTCCGGCAACAACGTTGGAGCAGGCGCAGGAAGCCCTTGAGGGGCCAAGTGACACGCTCCTGCTTCATGACCCCAACGGCTGGCTGGGGCCCGATCAATTGGCGGATCTGGGCGCAGGGCTTGCCGACAGGGTTGTCCTGATCGAGCCGAGCTTACCTATCCTGAACGAGCTCGCCCCCGGCATCCGGTCCGCAGGGGTGGTACCGGAAACGATTACCGACCCGCTCACGGCGGAGTGTGCGAACGCTGACGCGCAAGCGGCCGAAACCACCAGTCCGGGCGGCCGCACGTATCGCGGTGACGTCACCTGCTTCCCTATTCCAACAGGTGGCGACGCCGAGGCAAGCGGTACGTTCGCTGCAACGACCGGCGGCAATGCGCTCGTCATCGGGAACGGCGCTGTCCTGAGCAACGAACTCGTCGATGAACACGGGAACGCGGCGTTATCTCTCAGAACACTCGGAAGTAATCCGACACTCGTCTGGTACCAGCCCACCGCCGAGGATGTACCGGCCGCTGCCGGACCAGTTGATCCTCTGAGCCTCCTGCCCGCTTTCGTGAACCCGTTGATGTTCTGGCTTCTGGTGACGGCGTTGTTGGCTATCCTGTGGCGCGGCCGCCGGCTCGGACCGCTGGTGACGGAGCCGTTGCCCGTCGTCGTACGTTCGGCGGAAACCGCGGCCGGACGGGCCCGGCTCTACCAGGACGCCAACGCCGTCGAGCATGCCGCGGACACACTGCGCGCCGGCACCCTCAACCGCCTGGCCGCGATGTTGCGGGTCCCGCAGTCCGGATCCCGATTCGAAGTGGTTGCCGCCGCGGCCCGAAAGTGTGGGCGCGACCATCAGGATGTGGACCGAATCCTTAATACCTTTACGCCACGCTCCGACGCGCAGCTGGTGCGCTGGAGCCAGGAACTGGAAGACCTCGAACAGGAGATCCGACGCGCATGAGTCAACAACACCCGTATCAGCCGGCACCCCCGTCCTACCGGCCGGGAGAAGCTCCGGCCAACAGTGACGCCCCGGACAGAGACGCCCCGGACAGAGATCCAGCCGCACCCGGCGCCGGGACCCGCACGACGGAGTCAGCTCGGGAAGCCCTTGTTGCTGTCCGCGACGAGGTGGCGAAGGCGGTCGTCGGGCAGGACGCCGCGGTGACCGGTCTTCTGATTGCCCTGCTGGCCAAGGGGCACGTCCTGCTCGAAGGTGTGCCCGGCGTAGCGAAGACCCTTCTGGTGCGCAGCCTCTCTGCTGCGCTCAGCCTGGATACCAAGCGGGTGCAATTTACTCCGGACCTGATGCCCGGTGATATCACGGGCTCACTGATCTTCGA
Source organism: Arthrobacter pigmenti (assembly GCF_011927905.1). NCBI lineage: Bacteria > Bacillati > Actinomycetota > Actinomycetes > Micrococcales > Micrococcaceae > Arthrobacter > Arthrobacter pigmenti. The sequence continues at coordinate 2,205,495 of NZ_JAATJL010000001.1, forward strand.
GTCGCGGACTGCGGAGTTCACCTTCCGCGAGGGGCCGGTCTTCACCAACATCATGCTCGCTGACGAGATCAACCGGACGCCGCCGAAAACGCAGGCAGCACTTCTCGAAGCCATGGAAGAGCGTCAGGTCTCGGTCGACGGCGTAAGCCGTGCACTGCCGGATCCGTTCATCGTGGCCGCTACGCAGAACCCGGTGGAGTATGAGGGGACCTATCCACTGCCGGAAGCACAACTGGACCGGTTCCTGCTCAAGCTCACCCTCCCTCTACCGGAACGCGACGACGAGATCGAGGTGATCCGCCGCCACAGTGCCGGCTTCGATCCCCGGAACCTGTCCGGTGCCGGTGTCCGGGCGGTCGCGGGAGAGTCGGATCTGGCGAAGGCCCGGCAGGCGGTGCAGAGAGTGAACATTGCGCCCGAGGTGATCGGCTACATCGTGGATGTAGTGCGCGCGACCCGGTCGGCGCCGTCGTTCCAGTTGGGTGTCTCCCCACGTGGGGCAACGGCGCTGTTGAACACGTCGCGTGCATGGGCATGGCTCGCCGGACGCGACTTCGTCACGCCCGATGACGTGAAGGCCCTAACGCTCCCCGCCCTGCGGCACAGGGTGGCGCTGCGTCCGGAAGCCCAGATGGACGGTGTCAGCGTGGATAGCATACTCGGCAGCATCCTCGCCACAGTGCCGGTGCCCAGGTAACCCGTGGGCGCTTCGGAATGAGCATTACATCCCGTCTAGTCCTTTGTGCGCTGCTCGGTGTGCTGCCGGTTATTCTCTACCCCGGCCCGGTCTCCCTCGCAGTGTGGCTCGCCTTGCTGGTGCTCGCTTGCGCTGTGGACCTCCTCCTGGCTGCCTCGCCGCGCCGCGTGGGCGTCGAACGTACGCTCCCTGAGTCGGTGCGGTTGACGGAGAGCGCCCACAGCACGCTAACGGTACGGAATCACTCGGGACGGGCGCTCCGCGGCTGGATCCGCGAGGGGTGGCAGCCGTCCGCAGGCGCTGTGAATCCGGTTCAACGGGTCTCCGTGCCGCCTGGCGAAGGGCGGCGTGTGGAGGTGCAACTCGTTCCCCGGCGCCGCGGTGACCTGGCTGTGCACCATGTGACAATACGCAGTGTCGGCCCGCTCGGACTTGCCGCGCGCCAACTTACGCTCAAGACGCCGGGCGGCCTTCGGGTATTGCCGCCCTTCCACTCCAAACGCCTCCTGCCGTCCAAGCTTCGCCGGCTTCGTGAACTGGATGGCCGGGCCGCGGTACAGATTCGCGGAGCCGGTACCGAGTTCGACTCCCTCCGGGATTACGTTCGCGGCGACGACGTACGCTCGATCGACTGGCGAGCAACGGCGCGACGGCGCGACACCGTTGTGCGGACGTGGCGCCCGGAACGGGACCGGCGGGTGGTGATCGTGCTGGACACCTCCCGGACCTCCGCCGCACGGATCGAGGACGAGCCACGGCTCGACACGGGTATCGAGGCGTCCCTCCTGCTCGCGGTTCTTGCGCAGCGTGGCGGTGACCGCGTGGATTTCCTCGCGTTCGACCGCAGGCCCCGTGCTCGCGTGGAGTCCGCCGCAAAGGGCAACCTGCTTGCCTCGCTGGTGACGGCCATGGCCCCACTTGATTCGGAACTGATCGAGGCTGATTTCTCCCAGATGCCAGCGCAGGTCCGGTCCATTTCTGCCCACCGCTCGCTGGTTGTGCTGCTCACCGCCCTCGATTCCGGAGCGGTGGAGGAAGGACTCCTTCCGATGCTGCCGTCCCTGACTTCACAGCACGTCGTCGTTGTGGCTTCGGTCCGCGACCCGCACCTCGACGAACTGCGGCGCGAGCGAACAACAGCGGCTGAGACCTACCGCGCGGCGGCCGCCGAGCGGGCACTCCTCGACCGTGCAGCCATCAAGGCCCGTCTGCACCAGTTGGGCGCGGAGGTGGTCGACGAACCGCCGCACGAGCTTCCGTCCAAACTGGCTGACCTTTATATCAGGCTCAAAGCAACGGGGCGGCTCTAGCATGGGAACGCAGCCCGAGGTGTTCGACTACACCCGGACGTCCCGGCGGCGCGAGTGGAGCACGCTCCCCGAATCGGTACGGTCCCGCATCGAGGTTCAGCTCGGTAGCACGGTCCGCAGCACCGTGCTGGCAGGCGGTGGCTTCACTCCCGGCTTCGCCGCGATCGTCGAGTCCGGCGAGCATAGTCTTTTCGTCAAGGCGGCGCCGTCCTCGGATAAGTTCATCCACGACGCGTATGTGCGGGAGCAGGCGGTGCTCGAACTGCTTCCCCCACACCTTCCTGTCCCGCACCTTCGGGCGGCCTTCACCGCAGATGACGACGACGGCGCCTGGCAGGTTCTCTGCTTCGAGACAATTCACGGCTACATGCCGGGAACGCCCTGGACGGAAGCCGACCTCGGTTCGATCCACGAGAGCCTCGTGACGATTCAGGACGCTTTGGCCGGGCTACCGCGCGGCGTGACCGGCGGCCCGATGGCAGCCGGGCTCAGCGACGATCCGGAGGTCAGTTCAATCTTCCATCGTTTGGGCGCCAGCGGTGGGCTGCCCGACTTTCTTCCGCCGTGGACGGCCGGACGGTTGAGCGAGCTGCAAGCGCTGTGCAACCGCAGCGCCGATGCCTTGAAGGGCGATGCCATCCTGCACAACGATCTGAGGGCCGACAACGTCATCATTCAGCGCAGCGACAATCGTGCTTTCGTCTGTGACTGGAACTTCCTCGCTCACGGACCGGCGTGGGCGGACTGGATTGGTCTGCTCGTTTACGCCCGTCACGGCGGTATCGATCCGCGCCCGTGGTTGCGGGACTCGCCCTTGTCAGCGGCGGCGGATCCCGATGACGTCGACAGTTGGCTCGCGGTCCTTGCCGCTTACATGACCCATTACGGAATGCAGCCGGATCTCCGGAGTAGCCCGATGCTCCGTGCGCATGGACGGTTCACTGCCCGCATCATCCTGGACTGGATTGCTGAAAGGAGATGGCCGTGACGCTGTCCATCTACCAGTTCGCGCTCGGAGAAGACTTCCGCCGGCTCCAGCCCGAGTTGCAGCACTACTTCAGTTTCCATCAGCACAGCGGGGCACATGCCACCTGCAGGGGCACGTTCGACGTTGCGGGCAGCCCATCGAAGATCATGCGGCCCGTTTTCGCGGTGGCTGCCCGGGAGCATACGTTCTTCCCGGAGTACGAGGGCAACGTGCAGTTCAGGGTGCGGAACTGGGCTCACACCGATCCGTTCGGCCGGCCCTCCCTCACCGCCCGCCGCGACTTCCACTTCGCGGCCGCACACCGCATCTTTGAGGACACGACGTCCTGGACAGATGACGGTCTTGTTGATTACCTCGGAATCCATCGGCGGATGGCTACGGCGTTGACGTGCCAGGTGACCGCCAACGGCCGGATGCGCATGGTCTCCTGGAACACCCGTGTGTTCGCCGGTCCGCTGAGACTGCCGATCCCGGAATTTATCGGTGCCAAGGCGTATGTAGAGCAATGGTGGGACTCCGCCGAGAACTGTTTCCGCATCTCCTCCAACGTTCTGCACCGGCAGCTGGGCCCGGTGCTCGTGTACGCGGGCAGATTTACCTATGAAACATCTCCCTACAATGGCGACCTCCCCGCCGAAGAAGCGCCGGCACGTTGGGAGCGTCGGGTGTAGCGTTCAGGCGTCGGCGATCGCCTGGTTCAGGGCATCGGCGCTTGAGTGGAGATGCCTCAGCATTCGGCGCGCGTTGTCCGGCCCATCCTCGGAGAGTCTTTCGGCGGGCAGCAGCCTAACGGCACCCAGGCTCGAGAGCGGGAGCCCGATACCTCGCCAGGGACGCAGCAGCGTCTCCGTCGTGTCCTGAACCTTCACCGGCCGCTGCACCGGCACGGGAAGAGCTGCCCAGAACTGCCGGCCGCCCTCAACGAGTTCAGCGATCGCTTCCCAGTCCTGACCGGTTGCCCCGGCTACGGGCACTGCAAAGCCGACCTTCGGCGTCCGCGTCAGAACCTGCAGCGCTTCGGTCTCACGGAAGGAAAGGACGACGACGGCGGCACCGGCTTCCTGGGCGGCCTCAGCAACCGCTGTCCAGGCTTCGATGACCTCGTGCTGGGGTATGGCACGGAGGGTGCGGTAGCCGCTCGCCGTGGGGATGGCACCGCCAAGCACGTCAGCAATCTCGGGCTCATCCAACTGCACGGTCAATTCCGTGGCCGGGTTCGCCGCTGCAGTGCGTCGCACCAGGGAGACGACGCCGTCCACCAGGGCATCACGGATGTCTCTACGGGCCCCATGGTCAAGGAGCGCCCGCTCGCCGTTATGAAGGTACAGATTAGCGGCCATGGAAAGCGGTCCACGGCAGGAAATCTTGAACCCTGCAGTAGGGTCCGCTTCCGCGCCGACCAGGTCCGCGAGAACGTTCAGATCGGTGGACAGGGCTGAAGCCGCACGGCGGAGGTCCTGTCCCGGCCGATCGACCAGGCGCCAGCCGTGAGGTTGCAGGTCGACGGGAAGCTCGCTCAGCAGCGCGGCCGTCCGGCCAACCTCGTCGCTGCCGGCTCCCCGCTGCGGCAACGAGGGAAGGAACGGCAGGTTCGGACTCCCAAGCTCTCCACGGATGGTGCGGATCGCTTCGGCCGGATCCTGGCCCGGCCAGTCACCGGCCGCGGTGACTGTCACGGCATCAGGCATCGCGCGATGAATGGTTCTCTGAGATATCCTGATGGTGCCTGATGACCTCGGAGATGATGAAGTTCAGGAACTTCTCCGCGAACGCGGGGTCGAGGTGTGCTTCCTCGGCGAGCGCACGCAACCTGGATATCTGCGCAGCCTCGCGTGCCGGATCTGCGGGAGGCAACTGGTGGTCGGCCTTCAGGTGCCCAACGCGCTGGGTGGCCTTGAACCGTTCGGCGAGCAGGTACACCAGGGTTGCGTCGATGTTGTCAATGCTGCCGCGGACCGCGAGCAACTCCTCCATGACTGCTGGATCGACCTCGCCGGCAAGGGAGCTCGCGGCGGGGTCGAAGTCCCGGTTGTTATCTGTCATGTTTCCAGTTAAGCAGAAACCCTCAGGCTGCAGCGCATTGTGTCCGGGAAGGCGTCAGCGGGTGGCGAGGTCCGGCCGCTCAAGCGAGCGGGCCGAGTCCAGGGTAGCTTGGCCCAACACGCGCGTGCCCTGGTAGATCACGACGGTCTGGCCTGGGGCGACGCCGCGCATCGGTTCGATAAGGCGGACAGTCAGGCTCTGGCGCCCGTCGTCGTCGTGCTCCACCCACGCCTTCGCGTCGACAGGGTCGCCGTGCGCCCGCACCTGGGCCATGCATTCGAATTCCTCGCCGGTTTCGACGGCGGGAATCGGCTCTCCTGCCCAGGAGACCTTGATTCCGCGCAGCTCGTCAACGGCAAGCATCCGTTCGGGACCGACCACCACGGTGTTCTCCTTGGGCCGGATCTCCAGCACAAAACGGGGCTTGCCGTCCGGGGCGGGACGTCCCAGCTTAAGACCCTTGCGCTGGCCGACGGTGAAGGCGTTGGCGCCCGGATGCGTCCCGATTCTCTCGCCGTCCACATCGACGATGTCGCCCTCGGTCAGTTCAATACGCTCCTCGAGCCAGCCGCGGGTGTCGCCGTCGGGAATGAAGCAGATGTCGTGGCTGTCCGGCTTGTTGGCGACCGAAAGCCCGCGCCGCTCGGCCTCCGCGCGGACCTCTGCCTTGGAGGGTGTGTCGGCGAGCGGAAACATGGAGTGCCTGAGCTGTTCGTGGGTCAGGACGCCCAGTACATAGGACTGGTCCTTCGCCCAGTCCGCCGCGCGGTGCAGTTCCCGGCTGCCGTCGGCGTTCTCGATGACCTTCGCGTAGTGCCCGGTGCAGACGGCGTCGAAACCGAGCGCGAGCGCCTTTTCCAGCAGCGCGGCGAACTTGATGCGCTCGTTGCAGCGCATGCAGGGGTTGGGAGTGCGCCCGGCAGCGTACTCGGCGATGAAGTCATCCACGACGTCTTCCTTGAACCGTTCCGAGAAGTCCCAGACGTAGTACGGGATGCCGAGGATGTCGCAGGCCCGCCAGGCATCGCGGCTGTCTTCGATGGTGCAGCAGCCGCGACTGCCGGTTCGCAGCGTTCCGGGCATACGGGAGAGCGCCAGGTGGACGCCGACGACGTCGTGCCCCGCCTCAACTGCACGGGCGGCGGCGACGGCCGAGTCCACTCCGCCGCTCATTGCTGCGAGTACTCTCATACGTGAAAACCTGTTCCTGCTGTCTGGATGGATGATGCGTGGCCGGACATCCCGGCCTTCCGGGCGCGCTCGTACGCTTCGGGAAGCGCTGCCACCAAGGCGTCAACGTCGGCGGGCCCGGATGTATGCCCGAGGGTAAACCGTTGTGCCCCGCGCGCTTCGGTTTCGCTCAGACCCATCGCGAGCAGAACGTGTGATGGCCGCGGCACTCCCGCGGTGCAGGCCGAACCGGTGGAGGACTCCACGCCTGCAGCGTCCAGCAGGAACAGCAGCGAATCGCCCTCGCAGCCCGGGAATGTGAAATGAGCATTGCCGGGCAGTCGCCCCCCACGCGGACCGCGCAGCACTGCTTCGGGGACTGCGCGTTCGACGCCGGCGATCAGCTGGTCCCGCAGCGCACCGATCCGGGCGGATTCGGCTGGGAGGTGAGCGACGACGTCGTCGGCGGCTGCTGCAAACGCCGCGATACCGGCGGTGTCGAGCGTGCCCGAACGGATATCACGCTCCTGTCCCCCGCCGTGCTGGACGGGCGTCAGCTTTACGGCTCGGCCGACCAGTAACGCACCTGCGCCGACAGGCCCGCCGATCTTGTGGCCGCTGATGGCCATGGTGGCCAGGCCCGAGTCGGCGAAGGACACCGGAACCGACCCGAAAGCCTGCACCGCGTCGGAATGGACGGGAATGCCTTGTTCTGCGGCGGCGGTGGTGATCTCGGAAATCGGCTGAAGCGCACCCACCTCGTTGTTGGCCCACATGACGGTGACGAGGGCAATGTTCCCGGCTTCCGCATCGAGTTCGCGGCGCAGGACGTCCATCTGCACCACCCCGTCCCCGTCCACCGGAAGCCAGGTGACTTCGGCTCCCTCGTGCTGCTGCAGCCATTCGACTGTGTCCTGGACGGCGTGGTGTTCCACGGCACTGCACAGGATGCGCGTCCGGCGGGAGTCCTCGCTGCTCCGCGCCCAGTAGAGACCCTTGACCGCCAGGTTGTCCGCTTCAGTGCCGCCTGAGGTGAAAATGACCTCCGACGGATGCGCACCGGCAGCCCTCGCCAGCGTCTCCCGTGCATCTTCGACCACCCTGCGGGCACGACGCCCCGAGCCGTGGAGCGAAGACGGGTTGCCGCTACGGCTTAGTTCTATGGTGAGTGCGGCGAGCGCGGGCGCCGAGAGGGGCGTGGTCGCCGCGTGATCAAGATACACGGGCACCGGTCAATTCTATCGTCGCGCTCTGTTTAAGCCGAACCCAGCCATCGAGCTGGTACGACACACCCTTTATGCAGACGCATAAAGGGTGTGTCCTGTCATTTCGTTCGCACTGGGAC